>DASRDE010000025.1:0-37388 GCA_035652755.1 Vulcanimicrobiaceae bacterium | reverse complement strand
ATGCTGCGATCGGCGCCCGTGTCGACGATAAAGTTCCTTGCGCGAGCGGTGCCGATCCGCACTTCGACGACCGGGACGCCGTCGTCGAGACGCGCGGGCAGCTCGATGGCACCGGCGGGCGCGGTAAATGCATCCGATGCGAACGCCTCCGCGGCGGCGTGCTGGTAGTCCAGGTGCACGACGAACGACGCAAAGAAATCATAGCCTAATAGCCCCGCGACGGGATCGCCGCCGTACGTCCGCATGTGAAAGGGCGCGGTCTCGACGACCGCGTGCCGGATGAGTGCATCGCCCAGGCCGATGCTGCCGGTCAGCGTGTCCGAAACGTTGTACTCGCCGGCCGTGACTTGCGTGCTCTTGCCGAACGACTGCGCTCCGGTCGCATCGGCGATGCCCCGATCGAGGAGAATTGTAGAAGCTCCCGAGTCGAGCTGGAAATTAACCGTGTGGCCTGCGAGCTTTGCGGCCAGGATCACGCGATCGGCGCTAAATGTTGCGGGCAGCGTGGTGCGCCTTGCGCCAAGTTCGAACGGCGCGGCGCCCGCCGGCGGCGTCAGCACCGCCGAACTCACGCCGGAGATGCCGGCGTTTTGCAGCGTCCAATCCTGATCGTCTCCGGACAGCCCGTTGGTTTCGTGGATATGGCCGGGGAGCACGCGCGATCCGACCGTCCGAAAATCATCGTACACCGTCGTGACGCGCCGATTTTCCACGACGCGATCGGCCTTGACCAAGCGATACGACGAGACGTCGTAATACAAATACTCGAGTCTTCCTCCGCGAGGATGCACGCGAACGACGTATGCGGCCGGATCCGCGACCCGTCCGAGCAGCTGTACTCCGGAAGCCTCTTCCGACGCATGCGCGAGCGCGGCGTCGTCGGCTTCGTCCATCCGATGAATCCCGCTGACATTACGGACGGCGCCGTTCTCGTTCTGAATCCAGCGGACACCGCGGAAGATGCCGTGCGCCGAGTGAAACGGCCCGAGCTGCACGTCGACGCGTTCGTCCTGCTGCGATACGACGTCGGTCTCCGAACCGGTTAAACCCGCCCGCGAGTACGCCCACGTCTGCGAATAGACCGGAGCGGCGGCGAACGGCTGCGCGCGCTCGTGGCGCGCCAGAACCTGCGCAAGAGAGAGTTCGGCGGGAACGATACCGGCCGGCGGCGCGCCCGGATCGTCGCTCTGGCACAGACCTGCCGCGGGGATTGCGCCGATGAGCAGGCAAAGCGCGACGCCGCGCAGCCTCACTGCGGTTCGACCTTGTAGACTTTGTAGAACCAAGCGTTGGGCTTTAGAATCACCCGAGCGTGCGCGTAGTCGAACGTCATGTCGTAGAACCGCAGCACGTCGCCTCCTACGACCGCGTCGGTGTCGTCGGCCGCCGCGTTATCGCTGTCCGCAATCATCCTGAAATTGAGGAAATGCGCGCCGGCGAAGTCGAAGCGCGGAAGCACCGCCTGCCAGACTTGCGCATCGCTTCCATACGAATGCGCGTCCGCAAATGGAAGCGTCGCATCGGCATGTGCCTTTCCGTTCACGTCCTGCACCGCATCGGGATACCGATCCAAGAACGACCCGAAGATGACCGAATAGTCGAAATCGTTATCGACCAGCATGCGCGTGGACGGATGACCCGAGATGGCGGTGACGGTATAGGGCAAGCCGTCGTCAAAGGTCAGCGGCAGGACGAGCGCCTTCGGATCCACGATCGGTCCGTCGAATTGCGCGGCGGGCGCGAGCGTCAACTTCTCGTTGACGAAATCCACCGTAAAAACGCCGGACGACAAGAGATCGTAGCCCAGGACGCCGACAATTTTGGTTTCGTTACCGAGATGGTAGTGAAACGGAACCGCCCGAACGGCGAAATTCGAGAGCGTCAGGCCGCCGATCGACGCCTGCGGGATGAGCGTTTCAAACGATATCGGATCGCCGTTCTTGTCGCGAATGTTTTGGTTTTGGCTGGTCAAGCCGAGCTGCTGGGCGACGTCCCAGTCGATGTACGAGCGCGCTTTCCCGCACGCGAGGGCAAAATCGAGTCCTCGCCCGTTTATGACCATCCGCACGACGACGTTGGGCGCACGGTAGACCGAATACGCCGATTGACCGTCGAACTTCAAGAAGTTGTCGTCCCACAGCACCTTGATGGGCAGCGTCAGTGCACCGCTGTACGACGCGAATCCGTACGTCGAATGCGGCGGGGCAAACTGCACCGGGTCGACGGAGACGCCCAGCGTAGCATCCGCGCGCTGGAAATCGGTGTCCCGGAGCGCATCGCCCGTGCTCACGTGCACGTGCCACGGCTCTACCAGACCTTTCGTGGTGCGGTAATCGGCGTAGTCGGTGGTAATCTTCGTGTCGTCGATGACGTGCTCGGTGCGATCGACCAGACCCGAGCTCTTGTCGTAATACACGTACTCAGGGTGGCGATCGCCCGGGTATTTCACCGAAACGACGTAACATACGCACGGCGCGGCGACCTGGCCAAGCACTTTGGCGTCGTTCTTGGGATCTTGCGCGTCGTGCAATCCTTGCACGAACACGAGCATGGCTAGGCTGCCGTAGTCGATCGACGACATCTCGGAGACGACGCCGTTGCGATCGCGGTGCCACCCCTTGCCGATAAAGCGGCCGAACTCTTCGACGTATGCGCCCTCTAGGACGCGCGCGTAATAGTCTTGGCCGCTGCGCACGAGGGTTTCCGAACCTTTGAGGCCGGCGTCGGTATACGTCCAGTGCTCGACGCGCGTGTTCGCAACGCCGGGCAGTAAAGCGCCGGCCGCGGCATCGTACGCCTTGAGAACCTGCGAGAGAGGCACGCCGGCCGGCTCGATGCCCCCAGGCGGCGTGTCCGGCACGGGAGCACCGGCAGCGCGCGCAATGCTCGTGCACGCCGCTGCGATGAGAAAAGCGAAACACACCCGAGTCATAACGATACTCCGATCGGAAGAAAGCTGCCGTTGCCGGGAAGATTGGCCGAAGGGCGGGGTGCGTCCTTTGCTACAAACCGCCGAAGGCGTACGAGTAGTCTTTGAGCTTGGGCCAAACCGCGGGGAGCGGCCGGATTGGATCGCGCAAAATCCAGATTGGCAGATTGTTTTCGTACGGCATCGCCAGCGGGTAGTAGTACGTCGCGACGCGTTTGACCGAACGGAAATACGGCAGCAGCTCCTTGCCGTTGAGATCGACGACGACCGCGCCGCTGTACCCGTGCGGCCCCCAAATCCAGTACGTGTTGTTGCCGCTGATCGCAGCGGGCAGTCCGGTGCCCGCCCCGTAGTAATCGATCGCCGAGGCCTCACCGAAATTATGCGCGTAGATCGCCGCGCGCGCTTTGTCCGCTGCCGGCAGCCCGCCGTAGACGGCGGCGACCTGCTGCTCCATTTCAGGCCAGCCGGTCATGTCGCCGTAGTACTGAATCGGCAGGTTGTTGCCGGCCTTCTCCACGTGGAAATTGATGTGGAAGGCCTTGCCGAGAAACTCCTGATAGGCGATGAACGAGCGCATCGGCAGGATGGGCAGCACGAACGGCGTCGACGGGATCGCGCACAGCACGACGATAGCGACGATGGCCGCGCGCCAGGCGTGAACCCGGCCGGTCCAGCGCTCGATCACCACGGCTCCCGCCGCAATCAAGTACGGATACACCGGCGCCGGATAGTAATTCTTGGCGTCGAGTCCCCACATCATCGCGATGAGCAGCAGATACGCCAATCCCAAGAATCGCAGCTGCCGATCCACAAGTAACCATCCCAGACCGGCAAGCCACGCAATCGAGAGCAGCGGGCTCATGATCATGATCTGCTGCAGCGGAAACGGCGGCCACTTGAGCAAGAACTTGTCGTAGTCGTTGTGCAGCAGCTGCAGGATCGGCCACTGATGCTGCCATTGCCAGACCACGTTCGGAACGCAGAGCGCCAGCGCCAGAGCCGCGCCCGCTGCGAACCACCAGGAGCGAAGGATCCGCCGCTGCGGAGTGAGCAGCAAGCCGGCGATCAGCGCAAATGCAAAGAACGCGACGCTGTATTTGCTCCATGCGGCAACTGCCGCGACCAATCCCACGGCGATCCACAGCCGCGGATTGGCGCCTTTGGCGATGCGCCACACGAGCAACGCCATCAGCGGCCAGGCCGCGGTTTCGATCGTGTCCGGAGAGAAGCGCGCGCCGAAAGCCATGAGCACCGGCGAAACGATCGCCAGCAGAGCGGCCAGCGCGATCGCGAAGACTTCTCCGCCCAAATCGTAGGCGAAGACGCACGTCACATACGTCGCAAGCGCCGAGAAGATTGCCGGAAGCGCACGCAGCGCGAAGAGCGAATGCCCGAACACCTGGGAGCCGGCCGCGAGCAGCGGCACGAGCGAAGGCTGATCGACGTAGCCGGCCGCCGGATGGAGCCCGCAGACGATGAAGTACAGCTCGTCCCGGAAAAAGCCGTAGTGCGGATTTCCGCCCAAATGCAGAGCCAGCGCGACCAGCGCGGCGATGATGGGCACGCGGCGCCGCAGACGCGGCCGGCGGGGCAGCGTGAAGACCTCTCCGGTCTCGACCGCGAGCGGACGTTCGAGCAGCACGCTCGGTTGTATACCCGCATCGGCGGCCTGGTACCCCTTGCCCGCCGCAGGGGATGCGAACCGCACGCGTGCATTTCCGATTAAATGCACTGGGAAGCCGTAACCGCCCTGAGCACGGTGCTGACCGCACTGATCATCTTGGTGACGGCGATTTATGCCGCGCGTCAAGTCAAAGTGGCATCCCGCGGTACCCAGCTCGACGGCATGATCCGGCTCTTGGAGCGGTACCGGGATCCCGAGTTCCTAAATGCGTCCCGCTTTGTACTGCGCGACTTGCCGCGCCTGATCGGCGACGAGACGTTTCGCGCCGAAGTCGCTCGCAGCGCTTCGGACGGCGACAAGCCGTGGCACGTGGTGCTGCGGCTCTTGAACGAAACCGGAGCCTACGTAGAATTGGGCCTCGTCGAGGGGCCGCCCATCTACTACCTGATCGGGAATACGCTGGTGCTGCTGTGCCGCGCGCTCGAGCCCGTGATCGAGATCGAACGGCGCGCGCTGGACGATCCGCATATGTGGACCAATACGCAGGACCTCTACAGAGATGCCGAAGCGCGCGTACGCCGGTATTGCTTGAACAATCCGCGACCGCGCCCGAGCACGGGCGAGCCGTTCACGATCGAAACGCTGTTCTCGCGGTTGGAGACCTAGCGTCCGCGACTACTACATCTGCATTTGAGAAACGGTCGTATACGCCTCGAGCAGCTTGTTGCGGATCGCCAGCGTGAACTGCATCGCCAGACTGGCCTCTTCGACCGACGTGACGACCTTGCCGACGTCGTTCGTCCGCCCGGTCGCGAGATCGCGCGAGAGCTGATCCGACTGCGTCACCTTCGTGTTGACGTCGTCGAGGAACGATTTGACCGTGTCTTTGAACGAGGCGCCGGGGGCCTCGCCGCCGCCCGGGATGACATCGGTCTTGGGCGCGGCGCCGATGTCGGGCACGAACGTTCCGGGGATTGCGCTGCTCATAGCGGCGCGATACGTGGCGCTGATGTCCATCGAGTTCCTTAGCTGCGAAGCAGGTTGAGGGTGGAGTTGGTCATCGTGCGCGCTTCTTGCATCGCGGACACGTTGGCTTGATAGGCGCGCGAGGCGGCCATCATGTCGACCATTTCTTTGACGATCGATACGTTGGGATAGTGCACGTACCCGCGCGCGTCCGCGTCGGGATTGCTCGGATCGAAGACCATGCGGTCGGGGCTGTTGTCCTGCGCGATGCCGACGGCTTGCACGCCGCCGCTCGCGCTCGCTCCCGAGCCGTCGGCGCCGTCCGATGCATCGGCGGCACCGCCGTCCTTTTGCGCGAAGATCACGAGTTGGCGCTTGAACGGGCCCCCCTGCGGCGTGCGCGTGGTGTTGGCGTTCGCGATGTTGTTCGCGATGACGTCCATCGCCAGACGCTCGGCCGACAGGCCGGAAGCGCTAATTTCGACCGAACTGTAAAAGCCCATTAGGGTTGCTCCGTAACGGCTTCGCGCAGGCGCATGAACTGCACTTGCAGCAGCTGCGACATCGTCTGCGAGTAGCCGGAATTTTCAGCCAGTTGCGCGGTCTCCTGATCGATGTCGACGTTGCTGCCGTCGACGCGCATCTGATCGGTCTGATCGACGCTCACTTGCGGATCGAACGGCACCACGGACGGCGTGCCCCCGATCTGGCGATCGGAGGTCGTTACCATCGCGAGCTCGTCGCTGGGGGCAGGAGAACCCTCCGCAGCCGCGAGCGCGTCCTTGAAAGAGACCGTTTGCCGATGGTAATTCGGAGTGTTTGCGTTGGCGATGTTGGCGGAGATTGCGTCCTGCGCCATATTCGCACCGGTCAGCGCATTGCTCAGCGTATCGACCGTCGAGCCGAAGCCCAGGGCACTGATGTCGTTCATCAGATTTCCTATCGACTGAAGCAAGCAAAGACTTCACTGCCAGCCGCCTTTGGGTGCCGGCCGCCGCCGGGATGGAAATAAGTCTTTGTAAAGACTAGGTCGCGGCGTGAAGGCGCGCGTACGCGCCGCCCTTGGAGAGCAGCGCTTCGTGCGAGCCGGTTTCGACGACGCGGCCGCCGTCGATATACAGAATCGTGTGCGCCCGCCGGATCGTCGAAAGGCGGTGGGCGATGATCAGCGTCGTGCGCCCCGGCAGCAGGCGGTCCAAGGCCTGTTCGATCAGCGCTTCGGAGTGCGTGTCCAGCGCGCTGGTCGCCTCGTCCAAGATGAGGATCCGCGGATCCCGCAGGATGGCGCGGGCGATCGCGACCCGCTGACGCTGGCCGCCGGAGAGCCGCGTGCCGCGCTCGCCGACCTCGGTCGCGTAGCCGTCGGGGAAGCCGAGAATGAACTCTTCCGCGTTTGCCTCGCGCGCGGCCGCCCGCACTTCTTCATCCGTCGCTTCCAAACGCCCGTACCGGATGTTCTCGGCGATCGAACCCCGGAAGAGCTGCGCTTCCTGCGGCACGATGCCGATCGCCGCGCGCAAGTCCGCCAGCCGGACGTGCGCGATGTCGACGCCGTCGATCGTAATGCGGCCGTGCTGAGGTTCGTAAAAGCGCGGCACCAGATTGACGATCGTCGTCTTTCCCGCCCCGGAAGGCCCGACGAGCGCGACGATCTCGCCCGCGCGGATGACGACGTCCAAGTCCCGGAGCACGGGACCCTCGCCGCTCTCGTAAGCGAAGTCGACGTGCTCGAAGGCGATCTCGCCGCGGACGTTGTGCAGCGGCAGCGCACCGGGCCGATCCGCGCGCTCTTCCGAGAGATCCAAGATTTCGTAGACGCGGCCGGCGCCCACGACCGCGCGGCTGATCTCCGCGACGAACGCGGCAAAGCGGTTCATCGGATTGATCAGGTTCACGAGGAGCGCCCAGTAGGCCATCAGTTTGCCGACGTCGAGGCGATGCACGACCACTTCGCGCGTGGAGAGCCAAATGATCGCTACGATCGCGCTCGACATCAGCACCGAGAGCACCAGCGGCTGCGTCTGGATGAACTGCGTGAGCTTCATGTAGTCGCCGAAGTACTCGTCGTTGCGTTTGCGAAAACGCGCCGCCTCGTAGTCTTCCCGCCCGAACGCCTTGACGATGCGCTGGCCGGTGAGCGCCTCGGTCAGCGTGGACGACAGCTCGGCGATGCGGTGCTGCGTGTGCTGCGTGCTGCCGGCGATCAGCCGTTGAAAGCGCGAGACCGCAATAGAGACGATCGGCGCGACGACGATCAGCGAGCAGGTCAGCAGCCAGTCGATCACGATCATCGCCGCCAGCGACGAGACGAAGGTGACGATATTGTTGTACAGCTGCGGAAGCGACACGGTGACGGCGTCGGTCATGATCTGCAGATCGCTGTTGAAGCGCGAGATTAAATCGCCCGGGCGCCATTTTGCAAACTCCCCGAGCGGCAAGCGCAGAATGCGCTCGAACAAGCGCGCCCGCATGCGGGCGATCAAGTGCTGGCCGCTCCAGGCCATCCAATACGATTGCCCGTACGTGGCCAGCGCGCCGAGCAGGATGGCGCAGAAAATTGTTACCAGGGCGACGTAGAGATAGCGCAGATCGGGCTGGCGGCTGACGATGACGCGGTTCATGATCTGGCCGAACATGAGCGCCGGAGCCAGATTCGTCAGGCCGCCCACGGTGCCCAGGACGATGGCCAGCGCAAGCCTGGGATAGTACGGCCGCGCGTCGCCCGCGATACGTAACGCTGTTTGGCGCTGGGTCATCGCGGTTCGCTTGCGGCCGCCGCGCGCTGAAACCTCTCGGGGGGCGCACGGTACATGAGAGCAAAAGGCATCCCGGGGGATCGAACGTGGACTGTTACTTCCATTCAAACGTGCCGTCAGTCGCAAAGTGCATCGACTGCGGAAAACCGATTTGCGCGACCTGCCGCGACGAGGCCGGGACCTGCCCCAGCTGCCGCCTGGCGGCGAAAATCGACGCAGCCACGGGCACGAAGAAGGCCATGGCAGGCGAGGTTCCTCCGGCGTCCGAGCAGTGGTGGCGTCAACCCGGGGCGGCGCAATATCAGCAGGCGCAACAGCCCGCACCGCGCGCCAGCGCGACCGTGGCGCAGGTCAGCGATTCGCCCGAACAGCGCGCGCTCGTCGCGCTGGGCTATCCCGTCTGGCCGCTCGCGCTGCTCTCGCTCTTCGATCGCAAACAATCGCGCGGGCTTCGCAAGCACGCCTATCAAGCGCTGGGATTCAACTTCGGGATGTACGGATTCTACGCGCTGCTTTCGTTCATCGACCGCATTCCGTTCGTCAATCTGACTCCGCTTGGCTGGAGCTCCGGATTCGTGCTCGCGGTCATGCTTCCGATCTTCATCGTGCTGAGCGTCTTCTACGGAATTAAAGCCTGGCACGGCGACGAGGTTCGCGTGCCGATCATCTCCGATTGGCTCGACGAACGGATGCCCGCCGCTTAGCGGCCGGCGACGAAGGCCTGATACCGCGCGAGGAACGCGCGCGCCGCGACGTCGTGATCGACGACGGGCTGCGGATAAGCGTCGGCCGCAAATAACGGCAGCTCGATCTGCGCACTTGCCGGCGAGCTTCCCGCGACGATCGCAGCGGCAGGCAGGTGAGCTAATTCGGGAATCCACCGTTTGACGTAGGCTCCCGCAGGGTCGAAACGGCGCAGCTGCTTGATCGGATTGTAGATGCGCGGATAGGCGGCCATATCGGCACCGACGCCGGCGATCCATTGCCAGTTGCCGACGGCCAGCGCGGGCTCGTCTTCGACGAGCAGGCGATCCCATTCGGCCATTCCGGTGCGCCAATCAACGCCTAAATCGAAGCACAGAAACGCCGCCGCAATGGCGCGCACGTGGGGATGCATCCACCCCGTATCGCGCAGTTGCCGCATTCCTGCGTCGACGAGCGGATAGCCGGTCCTCCCCGCGCGCCAGGCGTCCAACGCCGGATGCTTGCGGGCAAACGCGAACGACTGCATCTTCTCCTGCAGCGGACGCTCGCGCGTCTGCGGATTGTACCACCCGAGCTGCAGAAAGAAATCGCGCATCGCGAGCGAGCGCAGGAAATGCTTGAGCGAACCGCGCTCTTCGGCAAGCAGAAACGGATCGTCCATTCTGCTGCGCGCGGTACGCACGACGGTCCGCGCGGCGATCGTGCCCAGCGAGAGATCGGCGCCCAAATGCGAGGTGCGATCGTCGGCCGGTACGTTCACGGTCAGCGCGTACTGCAGGCCGGCCCCGCTGATAAATCGCTCGAGACGTTCGGACGCGAGCGCTTCGCCCATCGGCGGCGCCGGAGCGACATCGCCGAAGTCACCGGCTTGCGGAAGCCGTTCGCTCTCAAACTGCGTTTTGGCAAACGCGAGCAGCAGCGGAATCTCGTACGAGACCGGTTCCAAACGCTTCCACACGTCGTGGTACGGCACGAACGCGCGATAGCCGTCGCCGGCCGACGGCCGCGCCGCGGTGCTTTCCTCAGGCGCGATCGCGGGCGCGTCGTGGACGGCCAATGCACGCAAGCCCGCCTCTTCGAGTTCGGATTGCAGGCGCCGATCCGCTTCGATTCCGGCGGCGTCGAAGCTCGCGCTCCACACGACGCCCGATGCGCCGGCCGCTCGGGCGAGCTGTTTGAGTGCCGCTCCCGCGGGCCCTCGCCGCACGATGAGCGCGGATCCGCGCTCGCGCAGCGATCGATCGAGCGACGCGACCGCCGAGCAATAGGCGTGCGCGCGGCGCGGAGATGCGCGCAGACGGTTTTCGAGCGCCCGATCGACGACGAGGACCGGAACGACCTCCCCGATGCCCGCTGCAGCCGCGAGCCCTGCGTGATCGCCCAAACGAAGATCGCGCGTGAACCTAAAGACGGCGCGCGCCACTACCGCGTTTTCACTTACAGGTTTTCGACGTAGGCGCTCACGTCGTCCACTTGGCCGCGCGTGAGCCGGCTCGGATAGAGTTTGGGCATTGGCGGGCGCGGATCGAGCACGACCGCCCGCACGCTGCCGAACGTACGCCGCGCCGCGATGTTCCGCAACGGCGTGGGCGCGATCTGCGTGCCGGCGCCTTGCGGTCCGTGGCACGCGGCACATTCCCGCGCATAGATTTGCTTGCCCCGCTGCAGCGCCGCATCGGAATACGCGCGCGTGCCGGGCGCTGCAGTGGTATGCCGTGCGCATCCCGACGCGGCAACGAGCGCCGCCAGAGCCGTCATCCATTGAATTGCGCGAGCCCGCATGGCGCGCAATTTCCCCAAAGGGGGCGTTTCCCCTCACTTGGCGTAACCTGTGCGGCGTGGCCGCCCGAAAGATCTTCATTCGCTTCGGTCAGCAAAGCGACGCGGCGCGTCTCGTCCGCGACGGCGTCGTCGCCGGACAGCCGCCGCAGCGCGAAACGTGGGAACAGCGCGTCGCGCGTTGGCTCGCCGAACAGCAAGCCGGGCGCCGCGTCGTACTCGTGGCCGAAGACGAAACCGGATTGCTGGGAATGGTTCAGCTCGTCTTCGCCTTTCCGCCCGGCTACAACGATCCCGAAGCAGCGAACGGCATGGACGTGGCGATGATGGAGGGGCTTCGCACG
This sequence comes from Vulcanimicrobiaceae bacterium, assembly GCA_035652755.1. Classification (GTDB taxonomy): domain Bacteria; phylum Vulcanimicrobiota; class Vulcanimicrobiia; order Vulcanimicrobiales; family Vulcanimicrobiaceae; genus DASRDE01. Next base: position 26,282 of record DASRDE010000025.1, on the reverse strand, counting down.
CGTTCGGGCGCTCCCGCCGAGGTCGGCAATCAGCTCGTCGCCGAGGTACAGAAAATCGCCGGCAAACGCAACGTGCGCACGCTCACCTTTCTGTTACCGATGAAGGCGCAAAAGGCGCTGCGTCAGGCCAAAGAATGGGGCTTCGAAGAGTTCCGCATCATGCCCGAGCCGACCAAGATGCTCGCCTTTTTCCGCAAGTCGATCGACTGAACCGGCCCGCGCACACGTGGGGCGCTAGTGGTCGTCCATGCTGACGCGGAACGTGAACGCGTCGTGATAGATGCCGGCGACGGCGCGGCCGTCGATCGTCTTGGGCGAATACTTGGCGCGCATTGCCGCTTTGCAGACGGAGTCGTCCAAGATCCCGTATCCGGATGACCGCGTGACCAAGCACTTCGTCGGATTTCCCTGCTCGTCGACGAGGACTTCAAAAACGGTCGTTCCTTCCGCGCTCTCCTCGTAGGCGTTGACGGGCGGCTGCGGATTGATGGCCGTTTCTCCGCCGATCGGGTACGCATCGTGAACGACGTCGGGCCGCAGCATCCGAATCGACTCGGCACGCTGCGCGAAGGTGCCGGGTGCGGTTTCGCTCAGTGAGGTCGTCGTCGTACGCGCCACGGTATGCCACAACGGAACGTCGCGGCGCCAAATGGGCACGTCGGAGCGCGCCGCGGCACTTTGCTTGGGCACCATGTCGGGATGAACCGTGATCGCCACGATCTGCGAGGGCGAATTCTCGGGTTTTGGCTGCGCGGGAGCTGGGGCAGCGGCGACGGGCGCTCGCGCGAGCTGAACGACGTTGTGCACGACCTCGAGACGAGGCTGCGCCACCCGCACGGGGACCGGCGCGGGCGCGGCGTCGCGTTTGGTTTCCAGCGAGATGCGGAACGCGGACGTCGCGGGTTCGTGCACGGCCGGCGGCGCTCCGACGCGCAGCACGCCGCTGGAGACCGCTACCCGAACGCCGAACGCGACAAGAAGACACGCCGCCAGCACGCTGACGACGTGACGGATCGACTGCGCGCGGCGATTCGACCGCGTTCGAACGACGTCGCCGAGCTGCGGCTGCCAAATCTCGCTCTCGCGCGCTTGAACCACGGTCTGCGCGACCCGTTCGATTTCGCGCTCGCCCCCGAGCGCGCGCAAACACTCCGCGCACTGCGAGAGATGCTCGCGGTACATCCGCCGTTCGTCGTCGGTCGCCTCGCCGATCGCGATCGCGCCGGCGAGCACCTCGATGCGCTGGTGCTCTTTCTTCACGCGCGCTCCGACATGACGACGCGCAGCGTACGCATCGCGCGGCAGACGCGCTGACGCACCGCGTCGGCGGTCGTTCCCAAAATACCGGCGGCCTCTTGCGAGGAGTAGCCCGCGTACGTCGTGAGCATCAGGGCAGCGGATTGATCCGCGGGCAGACGCTGCATCGCGTGCTGCAGATCGATCGACGACGCACTGCGCTCGTCGATGCGCAGCGCGCGCACGTCCTGGTCGCGATCCAAGGGCAGGAACCGAAGAATTTTGCGCCTCCGAAGGTACGAGATCGAGGTGTTCGTCGCCGTTTTATAGAGCCACCCGGCCGTTAAAGGCCGCGACGGGTCCGCCTTCAGCGTGCGGTATGCCGCGAAGAACACATCTTGAGCAATGTCCATTGCCACGTCGGCATCCCCGACCATGCGGCGCACGTAGCGCGCAAGTTTGGTTTGATGCTCGCGTACCAGGAGCTCCACTCTGGCATGGGCCGCTTCGGCCCCCGTGGCGGTGAGGTAGACCTGCTCCACTCTTCGGCCCCCCTTTGCCAGGTAACGGCCAACTTCGGTGGGCTGTGACGGTCGCCTGTCGGCCCGGCTTTAGCGCGGCGTCGAGGTGCCCTGGGCCCCCGGCCCCTTGGCCGGAGCGCTCTTCTTGGACCCCTTGGCGGAGCGTTGCTGAAGTTGGAGCAATTGCAGTTGCTCGAGGATGAGCAGCTGCTGGAGCGCTTGGGTGCCGGCCGTCAGCGCGTTCGCCTGCTGAAGCGAGCGCAGCAGCGCCTGGGTCTGGAGCGACGACGCCTGGTTTTGGAGCTGGGCGTTGAGTGTATTCTGAAGCGTGCTCTGCACGATGGCCTGATTGGCGCGCATCTGCGCGGCCGCTTGAGCATTCGCGATGGCGCAGCCGGTGCAGGACGTTTGCTGCGCGCCCGCTACCGACGGTGCGGCGAGCACCGCCGCCAGGGCCAGCGCGATCGGTCGAATCACGGTCATCCTCCTATTTCGCTGAACGCGCGCATCCGCGACGAGGGTTTCCCCAGCTCCAGATGGTGACGCTCGGGTTTGATCAACATTCCCGCTGCGAAGAGCGAAGCCAGCTCCGGCGCCGCAGCTCCCGCCCGCAGCGGCGTGCGCAGGTCGATCTCGTAATCGCCGAACAGGCACAGACGCAAGCGGCCGGTCGCGGTCAACCGCACGCGGTTGCAGCGTTCGCAATAGTCGTGCGAAAGCGGAGAGATCACGCCGACCGCACCTTTGGCGCCCGGATAGGCGAAGTAGCGCGCCGGACCATTTCCGCCTGGGCCAGCCGACGGCAGCAAGTCGCCCAGGACCCCAAGCCGTTCGAGGATCTCGTCAGCGCTCATGTATGCGTCGCGCTGCAAATCGAGGTTCTCTTGAACGGGCATGACTTCGATAAAGCGCACGAAGACCGGACGCGTCAGCGTCCACTGGGCGAAGGCTTCCAGTTCGTCGTCGTTGCGGCCGCGCATCACGACGCAATTGATCTTCACCGGCGACATGCCGGCCGCGATGGCCGCTTCAATGCCGGCGAGCACCCGGTCCAGCCCCGGCCGGCGCGCGATCTGCTCGAATCGGTCCGGCTGCAGCGTGTCGAGCGAAACGTTGACGCGGCGCAACCCGGCATCCGCGAGCTGCGCGACCTGCTCTTCCAAAAGCAGGCCGTTGGTCGAAAGCGCAACGTCTTCGATGCCCGGCGTTTGCGCAATGGCGCGCACGAGCCGATGGAGATCCTTGCGAATCAGCGGCTCGCCGCCGGAAAGCCGCACGCTGCGCACACCGATCGATGCGGCAGCCCGGACGATCGCCGCAATCTCTTCGTAGGTGAGCACGTCCTTCTTGGGCAGCCACTGCAGCCCGCGCTCGGGCAGGCAGTAGACGCAGCGCAAATTGCACTTGTCCGTGACCGAAATGCGCAAATACGTGATCGGCCGGTTGAATTGATCGGCCAAGACGACCGGAGTCAGATCGATGGCGCTTTGGATCACGAGCGCTAGCTGTCGGCGGTGAAGACGGAATCCGGTATCGATGCGTTCAGTTTAAAATCCTTGAACGTTGAAGTCAGATCGGCGTTATAGTGCGGCACTTCCAAGTGGCCGCTCTGCTTGTTGACCAGCAGGTGGCCGTCGACGGCGGCGTACGTTTGATCGAGCGTCGCAAAACCTCCGTCGTTGTAGTTCCAGCGCAGGGACGTTACCTCGGCGGTCTTTTCGTCGACCGTCGCATCGATGTGATCGACGCGCCCGTGCTTGCGCGGAACCAACTTGAAGATGGTATACCCGCCGCTGCTCGATTCGGTCGTCACGACGTAGACGGCGCTCCAGCGGGACGGGCTTTCGACTTGCGGGTAAACCTTGCTGAACTCCTTGGCGATGAACGGCAGGCCGCTGGTAAAGACGATCTTGTTCTTGCTCGGCTCCTTGTGGTAATACGTGCCGTCCAGCGAGGGACTCAGGTACGGGAACGAGTGCATCGCGATGTCCGCATGAACGGCCGCGGTGTAACTTTGGACTGCTTGGCTGGCGGCGACCATGCGCTGCATCAGCTCATCGGTCTGCGACGGGACCTCCGCCGCGGCCGGGGCGCAGAGTGCGGCGGCAGCAGCCAAGAGAACGGCGATCCGTCCGGAGAGCGTCTTCATACCGGTTGTAACGCTCCAGCCGGATCGAACGGTTCCAGCGCAGCGCTCACTTCCTCTCGAACGTAGGCGTCGGACTCGGCATCTCGCGCTCGGCGCAGTGCGTCGACGGCGTGCGGCGATCCGATACGGCCGAGCGCCCACGCGGCATGGCCCCGAACCAGCGCGCTCGCGTCGGTCTGCAGCGCGCGCGCCAGCGCGGGGACCGTCGCGCGATCGTTCGCGTTCCCAAGAGCGACCGCCGCATTGCGACGCAGCACGGCTCCGCCCCGCCAGCCCATCGCCGAACGCGCATAGGTCCGTTTGAACTCTGCGCTTCCCAGGCACAGCAGCCGCACGAGATCCGGCGCGGCCAGCTGCGGGTGCATCGGTTGATACGCACGATCCACGGGCGCCGCAGCGCGGGCATTGGGCGGACAGGCCAATTGACACAGGTCGCATCCCCACACCCACAGCCCGATGAGCGGACGCAAATTGCGCGGAATCGGATCCTTGCGCTGCGTCAAGTCGGAGATGCAGCGCGTCGCGTCGATCGTATAGTCGCCGCGGAGCGCTCCGGTGGGGCACGCCGGAATGCAGCGCGTGCACGCGCCGCAGCTCTTTCGCAGGGGCGGATCCGCCGGCAGATCGAGCGTCGTCACGATCTCGCCGAGGAAAACGAACGAGCCCGCGGACGGAGCTATAAGGTTAGTGTGTTTGCCGATCCAGCCGACGCCCGAGCGCGCCGCGTAGGCACGTTCGGCAAGCGGTTTGGTATCGCACGCAATTGCCGTGACGCAAGCGCCGGCAGCGCGATCGATCGCCGATGCCACGTCGCGCAGCAGCGCCTTGACGCGGTGATGATAATCGGGCGACCATGCGTAGTTCGAGACGCGTCCGGCCAATGGAACCGGCGCGGGTGCGGGTGTGCGATAGGGAACGGCAATCGAGATCACGGAGCGTGCGCCGTCCAAAATGCTCTGCGGCGAAGAGGCTTTGACGGCGTAGTCATCGCCGTACGGCCATGTCGCAAAGTCGCCGCGGCCGAACGCCGCACGCATCGCTTCGCGTGCGTTCAGGTCTTCCGCCGCAGGGGCGACGCGCAATTCGGATGCGCCCAGCGCGAGCGCGCGTTCGCGCGCCACGCGTTTTACGGTTTGCGGATCATAAGGTTGCAAGTGGTCCATCTTGAACGGGGAACGCCCCATCGATCGCCGCGGCGTCTTCTGCTTCGAGCGCCCAGCCGCACGCGCCCGCGTTTTCTTCCACGTGTTCGGGTTTGGATGCCTTGGGGATCGTGAAAACGTTGGGCGCCCGCGTCAGGAAATTCAAGATCACCTGCCGGGGCGTCTTTCCATACTTGAGGGCCGTGCGGCCGATGATGCCGCCGGGCGATGCTTGCTCGCGCGGGAAACGCCGCCTGCCGAACGGCGTATACCCGACAACCGCGATGTCTTGCTGCGCGCAGTACGGAATGAGCCGCGCCTCCGCCGTCCGCTCGTTGAGATGGTACAAGACTTGATCGCAGACCATCGGCACGCGGCCCAGACAGCGCTGCGCTTGAGCCAGCGCTTCCACGTCGAAGTTGCTCACGCCGGCAAAGCGCGTTTTTCCGGCGGAAACGAGCGCCTGCAGGGCGGACATCGTTTGCTCGATCGGATGCGAGCTGGGCCAGTGGAGCAGGTAGAGATCGACGTACTCCACTCCGAGGCGGCGCAGACTGCGCTCGCAAGCGCGGATCGTTCCATCGTACGTGGCGTTGGACGGCAGTACTTTGGTCGTGACGAACAGCCTGTCGCGATCGATTCCCGCGATCGCCTCCCCGACGAGCTCCTCGACTGCGCCGTTGCCGTACATTTCGGCCGTGTCGACGTGCGTCATGCCCAGCTCGATCCCGTGCCGCAGCGCGCGAATTGCCTCTTTGCGGCCGGCACCGCGCTCGGGCACGTCCCACGTGCCTTGACCGACGACGGCCACGTCGCAGCCGGATGCCCCGAATCGTTTGCGGGGCACGAGTGCGGTCACAGCGCCGCGTCTTTGGCCGAGAGGACGGGCGTTCGGCCCGCGAGCGGCCATTCGATTGCGAGCTGCGGGTCGCGCCAGCTGATCGCGCGCTCCTGCGACGGATCGTACGCGGCCGTCTGCTTGTACAGCACGACCGCGCGTTCGCTCAACACGTAAAAGCCGTGAGCAAAGCCCGGCGGTACGTAGAGCTGCCGATGATTCTCGCCGCTCAATTCTACTGCGTCCCATTGCTTGAAGGTCGGCGAACCCTCGCGCATATCTGCGACGACGTCGTAGATTGCGCCGTCCAGACACTGGACCAGCTTGGCCATGCGCAGGTCGTAGTGCATGCCGCGCAGCACGCCGGAATGCGAAAGCGAGACGTTGTCCTGAACGAACGGCCCGCGTATGCCGATTGCCGCGTATTTTTCCTCCGAATACACTTCTTTGAAGAACCCGCGTTCGTCCGGGAACACGTCGGGCACCACGATCGCAGCATCGGGGAATTTCGTCGCAAGCCTTCGCAGCATGAGCGTTCGCGTTCGCTAGAAGAACGCAAAACCCGGGTCGAGCGCGGCGTACGCGAGCAATCCGCCGCGAAGATGCGCCAGCCGCAGGAAACCGGCATCGCGCATGAGCTGCACCGCCGCAACGGATTTCGATCCGACGCGGCACGCCACGACGTACGAGCGCGCCGTGTCCAGTTCCCACAGGCGTCCGGGCAGCTCGGAGAGCGGGATGTGCAGCGCGCCGCCGAGTACGCCCAGTACCGCCTCGTGCGGCTCACGCACGTCCAGCAGTGTCGCCTCCGCAAGCGCTTCGTCGAGCAGCTCGGCGCCGATCTCCCGAACGCCGGCGTTGGGGCGCGCATCGTCCTCTTGCATTTCGACGACCTCGCGGATCGTCGCGCCGGGGCCGCACAACGCGCACTGCGAATCGCGTTCGATTGCAAACTCGCGCACGTGCGCGCCCAATGCGTCGACGAGCATCAACCGGCCGGCGAGCGGTTCGCCCGTTCCAATTGCAATCTTGAGCGCTTCGTTGGCTTGCCACGTCCCGACGATGCCGGCGAGCACGCCCAGAACGCCGCCTTCTGCGCACGTCGGCACGCTGCCGGCGGGAGGCGGCTGCGGAAACAGACAGCGATAGCAGGGGCCGCGATCGCGCCAAAAAACGCTGATTTGACCGTCGAAACGGAAGATCGACGCGTAGACGTCGGGCTTTCCTTCGAGCCAGCAGGCGTCGTTGATCGCGTACCGGCTGGCGAAGCGATCGGTGCAATCGACGACGACGTCGTACGGGCGCACCAGATCGCGCGCGTTTTGCGCATCGAGCCGAACGGGAAACACGTCGACGTTCACGAGCGGATTGATCGCGCGAACGTGCTCGGCGGCCGTACGCGCCTTGGACGAGCCGACGTCGGCCGTGGTGAAGATCGTCTGCCGCTGCAGGTTGCTTTCATCGACGGTGTCGTCGTCGACGATGCCGATGCGCCCCACGCCCGCGGCCGCAAGATACTGCAGCACCGGCGAGCCCAGCCCGCCCGCTCCCACGCAGAGCACGCGGGATGCTTCGAGCCGGCGCTGACCTTCCAGACCGACTTCGGGAATCAGCAGGTGGCGGCTATACCGCCGCAGACCGCGGATTATCGCGGGTGCCGTTCGTTCAGCCATTGCAGCACTTCTGCCCGGGCATGCTCGGCGGCATACGTATGATCGCTGTCGATCGTCACGAACGTCTTAGGTTCCGGGGCTCGGCGGTAGAGGTCCTCGACGCTGGCGCGGCTGACCATGGCGTCGCGCGATGCGGCTACGTACAGTTGAGCTCGGCCCTCCAACTTCGGCAGCGCGCGTGCAAAGCGGCCGTCCACTTCGCGGACCAGATCGGGCAGCGTCACGCCGTTCACGTACGACGATCGAAAGTCGGTCGCGCCTTTGGCCTGCAGCGCGTCGACCGCACTCGGGCGACCATAGCCGGTGGCGATCGCGATCACGCCCGCGATCTCGGCATCCATGGCTGCAACGAAGAGCGCGGTCATGGCGCCCATGCTGTGCCCGAGAAGATACACCGGGTTTTCGAGCGAGCCTCGCGCGTGTTCGACGACGGCGGCCATCGCGCCGACGAGATCCTCGACGCCGCGGAGCACGCCGCCGCTGGCACCGAGCTTATGTCCCGGAAAATCCAAACTGTAGACGGCATAGCCGTGGCTTGCCAAAAAATAGCAGAGAAAATCGAGGTTGTGCTTGGAGCTCGAGTAGCCGTGGCCCGCGACGATCGAGACGCCGCGCGGGCGCCGCGGCTCGTAAGCCAGAAAGGCGACAGGGTTATCCGGCGCCTGAACGCGCCGAAGATCGACATGCATGGTCGATCCATTCGCTCGCCCCGCCGGTGTAGTGTTCCTGCTTCCAAATCGGTGCTCGGGCTTTGAGCGCGTCGATCGCGTATTCGCACGCGTCGAAGGCCTGGGCGCGGTGAGCCGCCGCGGCTGCCACCGCGACCGCGACGTCGCCGACTGCCAGATCGCCCACGCGGTGCACGATGCCGATGCGGCACGGCCCAAAACGCTGCGCCGCTTCGGCGGCGATGCGTTCGAATTCCGCCAGCGCCATCGATTCGTGCGCCTCGTACGACAGCCCGTCGACCGTGCGATCGTCGTCGGAACGCTCGCGAACGATGCCCGCAAACGTCACGACAGCCCCGCAGGAATCGCTCCACACCTGTGCGGCCAGGGCGGCAGTGTCGATCGGATCCCGAACGATTGCGAACATCAGCCGCCGCCGGACGGCGGGAGCAGCGCGAGCTCGTCGCCGTCGCGTAGCGGCTCGCCGTTGGAAACGATGCGGCCGTTGCGCGCGATTCGCGTCGAGGACGCGAGCGATTTCAAAGGTTCGAACCGTCCGCAGAGCATCTGCCAAACGTCGGCCGCGGTACTGCCGTCGCCGACGTCGAGTATCTGCTCGCCGCTGCCGAGCACTTCACGCACGCGCGCGAATGCGAGCACGCGAATCCGCATCGGATCTCAGGCGGGCTTCTTCTGCGCGCGCCCCGGGCGCGTCAATGCGAACCGCTCGATCGCAGCGGCCACGCCGTCGCTGTCGTTGTCCAGCGTGACGTAGCGCACCGATTGCTGCACTTCGGGAAGCGCGTTCCCCATCGCAACGCCAAGGCCGGCCCAGCGCATCATCGGCACGTCGTTGCGCGAATCGCCGACCGCCATCACGTTCTCGGAGGCAATTTGGAAATCGGCGCACAGCCGCGCCAGCGCGCGCGCTTTGGTCGCTTCGCGGCTGGTCACCGCGCATTCCACGAAATCGAGCCAGTTCTCATATTTGAAATGCAGCGGTAAGTCGCCGAACTCGCGCTCCATCGCTGCGACCGACTGCTCGCCGAGAAACCGGATGAACGTGGGCGCCGCATGCATGACGTCCGCGAAAGTGCGCACCTCGCGCCACGTGGGTCCCGTCATGTCGTCCATATAGAGCTTGCTGCCTTCGAGCCGGTAGAACGTCTCTTCGGAGTAGAGCGCGATCGAGAGGCCCTCGCGCTCGGCGAACTCGATCATCGGCTTTGCGTACTGCATGGGGACGGGCACGTGGCCCAGCGTCCGGTTCGCCATGAAGTCCTTGGTCAGTGCCCCGTGGCAGCAGATGACCGGCAGATTCAGGCCCAATTCCCGGCTCACGCGAATCGGCGTGTCGGCCCCCCGGCCGGTCACCAGGACGATGCGAATGCCGGCATCCAGCGCGGCGCGGATGGCGCGGCGGTTGCGGGGCGAGATTTCTTCGCGCGAGCTCAGGAGCGTGCCGTCGAGATCGAGCGCGATGAGGTCCAAGGGCATCCAATTCATCCTATATCACGGTGTCAACGCGCACCGTGGGCGAGAAGTCGTACAGAATAAGTGTCGGCAGACGGCGCGGGGGAGCCGAAAGGCCCTTCGGAAACGTTACAGGGGCATGGAACGTCGCCGCCCTGCGGCATTGCCCGCGCTGCTCTGTGCCCTGGAACTGGGCGCCGCCCCGCCCACGCGGTGCACCCGCGAAGAGCTGAAGGTGCACGGCCTTGCCGTCAGCGCCGTCTACTGCGTCGTGCCCGCGGATACCGCGAGGGAGGGCCACGACTTGGCCGTCAGCGTGGACGAGACGTTTTCCAGCGTCCGCGGCGCCTTCACGCGCCAGAGCCGGCTGCACTTCCTGGCGGGCGAGGACGCCTCGCGGGTCATCGAAGACGTGCCGCTCGCGCGTCTGGGGCTCGAGGGCACGCTTCACACCACGCTGGTACTGCGCCGGGGCGCGGTGCGCATGGAGGGAGCCATGCTCACTCCGGGGGCCATCACCGTCAAGTAGCCGCCCTGCAACCGCTAGGGCCGATCGGGGTATCTTTATTTCCGATGCGCAGGCGCTATATCGCGTTCAGCATGTCCAAAATCCCCGACGGCTGTCCCGGCTGTCGGTAAGGGAGCGGTATTTGTTGATGGCCTGTCAGGCTTATGCACCAAATCTCACGGCTCGAGAGCAAGCGCGCTTTCTATATGAGACGATTCCGTCCGGCCTGTTCAAGGTCGAGAACGAAGACGACAGAATCGCCTGGCGCGTCAGCCCCGAGCCGTTTGCATTGGCGCCCTCAACGCTGGAACGAATCAACGCGATCGGGCAGGATCTTCTTCACTTTTATAAAGCGCTCAACGCGCTCTACAACCGCAGCGCGCGCGGCACGGCTCCGGCGTTCATCGCCGAGTACTTGGACCTGGGCAAACCCGAGCACATCGTGCGCGCGTCACGCCAGAACCGGTTCAAACAGGAACTCCCCGGCGTTTTGCGCCCCGACCTGATCCTGACGGACGACGGCTTCTCGGCAAGCGAATTGGACAGCGTTCCGGGCGGCATGGGCTTCGTTGGAGCGATGGCGCAGGCGTACTGCAAGCTGGGCATGGAGTGCGTCGGCGGAGCGCTCGGCATTCCGCAAGCCTTCGCCGCGATGTTCCGCGCAGCGACCGGCAAGGAACAACCGGCGGTTGCGATCGTCGTCTCCGACGAATCGGGCGACTACCGACCCGAGATGAGCTGGCTCGCGCAAACGATGCAGCAAGAACGGCTGCTCACCGCGTACTTGGCCAAGCCGCAGGACATCGTCTTCACCGAAGAGGCGCTCTTCGTGCGCTTGGAGGACGGGCGCGAAGAGAAGATCGACGCCATCTACCGCAACTTCGAGCTGTTCGATCTGCTGAACGTGCCCAAGCAGGAGCTCATGCTCTACGCGGCGCGCCACAACCGCGTCAAGATGACGCCGCCGCCCAAAGCGCAACTGGAAGAGAAGTTAGCGTTCGCGCTGCTGCACCATCCGCAGATCGCCAAATTATGGCAAGCGGAGCTGGGCAAAGAGACGTTCGTACGTCTGCAGCATCTGTTTCCGCGGACGTGGGTGATCGATCCGCGTCCGATGCCGCCGCAAGCGGTCATCGCCGATCTCTACGCGGGCGGAGTACCCGTCAGCGATTGGATGCAGCTCGCCGAGCTGGGAAAGAGCGAACGCGACTACGTCGTCAAACCCTCGGGATTCTCGTCGCTGGCATGGGGCTCGCGCGGCGTCCGCGTCGCAAACGATCTCACCAAGGACGAATGGGTCGCAACCCTCACTGAGGCGCTGACGGAGTTCGAAAAGACGCCGCGCATCCTCCAGGTCTTCCACAAGGGCAAACGCATCCGCCAGCGCTACTTCGATCGCACCGCCGACGACGTGCGCAGCTTCGACGGACGCGTTCGCCTGTGCCCGTACTTTTTCGTCACCGGCGCCGAAACGGTTCAGCTCGGCGGCATCCTGGCAACCGTCGCGCCCGCCGACAAGCGGCTGATCCACGGCATGACGGACGCCGTCATGGCGCCGTGCATCGTGCAGCCCGACGGCAACTAGCCGCCGTTTCGGCCAAACGGATGCATCCGCAAGCCGGAGAGGGCCCTCGTCCGGAAGGCTGTGATATTTTTGCGCAAACCATGGAGGGTTTCTTCAGGGCTTGCCCTCGCAAAAATTCACGCAGCGGAAAATCGACACGATGTCGATTTTCCAGCGTCTTCCGGACGAGGGCCCTCTCCGGCTTGCAGCGAGTCTTATTTTAAAACGGTGACCGTCGGCGAGCCGGTCGGCAAGTTGTTCGTCGACATCGGATCGTAGAGCAGCCAAATCTTTCCGTACGTGTCGCTGATTTTGGCGACCATCGCGGCCGCTTCTTGCGGCGAGACGTCAGGCATGGTCGCATTCACTTTCGGGATCTCGGTCTTGTGGTAATGCCAGTACGCTTGTTCCTGGGGATTGAACGACTGGTAGACGCTCGGCGAGACGATCGTTTCGACGCCGACCAAATGCGCGTCGGCCGTATCGGCGTCGTAGATTTGACATTCGATCATGCCGCCCGAGACGGGCTTGCACCAGTGGTGCGCGATCTCGGTGGGGTGCGCGTCGCCGAAATGCTTTTGCGCGTCGATGTGGATGGTCCAACCCGCTGAGGGCTGGATGCTCGCCGCGCCCGCCGGCGCCGGAGCCAAGCGTGCCGCCGTGATGCCGAGCACGAACGCCAAGACCAGGGAAAGGACGAAGAGGAGCCGTTTCATGTAAGCCTCCCGTTCCTCGACGATGAGATAACGGGTACTCTGGCGATAACTTAGGTCAATTCCTGCGCCCTCAGGGCGTGCGATTTATCGTTATCCCCTGCGTGGGAAAATCGAGGCGATCGACGAGCATCGCGGCGGGATCGTACCACAGCGTGAACGGCATCGGCGTGGTCACGCTGATCGACGCGTCGGCAGCGGGTACCCCGGCCGGAGGCGCAGCTTTCGAGGACGTATCGGGCGCGATCGGGACGCCCGAACCGAATTCCGGCACGATCGCGAGCGCAGGTGCGCCGTTCCAGGCGTGCAGCTGCGCCGGAAGCGCAAACCAGCCGCTGAACGGACCGACGTCGAGCACGACGAAATGCGCCGCACCCGGCGTCAAATCGTAGGTTTTTTGCAGCATGTCACCGCTTTGCACGGCGCTTGCGCCTTTAAAGGCAAGCGCTGCGTTGACCGGCCGGCCGTCGACCACGGCGCGCAGCGAGTAGTTCGTCGGCGCGAGCATCGACGGGTCGAGCGTGAGCGTGTCGGCGAGTGTGCCTTGCTGACCGTTATACGTGCCGCCGCCCTGTTCGCTCAGGACGACGCCGCCCGCGGTCCGCTTTATGGTCACCACCGTCTTGCCGACCGCGGCACCGTTCATCGAGGAAACGTACGTGTACGATCCGTCGGCGGGGAGTGCGGGGGCGGCAGGTGCGGCGGCGGCCGCGGCCGCGAGAATCAACGAGAGCATAGTATTTCCTTTTTGTAGCGGCCGACCGTGTCGACGAGCGCGTCGATCTCCGATGGCAGATTATAACCGTGAGGCGCGACGCGCACGCCGCTGGAGCGGTACGTCGTTACGATCCCGTCCTGCTGCAGCCGGCGTCCGAGCTCGACCGAGTCGACGCCGGGCAGCCGGAACGTCACGATGCCTGAAGAGCACTGCGCCCCGCGCAGCGAGAGCAACTCCGCTCCGGCTTCGCCTAGGCCGGCCGCAAGCCGGTCCGTCAGTTCCAGAACGTGCGCGGCGATGCGCGCGGTTCCCGCCGCCTCCATGACGCCCACGGATTCGGCGAGCGAGAGCGCTCCGATAAAATTCGGCGTTCCGCCTTCGTATCGCGTCGCGTCGGCGGCGAGCGGCTGTTCGTAGTTCAGAAAGTCCCACATGTTTTCGACGGATCGCCAGCCGGGATCGCCCAGGCCCAAGCGTTCGAGCAGCTCGGGGCGGACGTACAAAAAGCCGGCTCCCTGCAATGCGAGCATCCATTTCGCCCCGCCGCAATAGAGAGCGTCGATGTCGAGCGCCTGAACGTCGAGCGGGAATGCACCCAAACCTTGGATCGCGTCCACGAAAAAGTAGGCGCCCGCTTCATGTGCCACCGCGGCGAGCCCGGCGAGGTCGTGCCGGTACCCGTCTTCGAACGAGACCCATGAAACGGCGACGGCCTTGGTGCGCGGACCGATGGCCTGCCGCAGCACGTCGGGCGTCAGACGCTGGGGCTTCATCGATAGGAAACGGACCGTCGCGCCGTGCTTGCGGATCGGGAGCCACGGCTGCACGTTCGCGGGAAATTCGTTGTCGGGCAACAGCAGTTCGTCGCCGGCGTTCCATTCGAGCCCGCCGCGCAGCGCATTGGCGCCCTCGCTGGTGTTGCGCAGAATCGCGATCGTTCCGTCGTGCGCGCCGATGAACCGCGCGAGCGCGCTTCGATACTCGTCCATGCGGCGCTCGTAGGGCCAGACCCCGAGAATGCCTCCGGCCGCGTGATCGTCGACGAACGCGCGGAGCGCCTGATGCGTCGCTTTGGGTAGTACGCCGGCCGCGGCATGGTTGAGATACGCGCAGCGCTGCGTAACGGCAAACTCGCTGCGAGCGAGCGGTGTCGAAGCGGTCAAGCCGTGCCGATCATTTCCTTCGTATGCCACGCGATGTTATTCGCGCGATCGCCCACGCGTTCCAGCGCTGCGAGCACGAACAAGATGCGCGTTCCGGCCGTCACCATCTCGGGATCCGACTGCATCTCCTGCTGGAGCGCCTTCACACCGCGCTTGTAGAGGCGATCGACCTCGTCATCCTCGTCGATGACGCGTTCGGCCAGATTCGAATCGCGTTCGGTGTACGCGCGCATCGCTTCGACCAAGATTCCGTGAGCGACGCCTGCAATGCGGTCGATCTCGACGCGCGCGGGCCGCAGCGGCACGTCGGCCAATTTAATTGCATGCTTGGCGATGTCGACGGCATAATCGCCCACGCGCTCCAAATCGGTCGCGATCTCGAGCATGGCGGCGATCTCCCGCAGCTCGCCGGCAACCGGCTGCTGGCGCCAAATCAGCTCGATGCACGCCGCCTCGATCTTGCGGCGCAGGTCGTCGATGGTGTCGTCGCCCGCGACGACGCGAGCTCCTGCCGCCGAGTCGCGCCGTTCGAGGGCTTCGACCGAAATTCGAATCGCCTCGGCGGTTAGAGCACCGAGACGTACGACGTCCAGGCGCGTGGATTCCAGAGCTTCGTGGTAGGCTGTGCGCACGGCCTTAGTATAGCCGCAAGGTTCCCCTCATGCAATTAGACAACATCAAGGCCGCTTTAACGCGGGTTACGAGAGGAGCCTAATCGTCCGTGAATCAGGTTGGCAACGTCGGCGTCTGCGGCGCCGGTTTGATGGGCAACGGCATCGCGCAGACGTGCGCGGCTGCCGGTTACCGCGTCGTCCTTATGGAAGTCGCTCAGGCGCCGCTGGAGCGCGGCATGTCGGCGATAGCAAAATCGCTGGATAAATTCGTCGAAAAACAGCGGATCTCGCAGGCCGAGCGCGAGGCCGCCTTTGCCCGAATTCGTCCTACGACCGACGTCTCCGACCTTTCCGGCAGCGACCTCGTGATCGAGGCGATTGTGGAGAACGTCGAGGCGAAGGCGGCGCTTTTCCGCCAGCTCGACGAGATGCTCGCGCCGGACGCCATCCTGTGCACCAATACGTCGAGCTTAAGCGTCATCGAGCTGGCCGCCAAGACGAAGCGGCCGAATCGGGTCGCCGGGCTGCATTTCTTCAACCCCGTTCCGATGATGAAGCTCGTCGAAGTCGTCAAGAGCATTGCCACCGCCGACGACACGATCGAGACGCTCTTTGCGTTCGCGCGCTCGCTGGGAAAGGAGCCGATCCTGGCCAAAGATACGACCGGCTTTGTCGTCAACCGGCTGCTCGTGCCGTATCTGTTGTACGCGATTCGCGTTTACGAGGAAGGCTTGGCGAGCAAAGAGGACATCGACAAGGGGATGAAGCTTGGTTGCGGCTATCCGATGGGCCCGCTGGAGCTGCTCGATTTCGTCGGTTTGGATACGACGTATTATATCGCGCAGATTATGTACGACGAATTCAAAGATCCGATGATGGCGCCGCCGCCGCTGCTCAAACGCATGGTGCTCGCCGGCCGGTTCGGCCGCAAGAGCGGGAAAGGGTTCTATGACTACGCAGGTTAGCTCGTTCAAAAACATCCTGCTCGAGCGCGACGGGCCCGTGGCCGTGATTACGCTGAACCGCCCCCAAGTGCTCAACGCGCTCAATGCCGAATTGCTCGACGAGCTTTCCGCAGCGCTTCGGGAACTCGACGCAGACGACGGCGTGCGCGCGATCGTCGTAACGGGCAGCGGCAGCAAGGCTTTCGCGGCCGGCGCCGACATCGGTGAATTAAACGCGCTTTCCAATGCGGCGCAGGGCGCCGCAAAGGCGCGCGCCGGTCAGGCAATCACCCTGCAAATCGAACGCATGGCAAAGCCAGTCATTATGGCAATCAACGGTTTTGCGCTGGGCGGCGGCTGCGAACTTGCCATGGCCGGCGACGTGCGCATCGCTTCCGAACAGGCAAAGTTCGGTCAGCCCGAGGTCAACTTGGGCTTGATACCGGGCTACGGCGGTTCGCAGCGCACGACCCGTTTGGCCGGCAAGGGCATGGCGATGTTTCTGTGTTTGAGCGGGGACATCATCGATGCGCAGCTCGCGCTGCAGATCGGATTGGTCGAGCGCGTGGTCCCGGCCGATGAGTTGCTGCCCGCCGCGCGCAAGCTCGCGAGCACGATTGCGCAGAAGGCACCCCTGGCGATCGCGGCCTGCAAACGCGCGATCAACGGCGGTGCGCACCTGTCGATGGCCGACGCATTGGAACTGGAGGCGCTGGAGTTCGGTGCTCTCGTGAACACGAACGATTTCAAGGAAGGCACGGACGCCTTCTTGCAAAAGCGAAAAGCGAACTGGTCCGGGTCCTGACGCTACTGCTGCGATGACATAACGACGCGAATCGTATTGCCGCCCGCTCCTCGTTCGATGCGCACGTCGCGCGCGAGGGCGTGCACGAGAAACAGGCCGCGCCCGCTCTCCGAGAACGGATCGATGTAGTCGGGACGATCGTACAAGAACGGGTCGCCGGTGTCGCTCATCTCCATAGTCAGCGAACCATCGCGTCGCTCCAGGCGCAGCTGCGCGGGACCGGACGTATGGCGCGCCACGTTGCCGGCAAGCTCGCTAAAGATCAGCTCCACCGTGGTAAAATCGCTCTCCGGCGCGTGGCCGGTAACGAACCGCACGACCTCGGCTTTTACGCGGCGCGCATCCCGTGCGTCGCGCGCATCGAAGGACCACGATGCCGTTCCGCTTGCGGAAACCGGCGAGGGGGCATACTGCAGTGTTAGGATGGCCGCGTCGTCGCGTGCGTGAATCCGCTCGAAGACGCGCGCGCGGATGGCGCGCGCGGGCGACTTGATCTCCAGCAAACCCGGATCGCAGACGATGGCGCGAAGCTTCTCCAAACCGCCGATGACGTCGCGTTCGCCTTCGATCAAGCCGTCGGTGTACAGGACGAGCAGTCCGTCTGGGGGCATGGGCGCGGCGCAGACGCTGTACGCTGCGTTCTCGTCGACGCCGAGCAGCAGGCCGTCGCATTCGAGCATCTGCGGTTCGCCGGCCGAACAAACGAACGGCGGCGGATGGCCCGCGTTGGCAAAGCGCATGGTGTGCGAACGCAGATCCAGCACGGCATAAAAAGCGCTGGCGAGCCAGCCGTCCGCGCACAGCGTGCGGTTCGTCACGCGCAGGACGTGCGCGGGGTCCGGGTTTTCACGCGCTGCGGTGCGGATCGCTTGACGCGCACCGCCCATAATCGTCGCGGCCAGCAGTCCGCTGCCCGCGACGTCGCCGACGCTCAGTGCGAGCAGATTTTTGGTCAGCGGGAACGCATCGTACCAGTCGCCGCCGATATCGGATCCTCCCGTTGCCGGCGAGTAAGCGCTGGAGATGCGAACGCCCGGGATGTCGGGCATCCGCTGCGGCAGCAGCGCGCGCTGCAGCGTCCGCGCCACGCGCCGCTCTCTGCGCAGAGTCCGAGCCATGTCTTGATACACGCGATCGAGATCGGCGATTTCATCCGACCCGCTCATGCGCGGCGGATCTTCACCCGCTCCCAAGCGGCGCGCGTTGTCGGCGAGCTGCCGCAGCCGTTCGCCCAACCGGACGCCGAAGCGGCCCGTGCTCAGCAGCGTAGCGATGATGCCGAGCAGCGTCACCGCGATGACGACGCCGCCGAACAGCGCAACGCGCTTGCGAAGGTACCCCAAACGCGCGACAGCCAAGTCGCGCTCGTGCGTATCGAAAGCGTTCTTTGCCGCGACCATCTGTTCGGCAACTTGCCGCGTGCCGGGCGCGCTGTCGAGTGCACGCGCGGCATCCATCTTGCCGGCCTGCACAAAGCCGACGTAGCGCTGGAGCAGCCCCGATGCGCGCATCATGTACGTAACGTAGATCCGGGCTCGAAGCGCCTGCTCGGGGTTGTCGCGAACCAGACGCTCCAGCGCTTCTCCGCGCGCGCCGATCGCCGGCAGTTCTTGGCGGTAACGAACGAGATCGATCGGGCGCCGGTCGGTAGTGTAGCGCACGACTTCGTCGTTCGCATCGTTCAATGCGCGCTGCACGTCGTCAGAGGCCCGTAACACGAGCGCGGAGTGCTGCGTCCACCACGCCGCCTCTTCCGTATACTGCTGAAGAATGAACGCTATGCCGAGCAGCAGCACCAAGAACGCAAGCGGCACGAATCCGACGAGGATGGCCTGATCGCGGAGTCCGCCTTTTAGCACGCCTGCTGTTTTTCGCGCGCGGGACGCGCAGGCCTCGCGCCGAAACCGTTGCCATGCGACTGCGCGCCGCCGGGGTTCTTGCGATGCTCATCGCGCTGATTTGGCCCCTCGGCGCTCTTGCGGCGGAGGATGCGGCGGTCGCCGCGGATGCGCGCGTGCTGTTGGCCCGCAGCGTGCGCGCGGCGGGGATCGATCCGCGGGAGATCGCGATCCGCTCGGTACGAATTCGCGGCGACCAAGCCGAGGTCGATTGGTCGGCACGGGCACGCGCCGGCACGCTTACGCTGCAAAGGCTCGGTCCTCGCTGGGCGATCGAGACGCCCGGTTCGGCCTCCGCATCGGTCGCGCCGGTCACGATTCTGCGCGCCGGCGGCGCGCTCGCGCCGCAGAGCGTTCAAACCGGGGGCTATCAATTCGTTTTCACGTACGGCGCGAACGACGCGCCGGCCGGCTCCGCGTTCACGTTCGTCTACGGCCGCGTGCCGACCAGCGCCGAGTTTCTGCCGTACCCCACCGTGTATCCGATCTCGTCCGACGCCGTCTTCTACTTCGATCTTACCGCCGGCGCGGCGGTTCATTTTGAAGCGGGCAGTTCGCTGGACGTGTGGTTTCCGTTCGTGCTCGACGATCGGCTGCGTTACGATCTCTTCATCGACGGGACCGCGCCCGCGATCGGGCCGATTGCGTCACGCGTTTTCGACAACACCGTGCATTTCACGCTTCCCGCTTTCTCGCTGCCGGCGGGCAAGACGATCACCGGCGAGATCGACGGCGACCCGCACGAACATCTATGAATGCGCGAAGGTTTGCGCCGCGGTCGCCATGTTGAGCTCGACGGCAGGGTTGTAGCCTTGCCAGCTTGCCCGGACGCGGCCGTGCGGATCGACGATCACCATCGTCGGAAAACCGTCGAGATGAAAATACGCCTGCGAGCGCATCGCCGAATCGAGGGCGACGTGCGAAAGGCCGTGCGATGCCGCAAACTCTGCGACGACCTCGCGCGGTTCGCCGACGTCCACAGGTATCACGTCGACGTCGGGGTGCGAGCGCGCGAACGTTTCGACCAGCGGCAGCGAGAGTTTGCACGGCTCGCACCACGAGGCCCAAAAATCCAAGAACACGACGCGGCCGCGATGCTGCGTGAGCACGAAGGGCGGCCCCGAAAGCGATTCGTAAACGACGTGCGGCGCGGGAAGCGGGTGTGAATCGAAGATGCGCGGAGCGACGAACAGCCGGTACGCGACGAACGCAATCGCCGCAATCGCGAGCAGATCGAAAAACCTGCCTCCCGCCGCGCGCAGCCTCATCTTATTCGGAAGCGAATACCGCCGCGATCCCCTGGCCGCCGCCGATGCACGCCGACGCAACGGCGTAACCGCCGCCGTTCGAGCGCAGATCGTGAATCGACGTGAGCGCCAAGCGCGCCCCCGACGCACCGAGCGGATGCCCCAGCGAGATCGCCCCGCCGTGCGGATTGAGCCGCACGCCGTTGCTGCCCATCTCTTTGAGGCACGCGAGCACTTGCGGCGCGAACGCCTCGTTAATCTCCATGACCGTCAGATCTTTTTCCCCAACGCCGGCGGCGGCAAGCGCTTTGGGGATCGCTACCGCCGGACCGATGCCCATGACGTCGGGATCGACGCCGACGACGCTCGAGCCGATCAAGCGGCCGATCCATTTTATTCCATCGGCTTTTGCCTGCTTTACGGTCGTAAGCACGACGGCTGCAGCACCGTCGGTAATGCCGCTGGCGTTACCGGGGGTCACGACGCCGTCCTTGCGAAAGCGCGGAGGGAGTTTACCGAGCTTCTCCATCGTGAGGCCGGCGCGCGGGCCCTCATCGGTGTCGATGATCGTCACGTTCCCTTTGCGATCGCGCTGTTCCATCGGCGCGATCTCTTCGCTGAAGTATCCGTTGGACTGCGACTGTAGGGCGCGCTCCTGCGATGCGAGCGCGAAATCGTCGCAGGCTTCGCGGGCGATCTCGTAACGCTGTGCGAGATTCTCCGCGGTAATCGCCATGGGCATGCCGTTGTACGAATCGGTCAGTGCTTCCCACAGCGTATCTTCGAACTTGACCTGCGCGCCGAGCGGAAAGCCTTTGCGCGCGCCGCGGACGACGTGCGGCGCTTGGCTCATCGACTCCGTGCCGCCCGCGAGCGCGTACGTGCTCTGCCCGAGCATCAGCGAATTCGCCGCGGTCAGGATGGCCTGCAAGCCGCTGCCGCACAAGCGGTTGAGCGTGAGCGCCGGAACGCCGATCGGTATTCCGACCCGCAAGCCGACGTGGCGCGCGAGGTAGATGGCGTCGGCACTGGTCTGCATCACGTTGCCGAAAACGACGTCGTCGATGCGTTCCTTCGGGACGCCGCTGCGCTCGATTGCGGCCTGCGCCGCGTGCACCGCCAAGTCGGTTGCCGTGAACTCCGCGAGGACGCCTCCGAAGTTGCCGAACGGGGTGCGGGCGCCGGCAATAACGACGACGTCGTTCTCTGAAATGGGCGTGGTCATAGCCCCAGAGACCGCCGCAGGGGAGGCGGGGTTTCGCGCCGGTCCGCCCGAACCCACCTTGCTTATGCCGATGACACGTCCCGCGGCCATCACCGTTGATGCCCGCTCGCTTCCGCCTGCAGGCCGGACGGAGCATATCTTGGAGGGCTTCGACAAGCTCTCGATGGGCGCGATCCTCGAGATCAACGAAGAAAGCGATCCCCGCGCGCTGCGCAACGAACTGACGCAATTGCGGCCCGGCAAGTTCTCCTGGGACGCGCGAAACCTGGGTTCCAACCGCTGGACGATTCGCCTGGAGCGGATCGACGAAAATGCCGAAGGCGAAGCGTTCCTCCAGCACGTGCCGCCCTTTGCGGCGTCCAAGGCGAGCACCGTCCGCGAGCTCTCCGGACAGATGAGCGAGCGTCAGTATAAAGCGGGCGAAACGATCTTCGACGAAGGCGAGATGTGGCCGTACCTGGGCATCGTCAAACACGGCAAAGTGATCTTGACGCTGCTCTCGCCCGACGGCAAGACGCACACGCTCGGCGAGCGCCTGACCCACGACACCCTCAACGACTCGGGCACGTTCGATCAAGGCGGCGCCACCACTCGCGCAGAGGCGCTCACCGATACGACCGTCGTCACGCTCCCGAGCGAAGCGGTGATGCACGCGTGCCGCAACGACTGCGAACTGGCGCTCGGCTTTCTAGCGGCGGCCTCCCAAGGGCGCCGGCGATCGATCGACACGATTGCGGATTTGGCGTTCGCGCACGTGCTGCAGCGCGTCGCGAAGTTCTTACTCGGCTATGCGCGCGCTTCCGTCGGCATGACGCGCGGCCTGCCGGGCGTCGAGAACCTCTCGCAGGCGCAAATTGCCGCCGCGGCCGGCACCGTTCGCGACATGGCCGCGCGTGCGTTACTGCGTTTGAAGAACGCGGGAGCGGTCGTACTCGATCGCGGCCGCGTCAAAGCGATCGATCGCGCGAAGCTGCACGCGTTCGCGCAGAACGTTCAGGCGCCGCCGGTTTAACGCTTCGTCCTTCGACTGCGCTATGGCGCGCGTTCGCGCGCCTTAGGCTCCGCTCAGGATGACACAGGTCGCGCGCCTTAGGCTCCGCTCAGGATGACACAGGTTGGGTTCAGCTTGGCGATGCAAGGGCTGACAGTGCCTCGCGGAACGTCGAAACCGGAACGACGCGCAGGCCTCGCGTAGCGCGAATCTCCGCGTAGTTCTGACGCGGAACAAGGAAGAGTGCCGCGCCGGCGTTGCGCGCGGCGATCACTTTCTGCTTGGCTCCCTCGATGGGCCCGACCGATCCGTCGTATGCGATGGTGCCGGTTCCGGCTACGCGCGCGTACGCGCAGTCTGTGCACGGGCGCAGCGAGCGGTAGATGTCGAGTGCGAACATCAACCCGCCGGAGCTCCCTTCGACGCCCGGGAGATGGTAGCGAACCGCGATCGGAATCTGCGGGCGCTGATAGATCGTGGTCAAATAGACGCCGAGCGCGGTCCTGACCCCGTAGCGAATCGTTGGGACCGCGACGATGCGTTCGCGGCCGCGGCGGTAGATGGCCACGCGCACGGTCGAACCCGGCCGCACGCGTTCGAGCGCCCGGCGGACGTCGACGTTCGATGCGATGGGATGGCCGTTGAGCGAGATGAACATGTCCATCGATCGGAGCACGTGTTTGGCCGGCGAGAACGGCGCGAAATAGACGGCAAGCACCCGCGTGCGCGGCACGGGGACGCGCAGACCCGCTTCGCGCTCGGCGACGAATGCCGCAATCGACTGGCTTTCGCTCATCGCTTCGCGCTCGATGCCGTCGTACTCGACGGCCGTGACGCTTTGCGGCAGAACTTGGTCGGTCCGGACGATCTGCGCGCCGGGGATCAGCGCGCTGAGCAGTTGCAGCGGCGTCGCCCGCGCCGCAAACCGCACGTCGGTCAAATAGTAATCGGTGGACGGCGGCGCATGATTTGCGACCTGAACGACGTCCCGCAGCCGTACCGCGTGCCCCGGCAGCATGAGCGAGTACGGTGTGCGGACGTACGACGCCGCTGCCATTACTGCGGCAGCCGCGACGTACAGCGCTAACCGGTTACCCGCAAGCCACAGGCGCATAGCGCATCTATTGTACCAATTCTACGGACTGAATGGCTGCGGTCTCCTCGGCGGCCTGCGCGTCGAATGCGGCACGTTTGCTCTTTGCAGCAGCATCGGCAAGCGGTTGCGCGGCCGGCGCCGCCGGGCGCGGATTGAGCGCCTCGCGGCCCTTGCGGATCGAACCCAGCGCCGTACCCAGGCGCGCTTCCAGTTCGCTCAGCAGCTGGCCCGCGTATTGGTCGGCGCCCTCGCGCACCTTGCGCGCTCGCTCTTCGGCTTCGCGGAGCACGACTTCGGCCGTCTTACGGGCGCGCGCGACGATTTCGTGATCGTCGAGCAGCTCCTCATGTTTGGACGTCGCTTCGGTAACGATCGCTTGCGCCTTCTCCTGCGCGGCACGGATCATGCGCTCCTGATCCTTGGCGATGACGCGCGCGCGTCCCACTTCCTCGGGCAGCGACGCACGAATCTTCTCGATGAACTCGACGAGCCGCTCAGCACTCAGTACGCGATAGCCGGCCGGAAGCCAGGTGCCTTCCTGAACGTAGGCTTCCATCTTCTCCAAAACGCGGTAAACGGACATCCAGATCCTCCCTAACGTGAAGTGCGAAGCGTGGCCCGCTTCGTAGCCATGACGCGCATGACGGGGTCCGGCACCAGCGCGGCGACGTCCCCGCCAAGAAAAAAGACTTCCTTGACGATGCTCGAGCTGACGAACGAATACTTCTGATCGGACATAAGAAACATCGTGTCGACGTCCGAGAGCGCCCGGTTCATCAGCGCCGTCGACATCTCGTTTTCGAAATCGGAGACCACGCGCAGGCCCTTGACGATGACGTCGGCCTCGCTGGCTTTAACGTAATCGGCGAGCAGCCCGCGGAAATGTTCGACGCGCACGTTCGGAAGATGGGCGACGCACTGACGGATCATCTCCTCGCGCTCCTGCAGTTCGAACATCGGCTCGCGCTTTTGCGGATTCACGACCACCGCAACGATCAATTCGCTGAAGTATTTCGAAGCGCGCTGGATGACGTCCAAATGCCCGTTGGTCGGCGGATCGAACGATCCCGGATAGATCGCCCGCGCGGCGCGCACGTTCCCGTTGGCGTTCACGATCCGGACCCGCTCGGGGTAAAGAATGCCAGCGCCACGTCGCCGTACACTTCTTCACGGACACCGCGATAGCCGGGGATCTGCGGCAAGATCGTGCGCGCGCTGTGTTCGAAGATCACCAGGGCGTCCGGTGCAAGGAGATTGCGCTCGAGCAAGAGGCGAAACATCTGCAGCGGCAGCTCGCTGTCGTACGGCGGGTCGGCATACACGACGTCGAACTGCCCTTCCAGGCGATAGAGCGCGCGGTCGACCGGCGCCGAAACGACGTTCACGGTCGAGGCTACGCCGAAGGTTTCGGCGGCCTCGCGGATCGCTTCGGCGGTCTCGCGGTGCCCTTCGACGCTCACGACGAGTTGCGCTCCGCGCGATGCCGCTTCGAATCCGATGGCGCCGGTGCCCGCAAAAAGATCGAGAAAGCGCGCGCCTTCGATGCGCGGCGCGAGAATCGAGAAGAGTGACTCTTTGACGCGGCCGGGAGTAGGCCGGACCGCCATGCCCTTCGGCGACTTGATTTTGCGGCTCCCCAAATTGCCGCCGGTGATCTTCGGCACGCACCGCTTTTCTACGTCAAGGCGCAAATATCCGCGAGGCTGTGGATAACCGCATCGGGCGCAGGAATATCCTTCGGATACGTTGCGCCTTCGGCGTCGTACCACACGGCGCGCATTCCGGCCGCACGCGCTCCGGCGACGTCGACGATTGGATTGTCGCCCACATATGCTGCGTCGTTCGCGTCGCACTCGAGCGCTTCCGCCAACAGCTCGAATGCGCGGCGATGGGGCTTCTGCACGCCGATCGTCGCGCTCACGAGCACCGGCCCGTCGAAACCGACGCGCTGCGCCTTGCGTTCTTGCAGCGGCGACCAGCCGTTGGTCAAAATCGCGCAGCGAATGCCGCGCTCGAACAGGCCGTCGAGCAGCGCGCGAACGCCGGGTTCGGGGATGACGAACGCATCGGCCATCTCGAGTGCGAGCCGCTTGTAGCGATCGGCATAGCCCGCCGGCCGAACGCCGCGCTGCGCGATGAAGCCTTCCACCGCCGCCTCGATCGAACACTCACCCGTTCGCTGGCGCTGCAAGATCGCATCGATGCGTTCGATCTCTTCGGCGAGCGTCCCCAAGTAACACGCGCCGGATGCGCATGCCTCCTCGAGTATCCGCAGGAAGGCGACGCGTTCGAGTTTGTTGTCGATCCCCAGCGTGTGATCGAAATCAAACCCGACGGCGCGCAGCACCTACTTCGGAGCCGGGCCTTGAACGACGCGCACGAATGCCGCCGGATCGATCCACTTCTCGAGCGCGCTTTGAATGCTCGGCGGCGTCGCGTCCAATTCCCGCGATGCGTCGATCCACGCCTGGTCGAGCGGAAGGCCCAGCGCCGCAAAGCCGATCAATTCGCGCGCCACGCCGTCGAACGATTGCAGCCGTAACGGCACGTCGCTCATGAGCATCGATTTCGCGCGCACCAGGCGCGCGGCCGAGACCGCGCCGTTCTGCAGCGATCGCAAGTCGGCAAGGGCCAAGCGCTGAGCAGGGATGATCTTGTCGGGATCGCAGGCGTAACCAATGGTAAAGGTCGATCGGTTGCGCCGCGAATCGAGCGTCGAATATGCGCCGTACACGTATCCGTGCGCGACGCGCAGATCGTCCATCAGCAGCGAGCCGAAACCGCCTCCGCCCAAGATGCTGTCCGCCACGGCCATCTGAGCCCAATCAGGGTCCGAACGCTTTAGGCCGAGCACCTGCGCGAGTTGCACTTGCGACTGCACTCGCCCGACGTCGGGGACGTCGGCCGCAGCGGCCGCGTTCTTGGGCACCGGCGGCAATGCGACGTCCGGTTTGGGCCCCTGACTCTTCCACGCGCCGAAATATTTCTCGAACGCCGCACGCGCCTGTTCGGGCGTGACGTCGCCGATGACGACGATGGACGTCATATCCGGGCGGTACGCTGCGGCATAATACGACTTGACGTCGGTTAGCGCCA
>DASRDE010000024.1:0-4009 GCA_035652755.1 Vulcanimicrobiaceae bacterium | reverse complement strand
GATAAGAACCTCTGGTTCACCGAACAAGGCACCGTAAATGCGCTCGTCAGCATCGTGCCCTCAACCGGTGCTATGACGCAACACGCGCTGCCTCCGGGAAGGGTGCCGACGTGGATCGTCCCTTACATCGGCTATTTGTGGTTCGGGGAAAGCACGTCGACGGGCACCGCTTACCTCGCGCGAATGTCGACGTCCGGCGCGTTGACTGAGTTCTCAACGCCCACAGCGGCGATTCCGCAGTTCCTCGGCTACGGTCCGCTAAACTCCGTTTGGTTCGCGTCGAACGGCACGACCCCGCAGCTGTGGTATGCGACTCCTGGGAAGAGCCTGGTCTTTGCCCCACCGGTGCTGAGCTTGCCCGCTGCGTTGCCCTTTGCCGTCGGCAATGACGGCAACGTGTGGCTCCCGGACCCTTCCCACAACTCCGTCGACGTTTATGTCGTCTTGGCCATTACTGCGACTCCCTCCTCGATTTCATTTACGGCAATTGGTCAGACTCAATCGTTTCAGGTTTCGGAGGCGCATTTCAACAATCAATTTTATGCGTCCAGTTCGAACCCGTCCGTTGCTTCGGTTACGCCGTCTGCGGGTGTGGCGTTCACGGTGACGGCGAACCAAGCCGGTACCGCCGCGATCACTGTTGCGGATAACCAAACGTATCCGCGCACCGGTAATGCGACGACGATTCAAGTAACCGTTACCACGACGAACGTTCTCATCAACTCGAGGCGGCGCAGATGATGCGGTTGTTGTGCGTGCTTTTTTCAACTGCGTTGCTGACCGCGTGCGGCGGCGGCGCCGGCTCGGGACCTGCGGGGGGAAATGCACCGAATCCGCCCCCTCCGCCGAAGAAACTAATAAAAGCATCGGTCGGTTTTTCCGTCACGGTTCCGCGCTACAACCCCGCGTCTCGGCGCGCCTTCAGCATATCGACGAATACGCAGTCCGTCGTAATTCAGCCGCTGTCGCAGAGCCAACCGTACGTCCCGTCGGGTACGCCGGCGATCATCAACATAGCGCCCGGTGCGCCCGGCTGCACGAACGGTCAGAACGGCATCACGTGCAGCGCGACGATGGCCGTCGCGCCCGGTCTCTTCAACTTTTCCGTGCAGTCCTTTGCCGGACAGAACGGCACGGGTGCCGTTTTGGCACAAAATACGCTGACGTCGTTCGTCGTGGTCGCCGGCGCTGCGAATTCAATAACCGTAACGCTCAACGGTGTCATCGGGTTGGTCTCCGCGCCGTACGCCTTAGCCGGAACGCTGACGGCCGCCGAGCCTCTCGGCTTTTTAGTACAGGATGCTACCGGCGCTGTAATCGTCGGCGCGGGCACGTACGATAACGGGCCGCTCGCCATCGCCGATTCGGCCGGACTCGTGACGCTCACCCCCGGCTCCTTCACGGGTCCTTTGCAAAGCAGCACGGCTCAAGCGCAATGCACGGCGGCCGGCAGCGGCACGCTGCAGTTTAGCGACAATAGCGGCTCGCTCGCAGCGGTTCCCTACACATGTACCGACACGACGATCTCGTTGACGCCCGGCGGTCTAGACTTCGGAGCGCTCGCGGCGAATCCGACGGATCCCACGTACGATCAAGTCGTAACGGTTGCGGATTCCAACAACAACGTGGTCGCGCAGACGCCGGCGATCGCATGTACGCCGGGAACGGGAAACACGACGGGCGGCGTGGCACTCGCGCTGACCGGAACCCAGAGCGCTACGTACGCGATCCGGCCGACGGACGTCGGTACCTGCACTTTCAACGTTCAAGATCAACTCTCGGACGGCAGTACGCCGTCTTCTCAAACGATTCAAATCGAAGTGCACCAAGCCTCGTTCACGATTAACGCGCGGGTTAGGCGGTAGCTGATGAAGAAGGTATCTCTCGCTCGTCTCACGCCTTTAATTTTCATAGGTTTAGGCGTTGCGGCGTGCTCCTTGCAAACGGCGACGCGCAGCGTACCGTCGGTGCCGGCGCCTAAGGCGTCGCATCACAAGACCGGCCTGACGTTCAAGATTACAGTACCCGCGCGCCGGCCTGGAGCCCGCGGCCTCTACTATGTCTCGCAGTCGAGCCAATCGTTGGCGATTTCCATAGACGGCGGTTCGCCTTCGGCATTCAACCTATCGCCGAGCGCCCCGAACTGCTCGGCAGGACCGCCGTTGACGTGCACGATCGTGGAGGCCGCTCCAATCGGCAGCGATTCCGTCACGATTTGGGTGTACGACCAACCAAATGCAACTGGCAACGTCCTTTCGCAGAACACCGTGCTCGTGACCGTCGCTGCCGGTCAACTCAATCAGATTCCGATCGCGCTCAACGGCGTGGTGGCTTCACTCTCCCTGGCATTGGTTTCGTCCTCGCCCCTACCCCAAAGCTCGCCGGCAACCGTTCCGCTTTCGGTCAATGCGTACGACGCCGACGGAAATCTCATCGTCGGTCCGGGTGCCTACGCGCAGCCCGTAACGGTGGTGGACAGCGACCAGTCCGGCGGAACGACGCTCTCCGTCACCGAAAACGGCGTGACGAAAAACGAAGGTTCGGCCGCGACTCTGCCGGACTCGACGGGCACAGTGTCGGTGAACTACAACGGTCAACCGCTAAGCGCGGCGGTTTTCTCGGCTGCATCGGGGGCGGTGCGAACGAATCCGGCACAAAACGCCACGCTTTCATTCGCAGGTGGAATCACGCATGTCATAATTGTTTTTCAAGAAAACCGGACCACGGACAATATCTTCAACGGTTTCCCAGGTGCCGACACGGCACAATCGGGCCAGACTTCCGGCGGCCAAACGATCCCGCTTCAGCCGGTACGCATGGTGGAGAATTACGATCCCGGTCACTTCCATGCGTCCTTTACGACGGAATACAACAACGGCGCCATGAACGGCTTCGACAAGGAGTTCATAGGATGCGGCGCTCCGTGCAGCCCGTCGCCGCCGCCGGATGCGGTTTACGCCTACGTCGTTCAAAGTGACGTCCAGCCTTATTGGACGATGGCGCAGTCCTATGCGTTCGCGGACCGAATGTTTCAAACGAATCAAGGGCCCAGCTTTCCGTCCCACATGTACATGATCTCCGGTACCGCAGCGTCCGACGCCACGAACACGCTGTACGCGAAGGATAATCCTTTTGCGCAGGGCGGAAGTCAGACCTACAACAACGCGGGCTGCGACGCGCCTTCCGCGGCGTTGGTCGCGATGATCAACCCGATTACCAATGACCAAACGCAGGCACGATATCCGTGCTTCGACCACACGACCCTGATGGACACGCTCGACCGCGCCGGTCTTTCGTGGAAGTACTATCAAGCTAAACTAGGACAAGGCTTGTGGTATGCGGTTGACGCGATTCGCCACCTGCGTTACGGTCCCGATTACGCAAACGTGAGCGTCCCTTCGACGAACGTCATCAACGATATCTCGAACGGCACGCTGCCGGCGGTTTCGTGGGTTATGCCCAGCGGTTTACAGTCGGATCATCCCGCCGAGACGGACGGCAGCGGGCCGGCCTGGGTCGCATCGATCGTGAACGCGGTCGGAAATAGCCGCTATTGGTCCAACACCGCGATTCTTATTACGTGGGACGACTGGGGCGGATGGTACGATCACGTCGCTCCTCCGCTGTACAACTACTACGAACTGGGTTTCCGCGTACCGCTGATCGTCGTCTCGCCGTATGCGAAGGCCGGCTACGTCTCGCACGTGACGCACGAATACGGGAGCCTGCTGCGCTTCACGGAAGAAACGCTCGGCCTGGCGACGCTCGGCTACACGGACGCTCGATCCGACGACCTTTCGGAGATGTTCAACTTTTCGCAGCCGCCGCTCTCGTTCCAGAGCATCCCCGCGGCGAAGGTCAAGCTCAAGGACGAGCTGGCCGGCCCGACGGATGACTACTAGCTAGTCGTTGTCGGGCAGCTGCGCCGACGTGTGCTCGTTCAAGAAATACGATGCGGTCTTTGACGACTGAATCGTGATGAACGGCCGCGGCGATTGGCTGAAATCGA
>DASRDE010000023.1:0-7106 GCA_035652755.1 Vulcanimicrobiaceae bacterium | reverse complement strand
TGGAGTGGCGTTCGCGCTGCTCTTCGATCTTACGACTGCGGCCGCCGCCGCAGCGCTGTTTTCTTTTGCGCTGCGCTTCCCCGATGTTCACCCTGCAAAAAGCGCGCTAACCGCGGAACGGCTCGTGCTCTTCGTCGTTGCTCCCGTTATTGCTGCGGGCGGCTTTCTCGGAACCATCGCGTACTATCAAGCACGCATTGCAACCGCATTAGTGATCGGCAATGTGCTCAACGTTCTATTTTACGGTCTCTTTGCGACCGCTATCGGAGTCTTGCTGGTGCGGTACGTGACGTCGTCTTCCGAGCAACGCAACCGCCTGCGATGGATCGTCGCGGCGTTTGCAGTGGCGTACTTGCCATTCCTGGCCGGAAACATCAGCTCGAGCGTGTTTGGAATCTTTCCGGGCATTTGGGTGAGCAATTGCGTCGCGGCGTGGACGCTGCTGGCACCGATGGCCCTCGCATATACGATTCTCAAACATCGCCTCTTCGACATACGCTTGGTCGTCAGCCGCGCGCTGGTTTACGGCGTGCTGACGTCGGTCACCGTCGGTCTGTTGGCGCTGCTCGATTGGGCGTTCGGCCGATGGCTGGCCCAGTCGCGGTTTGCGCTACTCGGCGAACTTGCCCTGGCGTTGCTTTTGGGAACGCTGCTTACAACCGCGCACCGCCGTTTCGAACACTTGCTCAACCACATCATCTTCCGCA
The DNA here is from genome assembly GCA_035652755.1 of Vulcanimicrobiaceae bacterium. Classification (GTDB taxonomy): domain Bacteria; phylum Vulcanimicrobiota; class Vulcanimicrobiia; order Vulcanimicrobiales; family Vulcanimicrobiaceae; genus DASRDE01. The sequence goes on along the minus strand of DASRDE010000023.1, from coordinate 6,399 downwards.
CGCAGACGCTCGCGCTGCACGCCCTGCGGCGCTTTACGCAGGAGATCGACCTCATCCCCGATCCACGGCGCCTTTTGATGCAGACCTACGACGCGCTGCGGATGCGCTTGGAAAGCGACTACGTGGGCATCTACGCGGCGGACGGGGCTTCGTTCGTGCTTGGAACGCCCGGCAGCGGCGCGCTTCCAACTCTGCTTCCAGGCGACGACTTCGCGGTGCTGCGCTTGCGCCGCTGGAGTGAAGCGTTCGAATGCGACGAGCCGGAGCATCCGCTGCGCGGAGCGCTGCTCCTCCCGATGACCGCCCGAACGCAGCTCGTCGGATTCATCGCATGCGGTCCCAAACGCGATCACACGCACTATCTTCCCGAGGAAGTCGAAACGCTTTCAGCGCTCGCGCATCGTGCGGGAGCGGCCTACGGGTGGATGACCGTGCGCCAGCCGCTGGCCGTTAGCGAGGCCCCGGCCTAAAGGCCGGGACTTGCCGTCGGATTAGTGCTATGATCCTTGCTCTGCAGGAGGGCTACCGATGAGTCAGCGCTTTGCTCGGTCCGCCGCTACTCTGCTTCTTCTGGCCGCGATACCGGGGTGCTCGGGTTTCCAATCGGACGTTCCGCAAGCGTCATTCTCGCGCGCGAGCGGTTCGAGCGGAGCGCTCGCTGGGCGCGCGCCCGTCATCGTCGAATTCTCCAACGGTCTGAAGCGCGGGAATCTTCCGTATGCGCTGACGCTCGGGCCTGACGGCGCGATGTGGATCTGCGAAAGCACGCCGACTGATTCGGGACCGGCGCGGCTTGTACGCATTGCGCAAGACGGCACCGTGCTCGGGAGCTTTGCATACGGGCAAGGTTCGTTTCCGCAGTTGTCCAGCATCGCCGCGGGGCCTGACGGCGCGCTCTGGTTCACCGATTACGACGACGGGATTATCGGGCGTATGACGACGACCGGTAAACTACGGACGTTCAACGTTCCCGGCGTAAATGGGTATCCGGCCGCAATTACGGCAGGGCCGGATGGCGCTCTTTGGTTCACCGTGCCCGATCAATCCACGATCGATCGGATCGATACGGCCGGCAAGATCACGTCGTTCGCTAAGGGCATTACGGGCGATCCCGACGGCATTACGCAGGGACCCGACGGAGCTCTTTGGTTTACCGAACCTTCAGCATCGAAGATCGGGCGCATGACGACCGCGGGCGCGGCGACGGAATTTCCGTCGGGCGCCTCGCCAACGTCGATCGCTGCGGGGCCGGACGGCGCACTTTGGTTCACCGAGTACAAGAGCATCGGCCGCATCACCGTCAACGGAAACGTGACGCAGTATCGGCAAGGCTTGAAGAGCACGCAACTGCCGCAGGCCATCGTCGCGGGAGCGGATGGCGCGATGTGGTTTACCGATCAGCGTCAGGCCGAGCTCGGCCGGATTTCAATGAGCGGAACGATCTCGCAATACGGCAAAGGCATTACGCCGCGCTCGGAACCCAGCGCGATTGCGGCCGGCGCGAACGGAACGATCTGGTTCACCGAGTTGGCACAGAATCGCGTAGCGCGCGCTACGCTTTAGGAATCTGTGTCCCTAACCCGGCGCTAACCGCAGCGCGTCCTTGAAGTACTCATAGGTTTCACGCATGCCGTGGGGGAGCTGCGTGGCCGGTATCCAGCCCAGTTCGGCGCGTGCAAGCGAAGGATCGAACTGCGCATCGCGCGCATCGCCGGGCCGTTTCGGGGCGTGCTCGACCGGCGGTTGCGTTCCGCTGATGTCGCAGAGGGTGCGGTAGATCTCGTTTACGCTCGTGCGCCGATTCGTGCCGATGCAATACATGCCGCCCGAGCCGCGTTCGAGCGCAATGACGTTCGCGCCCGCTACGTCCTTGACGTAGACGTAGTCGCGCGTCTGCTCGCCGTCCCAGTCGATGCGCACGCCTTGGCCGTTCAAGAATCTTCCGATGAAGATGGCGATGACGCCCGCTTCGCCGTTGGGATCCTGACGCGGCCCGTAGACGTTTCCATACCGCAATGCGGTGAAGTCCAGGCCGTGTTCGGCTTTATAGAAGCGCAGATAATGCTCGGTGACCATCTTCGTGATGCCGTAGGGTGACTCGGGGCGCTGCGGCGTCTGCTCGTTCATCGGGAGGCGGTCGGGCGTTCCGAACGTTGCTCCGCTCGAGGCGAAGATGACTTTGCGCACCTTGCCCTTGACGCAGTTGTCCAGGACGTTTAGCAAGCCCATGACGTTGACGTCCGCATCGTATTTCGGATCGCGCGAGCTGATCGCCACGCTGTGCTGCGCCGCGTGATGGCTGACGATTTCCGGCTTAAAATCCTCAAAGACGCGCCTGAGATTCTCGTCGCGCACGTCCATGTGCATGAAGAGCGCGCGCTGAGCAACGTTCTGGCGGCGGCCTCCGCCGTGCTCCCACAGCGAATCCAGTACCAGCACGTCATGCCTTTCGGCCAAATAGGCGTCGACGACATGCGAGCCGATGAAGCCGGCCCCGCCGGTGACGAGAATGCGCACGGTGAACGAATCTCCTTAACTTGCGGTTGGCCGCCGCCGTCGCGAAAAGCGTAGCGATGCTGGCCGCTATGGTCATGGCCTGGTTCCACCCGGGCGCGAATCCTCCCGGCTTGCGCGAGCATACGATGCGGATCGCATGCACCGTTTTGGACGCCGAGGCGGCGGTAGGCACCGAGCAGCGCTTCACCTGTGCTGCCGACGGCGGAATCATACTGGAGGTGAGCGGTTCCGGCGTGACGCCGCAAGTAGGCGCGCGCCTCTTGCTGCGAGGAAGACTCGAAGCGTTCGACGCGCCGCGCAATCCCGGCGAGCCCGACCAGCGCCGAATCGAAGCAGAACGAGGCGTCGACGCTCGCCTCTCGGGTGCACGTACGTTGCGCGTCCTGCCGCCGGGCAAACCGACGTTCGCGATAGCACTGGCGCTGATGCATGCGCGTGCCCTTTCCGAGTTCCGCCGGCGCTTGAGCGAGCCGTACGCATCGATTCTCGCGGGCGAACTCTGGGGGGAGCGCGGCGCGCTTCCGCCCGAGCTCCATGCGGAGTTTCAGGAGACCGGGACCGTGCACGTGCTGGTGACGGCGGGTCTGCACTTGGGAGTCGCGGCTTGCGTGGCCGCTGCAATCGTGCGAGTGCTAATCCTTCCGCGTGCTCTCGCGTGTTTAACCGTTGCGCTCGTCGTGTGGAGCTACGCGTGGTTCAGCGGATTGCATCTGCCGTCGCTGCGCGCGGCGCTGATGATCTCGGCCGCCCTTGCCGCCCGCGCACTCGGCCGATCTCCGGGTTCGTGGAGGCCATACGCCATCGCGCTGGCCGCGGTCGCGCTCATGCGGCCCGGCGCGGTAGCCGGCGCGTCGTTCGCGCTATCGTTTTCGTGCGTGGGCGCAATCCTGCTCTGCGCAAAACCAATCGCAAGGGCACTCGAGTCGACCGAGCTGCCCGAGCGCGTCAAGGAAGCCTTGACGCTCACGATTGCAACGCAGCTCGGGACGTGGCCGCTGACCGCTTCAACCTTTCTGATCTTCGCGCCCTATGCGGTGGTTGCGAATCTCTGCGTCGTTCCGCTCGTCGGCATCACCATGTTGCTCGGCGGAGCCGAGTTGTGCGCGATGCCTTTTCCGCTCCTTGCGCAAGCGGCGGCCAACGCGAACAGCTGGATACTGGCGTTTATAGTCTCGAGCGTTCACACGATTGCAACGCTGCCGCTCGCCGCAATTCCAGTTTCACCGCCCCCCGCGTGGGCGATCGCGTTCTACGACGCGATGCTCGTACTCGCCGTGTGGTGCTGGAAACGACGGGCCGGAACGCCGGCGCTCGCAGCGCTGCTGCTCGGCATCTCCACCGCCGTCGCCCCGCCGCCGAATCCCGACCACAAACTGCACATCACGGTGCTCGACGTCGGTCAGGCCGACGGGATCGTCGTTCAAACGCCGACGGGGCGAACGATTCTCGTCGATGCCGGCGGTAGGCTGGAACGCGGCGCCGGACTACAATCGTCGGCCGAACAAGTCGGCGAACGGGTCGTCGTTCCATTCTTGCGGCGTGCGGGCGTGCGCAGGATCGATGCGATCGTGCTCTCGCATCCGCACGGCGATCATGCCGGCGGCGTCGCTCCCGTCCTGCGGACGTTCGGCGTTTCCGAATTTGCCGACAGCGGACAACGGTACGGCGGCTATGCGTACAACGATGCGCTGCGGACCGCCGGAGCCGAACACGTCCGGCTCGTGTATCCCCGAGCCGGTGCCGTGTGGAAGACCGGCGATGGTGTAACGCTGACGTTCATCGGGCCGTCGCTGCCGCTCATTACCGGTTCGCAGAACGACATCAACAACAACTCAGTCGCATTTATCTTGCAGTACAAGCATTTCCGGATGCTCTTCACCGGCGACGCGGGAGCCGAGGCCGAGCAGCGTTTCTTGAACGAGGGTATCGATCTTCAAGCCGACGTTCTCAAAGTCGGGCATCATGGTTCCGCCTACAGCAGTTCCCCGGCATTTATCGCGGCCGTCCATCCGCGTGATGCCATCATCTCCGTCGGCCGGCACAACATGTTCGGACATCCCGCCCCTTCGACGCTTGAAACACTGCAGCGCTTCGGTGTTGGAGTATACCGCACGGATGAAAACGGCGCCGTGACCGTAACGACGAACGGCTTTTCGCAAACAATAGACGCGACTGTTTCCTCGTTCCATTAGCTCAACGTGAAGCACGCATTCCCGCCAGCACTGCTTGCCACGCCGCCTGCATCCGCTCGGCTACTGCAGCGGGTAGTGTGTAACGAACTGGCGCGGAAGCGTTTGTGGACGAGCAGGCGGTGCAAGGTTCGGGCTGAGCCCCTCCTGCAACATCAACGCCGTGTCATCCGGCGTTGCCAAGAAGGCCGGCGTACGATCGCTTTTCTGAGTGTAGGCCGTGATCCCGGAGATCGCTCCTGATTCGTTTATGTAGCTGGCGTACCACATGACAAACGGCGCGTTCTTCACCAGGTGATTCAGATTAAAGATCATGCCGCTCTCCCACAGCACGGCGCGACAGGCGCCCCCGGCGCTGCACGACTGCCCCGTCACCTGGTCGTCGTCGTTCAGCCCGGTGGCTGCGCTGATAACGTCACCGGGTAAGGTTCCCAGATCGTGCATGACGCCGTTGCGCCAGAGAAATGCGTGAACGGTGGAATTGCCCGCCAACGCCGAGATCCCGGCGACGTCGCCATTGTCGTTCACGACCAGCCCGGCATTGGCGGTCGTACCGCCGAGGTTGCCGAGGTCCCTCGGCGTTCCGTCGCGCTGCCACAGTATAGCGTGAGCCGTGCCGTATCCCGGATTGTGTGGGGGCCCGCACGGCCCTGACGCGCCCGCGCTTTCCCCGCTGTCATTGATGCTTACAGCCTGAGAAACGTCGTCGCCGGCGAAAGGCCTTAGCGCTCGCATCGTTCCGTCCGGCTCCCATCTGACGGCGCGATACTCCAGCACTTGCGGTGCGCCGCACGGCTTGCCGTGAACGGCCGTTTCAGCAGTCCCGATGATCTGGCCGCGATTGTTTACGTCCGCCGCGATCGCGTTGTTGCCGCCCAACGTGCGCAGCGGCGACATGACGCCGTCGTTCCAGCGAAAGCCGATGCAGATCCGCGGAGAAAAGTTGGTCTTCAGCGGTCCCTTTCCGCAAAAACCCTCTTGATACGGATCATTTCGCGACAGCTCGGAGACGCCGGCGATCTCGCCGGTGTCCGCGATGCCGTTCCAATCAACGCCGCTATCCTGGCCTCCCAGCGTCCCTAAATCGGTGAGCTTTCCGTTCCTCCAGAACACGGCGTGTTCGACGACGTTGCCGGCAAAATAGGATGTTCCGGTGACCCAGCCGTTGTTGTTCAGCCCGTTACTGAAAGCGACGCCGCCCAGTCCGATCAGCGCTGCCGCGTCGTAACGTGGTAGAGTCGCAGAAAGCGTGGGCGCGTACTGTGCGTGGCTGAAGGCCGATTGCTGCAGACTCGTGGCGGGAACCGGCCGCGACGCGCTGTTGCACCCCGCGAAAAGTGTCACGCCAACGCCGGCGGCTAGCAGACACGCCTTTGGATCGAAAGGCTTTACTGGCATACGCACCTCCGGGCACCAGCAAAATGGCGCCAAAAACGACCGCGATACCGGGATGCTGCGGAACGGTGACCGTAACAATACGAGGATAAGCCGCAGTATTTAAAGACGCGGCTAGGCTGGGAGTGCTTCTTGGATCGCGCGGTCTTTCGGATTATAGCATCCGTCTATGGTTGACTGCCAGTCTCGAACCTCGCTACCGCTAGCGCAGCAGTGTTTGAATGCCGCGCCGTTTGAGATAGGCAGCATCGCCGCTTCGCGATCGCAGCACGATCTGCGGCCGCACTCCCTGCCCAAG
>DASRDE010000022.1:0-3579 GCA_035652755.1 Vulcanimicrobiaceae bacterium | reverse complement strand
GCGAACCATTTGCAGAACGCGTTCGTCCGCGTGCCGCGCCGTTGCGTTCATCAGCACGAGGAAACTGATCGCGCACAGCGCGTCGCCGGCATTGAGCGCCTGCGGAATCCCGTACATCGTCCAGAGCGTCTTGCGGCCGTGGCGCAACTCGTCGCCGTCTTCGATGTCGTCGTGCACCATCGAATAATTATGGAGTATCTCGATCGCGGCTGCGGCATCGAGCGCGTCCTCGAGCGGCGCGCCTTCGGCTTTTGCGACCGCAAGCAGCAGCTTGGGCCGCAGCCGTTTTCCGCGGCGGGCCGGTCCGTACGGTCCGTACCCGAAGTGATAAAAGAGCATGTCCGAGACGTGGCGCGAGCCGCGATAATCGCGAATCAACCCCTCGAGATGCTCTTCGAAGGCGTCGTTCGTTTCCGTCAAAATCGTTCCGGCAGCGTGCGAATCTCGCGCATGACGTCGTCGGTGAAGTTCGCCATCTCCTCGCGCGTGACTTTCCGTCCCGCCGGCAGCGCCATCGGGGCACCGAAGTAGACCCGGAATTGGCGAAATCGCCTGACTGCGTCCGTGCCAGTCAGGCGAGCGGGAACGACCGGCGCTTTAGAAAGCGAGGCGAGCAGCGCGACGCCCGTGCGCGCCTGAATGTTGCCCTCCAAATTCCGCGTGCCTTCGGGAAAGATCCCGATGGCGCCGCCGCGCTCTAAGACTTCCAGGGAACGCTTGACCGCGGCAGTGGCCGAGCCTTCACGGTCGACCGGATACGCGCCGACGGCGGAGATGAGCGGCCCGAGCACGGGTATCTCGAAGAGTTGGCGTTTGGCCATGTATTCGATCCGGCGCGGGCACGCCGTTCCCAGCAGCGGCGGATCGAAGTACGAAACGTGATTGCAAGCGACGATGAGCGGACCGGAGCTGGGCACGTTTTGCGCGCCGTACACTTTCATGCGCCATGCGCCGAACAGAATGCGCAGCGAGAACTTGGCCGCGTCGTAGAGCGCGTCGTTCATGCAATCGGAGCGGCGCGAACGAACGAGCAGATCTTCTCGACCACTTCCTGCGCGGTCAAGTCGCTCGAATCGATGCGATGCGCGTCGGCCGCTTGACGCAGCGGCGAGACCAGGCGGTTTTCGTCGAGCCGATCGCGTTCTTCCAGCTCGACGAGCAGATCGTGGCGGCCGACGTCGACGCCTGCGCGTTCCAGCTGCGCGCGCCGGCGGGCCACGCGTGCCGCGAGCGAGGCGGTCAAGTAGATCTTCAATGGAGCATCCGGAAGCACGACCGTGCCGATGTCGCGGCCGGCCATAACGACCGGGCCCTGCTGCGCGATTCGGCGTTGCTCGCGCACCATCGCGTCGCGAACTCGAGGATGCGACGCGATCGTCGAGACGACGGCGGTTACACCGGGCGACTCCAAATCCGCCGGACCCAGTTCGCGGCCGCCGCTGAAGATGCGGAATCCGAGCGGCGTGCTGCGGTCGAGCTCCACACGAATCGGGTGCAGCTCCAGCAGGCGCACGAGGGCGTTCTCGTTGTCGAGATCGGTTTGCGTCTGCAGCGCCGCGTGCGCAAGCGCGCGATACATTGCTCCGGTATCGAGATAGAGCACGCCCAAGCGGTCGGCGACGCTGCGCGCGACTGTAGTCTTTCCCGAGGCGGCCGGTCCGTCGATGGCGATTTGAAGCGGGCGCTGCACCAGCCGATGGTTTTGCGCTACCGCATCATGCGCCTGCGGTCCCCGACGCTGGAACGCCGCGGGGCCGCATGGCGATCAGTGCCGCCGCGATGACGAGTTGAATCGCCGCACGCACCATTAGGTACGCGGGCGGGTAGTATGCCCCGAGGTGCAGTTGCCCCAGCGCGTAGACGTTGAGCACGGCCGCGGCGATGAGCACGAAGATGAGCGCGTCAATTACCGCGACGTAGCGCACCGGATCGCGCGCCGCCGCGCAGACCAGGTAGGAGAGGGCAACGGCGATGATCCCGATCGCTTTGAGCAGCGCGACGGCGTAACCGCTCGACGCAAAAGGCAGCGCCGCCGGCGCAAACGAGAGTATCCATCCCGACGCGACGACCAGCAGGGCGCCGCCGATAAATTCGATCGTGGAAATGACGTAGAGCACGATGCTTAGCGCTCCGTACCGTGAGCCCGAACCCGTACGCATAAGTTGCCTCCGTTCCTAGGCGGGCATTTCAAATTGTAGGTGCCCGTGAAACGTTGCGGAACCCTGCCGCGGGCTCGGCGTTACGGCTGGAGCTGCGGGTACACAGCCGCCGCGCCGACCGATGACTGCTTTATTACGGTCGTCGGCGCGCCGCCCGCCGGGTACGGATAAAAACCGACCTCGTTGTTGAAGTTCGCCGCCCAAACGCCCTTGCCGTCACTCGAAAGCACCATCATGTCGGTCATTTGGCCGTTGAGCTTGTCGATGGCTGTCGTGCTCACCACTTTGCCGAGCTTCCCGTTTGCGGGGTGTTCGTACGTGACGATGGGACCGCTGCGATAAAACCCGATGACGAGCTGATCTTTCGAATTGAATTGCAGCCGGTAAGGGTTGTTCAACAACGGAGTGTACGTAACGAAGGAAGAGGCGCTGCACTCCCCGCTCACCGAAGCGATAAACGCCTTGCTGCCGGTAAGAAAGGCGGTGAACAAATTGCCCTCGGCATCGAACGCCGCTGAAGTCACCTCCACATACCAACCGTTCGGAGCTTGCACCACGGCGCATGGTTTCGTCGCGCCGTGCCGAAAGAACGTTACGGCTGCGTTATAGTTCGGTCCGAGCGGATCGGTAACGACGGCGAATATGCCAGTCTTCCAATCAACAGCGATTCCGCGAGCATACCCCTCGCTATAGAGCGACACTATGCGAGGCTTGTTATAGTAGGGGGCATCGTAGACGTACACTTTCTGCGTGTACTGGCAATAGCAGTCATGGTAGATGTCACCCGCTTTATCAATCGCCACTGCGCCCACCCCTCCGGGCGCGTCGATACTGCCAATCTGCTGCAGCTGCGAATCGTACAAGTACAGCTTCAGGCCTGACAATGCAAGCGCCGGCGGTCCGCTGACCAACGCGGAGCTGTTTGCCCGATCAGATGGCTGGTAAGCCGTGTACGGCGTACTTTGCAAAGCGCAGCCAGTTAAAGCGGCTGTCGAACCCGCAATCGCGAGGACGTTGCCGAGAGATGAGCGTGCTCGCGCGCCGATCGCAGTCAATATCAAAATGAGTAGACGACCTTTTCGCGGCCGTTAGGGTCGACGCGGAAGATCGTTCCAGTGCCCGTCGCGCCTCCGTGGACCGTGGTGCCGTAAAAGTCTGCGCCGATTTGCGTCAGACTGCTGTCAGGTTCGCTTGCGTCGGTTCCGCCCTTGAATTCGTAGAGCGTCTTGTAGCGGCCTAAGGAGAGATCGAAGGCGTACACGGTACCGCATCCGTATTTGCACGATCCGAGGCCCCCGTTTGCCGCAATACCATAGAGCGTTCCGTTAGCATAGGTTACGTCAAAAGACGGATATTGACCATCGTTTTTGTAGCTAGCGAAGCTGTGTAGAATCTTTTCGGTGCCATTCGAAGGATCGAT
>DASRDE010000021.1:0-11314 GCA_035652755.1 Vulcanimicrobiaceae bacterium | reverse complement strand
CGCGCAGGTGAAAATACTACCGCGCTACAGGCTACAGTCCACAATTGCCAGGCACACCACCCGTGAATCGCGCATAAGCTAACCGAAGAAACGCGAGCCGAACGGCAATACTGAGCGTCGTCCGTCGCCAGAGAGCCGCGTCCCGCGACTTATTAAGCCAGAGCTCGTACGATGCTGTTATTCCAAGTGCAATGACCCAAATGCGCTACGAACGTAACGATTTGTCGGTCCTCTCACTGCTCCTTAGGATCGACAGAATTGACCTTGTTGATTTACGCGAGATTCAGCGAAATCGCCTAGATCGATTACGGTTCTTTGTAGGCGCCCGTAACCAGTGAATGAATAAGGAGTGCGAGGAAAAATGACGACATGACAACCCCTACAATCGCCGAAATTTTGGTCGTTCCGGGTATAAAGATAGTGCGTCGCAAGCCAAACGGTAGCCGCTTTTGATATGCGATTGCATGTTCTGTAAAAAATGCGAACCAACTGGCATAGACTAGAAACGCGAAGATGAATATTGCTAGGAGCACACCAGGTAACATAGCCGCTAGCTATTTTTGTTTGGTGCAGACGTCGAACGAGGTCATCATCTTTCCGGCGTACACACCGTGAAAGTGCAACGTGTATTTTGTGTCGGAGACACGATCGAAAGTCACGTTGAGCAGTGAATTGGGATACACGCTTCGGAAGCCGCGGTGCGCGGCGTCGCTGCCCGGTGCCCGAAAAACTGTTGTCGAGCGCTCATTTTCTGCGACAATCTCGGTCCAGGTAGCGGCTTTCGGTTCGTACGTCGTCAGGCCGACATCGCTGCCGCCGCCCGTCCAGGAGTCCCGCTCGCGCAACCAGTTATTCCCCATGACGTAGGCGAACGTAGCCGTATATTTTAGGTGCTGCGAGCCGGCATTATAGGTGCAGGTCCACGATCCGACAAGATACGAAAGCGAACGCAACGGGTCGGACGCGCCCGCTGGTGCCGTACTTAGCAGCGCCAGAAGCGCCCCTGCGGCGATTGTTTTCTGCATCATCGAGCCTTCTTCAAGGCCTTGCCTGGTACCTTACGTCCGCGGTCCGAACGGTGGGCGGTCTGTTACGGCTCGCACGGACCCGGTCGGATCAGGGTGAAATCGTAAGCACGTCTATCGCGGCGCGACCAAGGAAGATCTGGTAGTTCCCTTGCGCGTCGGTAGCAATAGTTGTCATCTTAGGCGTCCCGTGCAAGTTGCCGGTCGTATTGTCGAAGTAGGTTCCGCCGAACGAAACCGATTTTGAGCCGAGCGTGGGAGCTGCGATGCGCAAGAGTGACGCCGTGCCCATGGGCGACGAAGGCTGAACCGTCACCTTGCCTGACGCCTGAAGGTCCTTATTGATGATGAAGACTCGGGTGTCGCCGGCTCCGTCTCGAACCGAGTACGCGGTGATGTTTGCATTGGAACTTACCGTCGTGGGCAAGATTGCGTTGCTCTCTGCGGCGGTACTGAAGGCATAAATCGCATAGTACAGCGGCTGGACGAAGTCGTGATAGACGGATTGACCACTTCGCCTAGCTACGACCGGATCGTAGTACGCCTGCCCGTTGTTGTGAAAATAGACGTGCCGCATTCCGACCTGGGCGTTGGCGAACAGCCAATCCAACCCCCACACCGTCGATGCAAAGACATTAGAAACGCCGTTTTGGCCGTGGCACGAAGCGGAATTGGTTTCCCCTAATTCGAGCGGCAGCCCGAGCTGTGCGGCCACTTGAATCCAGCCCGCGGCTTGCGCGGTGTAGGCAGAAATTACCGAAGGCGAGAGCAGGTCCGCAATAGTGACCGTCTTTCCGCCGCAGACGCTCGTGGGGTAATCGTGCACCGTCAGGATGCCCAGGTTCGAAACGCCGATGCCTTGCGCAAACGGTTGGAGATAGGAGTCGCGCCATGGCGGCGTCTCGTCATACACGGGCCCCGCGAGTCCGATCGGCGCCGTTTGGCCCGTTCCTTTGAACGCCGTAACGTACGGCGACCAATCTGAAACCAGGTTCTGCCACGAGTAGCCTTTCGGCCGATACGGGTGATTGTTAAAGAGGAACTGCGTGGGGTAGCGGTCGGGTTCATTTCCGAATTCAAAACCGATGAGCGAACTGCCCGGCACACTTGCGGCAGTGTTCGCCGCCGCGACACCATACGGCAGTGTCCACGATGCGGAATTCTGCGCGAGGTTGACGCCGAGCGTAACGCTCCAATGCGTGTCGGCAGAAGCTCTTAAGTACCCGGTAAGCGCGCCTTGCGTGATGGTGAATAGGCAGCCTTGCGGATATGGTGCGGAATTCGGATTCCAGCACGAATAATCGGTACTGTTGCCGCCGATGCGAATGACCGAAGATCCTAAATTGCGCAGGAATTGTTCGTACACCGTATTCGGCGCGCCGTCCACGCCGAGATATTTCTGAGTAGCGTCGTCGACTTCAATGCTCATGCCGGCGAAATCGGGCGGAATGGTCGGCCCCGGCGAGGCGACGGCGACCTGCACCGTTGCGATCGCTGCGTTCGATTGCGTTACCGGATGCGCAGCCGTTCGCTCCTCGTGCTGCAGCCTACTGGGGGCGCTTTGATAGCTGGACCCCGCGCCGCCACATGCGGCCAGCAGCACCGTGCCGAGGGCGACCCAAAGCCGTATGCGTGAGTCCAAAGCGCGACCTCCCCCGACGCCATTTGGCCCGATCGCAGCGCCCGCCCTTGCGCGCGGTGCAACGAGCGGGCGACGGTTCGCTGCTTACTTTAATGCGCCGGGAGCGAAAATTGATAAACGGTGCCCGTCTTCTTTAACCCGCCGCCCTTGGTGGTCGTGCCGAAGAGGTTGCCCGCGCCGTTAATAAGCGGAGCTGCAATGGGATTGTAACCGTCGCTGCGGCTTTGCGATTGGAAACGATAAAGCACAGTCTCGGTCCACTGACCGTTCGTATTCGACAGTTCGTAGATCGTGCCACATTGGTGAAAGCACGGACCGCCGGTACCGCCGTTGTACGTCGTACCGTACAGTTTTCCGTTGACGAGCTGCGGTGCGGAGAAGGGTCCTGAACCGTCCAAGCCACCTTGGAAGTTGTACAAAACGCTCAACTTCCAAGAACCGGCGGCCGGCGAAAGCTCCCACACGTCGCCGAGGTCGTGCGTGCCCCCAAGAGCACCGGTGCCGAAGAGGTTGCCGCTGCTGTCCATGGTCAAGCCCGTGATCAGCGGCGAACCTTCAGCACGGCTGAAATCGTGCAAGATCGTTTCTTTCCACGGCCCCTGCGCACTCGGGGTCAACTCATATACAACTCCATAGCTCTGCGTTCCGCCGTCCGCGGTGCCGAAGAGATCGCCGTTCTTGTCGATGACCGGCGCCGCATACGCCGGCCGAAAACCCGAGCTCGTGCCGCAGAAGGTATGGAGCACATTGAGCTTGGCTTTTCCGCCTGCGAGGCTGAGTTCGAAAACGGTCCCGTATGCCGTTTGACCGCTGCAGTGCCCTCCGTCGTTTGCGGTTCCAAAGAGATTGCCGCTGCCGTCAATCGCAAGTGTAGAGATGGGCCGCGAACCGTCGGCGGCTCCGGTGAAGCGGTACAGCACGGTTTCCTTCCACGATGCGCCGTTGGGACTCAATTCGAACACGGTGCCGCAGCCGACACCAAGGCAGCCGGTCCCGCCGGATGAAGTCGTACCGTAAAAATTCCCCGTACCGTCAGCGACCAGGCCCGCGTAAGGCGCTGCACCGTCGGTACTCCCGCGAAACGTGTAAATCGCCGAGGTCGTCGACGGCGCATCCGCTGCACCGCGGACGACTTCGAAGACGACGCCGTTGCCCGTGCCGCCGAATTGCGTCGTCCCAAAGAGATTGCCTGAACGCTCGATGAGCGCGCCCGCATAAGGCTCCGCACCTTCCGGGCCGGAAAACGCTTGCAGTATCGTTTCGGGCGAAGAGGATGCCGCGGTGTGCGATTCCGTTTTCGTAGCGGGCACGGCTGTACGGCCGCAAGCGCTTACGATCACGGCCGCGAGCGAAATAGCTGCAAAGGCGAAGATGCGATACGGCCTCATCATAACGTAAGTACGCGCGGCCTCGAATTCCGGACGTATCCGAGGTGATTTCCCCGCCGCACACGGTTACCGGCGGTGACTGAGGTTCGAATTAAGGCGCATATAACGCGGCGGTGCTATACTACTGGAACCAGCGCGAAGGGGTAGCGTCATGACAGCTCGGGTCTTCGTCGGTTTCGGTTCACTTCTGTGCGCGGCCGCCTTTGCGGCCTGCGCGGCGCCGGGCGGCGGACCCGGCAGTTCCAGCCAATCTTACGCGGTTCGGACCGGTGGTGCTCCGGCAACGGTGCACCTGTACGTGAGCGATCGAGGAACGAAGGCGGTCCTGCGTTATCCGATGACCAACGGAATTCCGGCCGAGACGCCCGACGCGGTTGTGTCCGGGTTTATGGATCCGCGCGGCATTGCCATCGGGCCCGATCAGCGGCTATACGTCGTGGATGCCGCTCTAAAAGTCGTCGCGATCTATTCACCCGGACCGAGCAGCACGGCAAAGCCGGTCAGGACCCTGCCGATCGGGCATCAATACGGGATCGGAACGGTCGGCGTCGACCCGAAAGGAAACCTGTACGTCGCATACACGTTGAACTGCACGACGGACGGCTTTTCATGCGGTTATACCGACGTGTATTCTTCGTTCGATAGCGGCTCGAAGTTTATCAAGACGCTGAATTTCGGGGGCGGCCCCGGCAGCACCGTCATTCGTTCGCTCGCGTGGAATCGGGCGGGCACGCTGGTCGAGGAGTCCGGCGGACAAACCGTCGTGGTGTACTACGATCCGCTGCGCGACATGGGAAATAACTATCCGATCTTCTGCGGGTCTGTCGATAGCTGGGGCGTGACGTGGGGCTCTGGAAACGAAGTTTTTGAAACGGACCTAGGCGGGAACGCGCAGCAGCCGCCTGCAGTCGCAGTCATACCGAATTATCTCAAGGGCCAGATAAACAACTGCCCGAGCTTTTACACGATCACCTCGGCGACGGTGCCGCTCAGCATCCCTCGTACGATAACGACGAACGGAAAATACATCTACGTAACGCGCGAGTACGACGCGCATCTGAAGTCGGGCGTCGTCTTCGTCTTCGATCCAACAAAGCAAGGGCCGCAGAAACCGATTGCGACGATCCAGGGCCCGAACTCGGGATTAGTTGCTCCGGCGGGGATTGCGATCGGCCCGTAGCGAGAGCGCGGTTACTTCATATCCACTGCGGGATCGCGGTGCGTTCGTTCTCTTCCGCACCGGTGTTGACGGTCGTCTTCGGTTCGAGCAGCACGACGCAGGTACCGGGTGATGCGACCGGCTTGTGTTCGATCCCGTGCGGGACGATGAGGAATTCTCCGGGGCCGAAACGTTCTACGCGTTCAATACCATCGTCATTGAGGTAGTGCATCGAAATCGCGCCTTCGAGCACGAGGAAGAGCTCGTCTTCCGTTTCGTGGTGATGCCAGACGAACTCGCCCTCAAGCCGGGCCAGTTTCACGTAGAAGTCATTGAGTTCGCCGACGATCTTTTGCGACCACGTTTCGGAAAACAAGGCGAACTTTTCGTCGAGCGATACTTTCTGCAGCGTCATAGCGAAGGGTTACACGCCCTTCTCGGCGCCGATGTAGCGAATCCACTTAACGAAGAGCGCCGGCGTCGTCGAAAGGCTGTTCGGATCGCCGTACACCACGTAGAATTCGTTCTTGGCGGCCAAGAAGTGGAATGCCGCGCTGACGTTGCCCGCATTGACGTAATCGAACGGCAAGAAGCCGTTGAGCTGCGGGTTGGGAAGGTCGGGTGCTTGGAAGGCGTTCGGCAGATTCGCGCCGATGATGCGGCGGGCGCCGACGTCGAACGACGCAACGCGCGTGAATTGCCAATCCAGGCTGGCGCGCTCGAGCCATTGCTTGGCGGACGAATCGCCCACCAGGTGCGAGCCGCCGTATAGGTTCTCGTCGGCCTCGAGCGTCAGATTGAGGCGGTGCAATACCGGCAGAGTCGTCAAGTAAGACCACGACGTGAGCTCGCCATGCGAATACGGCCCGACGCTGTACGAGACGATCGAAGGCGTCGACGTCTGCCCTTTGTACAAGATCGCCAAGCCGTTTGCATTGAACGGCAGGAATTCGGTGGGAGCAAATGAGGTCAAAACCCCCTGCGAGTTCATGTACGCGTGGAGCGAGAGCTGATGCTTGAAATCGAAGTTGACCTGGTAGCCGCCGTCGGTTTGAGCGAGATTGCCCGACGGATCGTTGTACCGGGCGAAGTACGAGCTGAGATGAATATCCTGCAGCGTGGCCGTGGGAGCGAAGTTCAGGGTCTGGTTAAAGAAGGCGAAGTAACCGGCAATCCCCGTCTGCTGCACGAAGCCGTCAGCGGGCAGAAATTGCGGCCCGATCTTCTGCAGGGTGATACCCGCCACGGTATTCTTGCTGACGTAGCCCCCACCGTACTCCCAATACTGCGCCGAGCCCGTATCCGAGATGTTCGAACCCGTGTCGACGCCCGCGTTTAAGTACGCGAAGAAGTGCGTGTGGTTGTTGCTGACGCCGGTATCGATGGTGGTAGTGTTGTCGCGGAACCCCGGCATATTCACGCTGACGCGCTGGGTCGAAATTTGGAACGTCGTACCGGGGGAATTCATGCCGTAGGTCGCGGTCTGCGCTGCATCCGAGCGCCCGTTGTAGCCGACGGCGTCGAAGGCGCCGAATGAAAGTTTTCCGTTCGTACCCTCGTACGCGTAGCCGTCGCGGAACGTCGGAATGAGCGGAGTGTACAGCGTCTGCGGACAGTTGGAGCAGCTGAACGTCGAGTTGAAGTTGGACGCGGCTTGCGTAAAGAACGGCCGCACTTCGCGATACTGCCGGGCAAAGGCCGTGGGCGCGATCGTTTGCTGGTCGACCTCGACGTTCGAATAATCCGGGTGCACCGTCGCAATGAACGACGACGTCGGCGTGACGGGGTAGGAGAGATCGGCCCCGAGGCGCGAGGTCGAGCCGCCGTTGGATTGCGGGGTAACTTCGCCCAGGCCGTACAGCTGCAGCCGCGGCTGCGGTTTGAGCGCGGCCTGTGCGGTCGGAGCGATGCCGGTGAGCACGCCGGCGTAAGCACCGTCGGTCGCGTTGCGCTGGCCGGCGACGTGTTCCCAGACCTCGGTGCTGTTGGTCGCGGCGATCGTCCGCGAGAATTGCACGTTCCACGTGTGCGAGCCGCCGTTGCGCATGACGTTGAACGGGATGTGCATCGTCACGTCGTAGCCCTGCGGCGTGCGCTTGCCGACGGCAATCCATTGCGGCGAGAATGCGCTATTTTCGCTGGACGTTTGGTCGCGCGCTCCGGCGGCGTTGGCCATGAACGTGTAATTGAAACCTTGCGTGCCCTGCGGCCAAAACGTAACGATGACGTTATCGTCGTTCATGACGCCGGCGCCGTTGGTATTTTGCGTCGCGGTGACGATTTCGTGCTGTTGGACGTCGAAGGCTACGTCGATGCCGTTTGCATCCTGCGCGATATAAACGGTTGCCGGTTCACCGGGGCGCTGATACGTAAAATCGTAGAGCACGGCGAGCTTGGACGCCTTCCCCCAGGTGTCGTCGATGACGCCGTTCATGTGGGGCATCGACGGCAGCACGGGTACGGTCGTCGAAAAAGCTTCGACTGCTGCGGCGGCTGGTGCGCCGAAACACAGCACGCTAAAAAGCGTCAGTACGGCAGCCAGGGCGGGGCGCGGTGTGCGACTCACGTTGATAATTACGCTCAGGGGAGGAAGTTTGTTTCGCCGATCGATTCAAGCTAACGATTTGTGCCGATCTTCGGGCACGACATATCTTCCGGCCAATGCCAAGACGAGCACAACGACAAAGGCGGCAGAACAGAACGCTGCCATAGCTAAGGCATAGTTAGGATGCTTGGCCGTACCGAACGTCGAGCCGGCGAGCGACGCGATGATCGTGAGCGTACCCGCCGCGATGAGGTTTCCGAGCTGATACGTGAACCCGGGGAAGGTTCCGCGTATCGATTGCGGCGCCATCTCGTTCAGGTGTGCCGGGATTATGCCCCACGCGCCCTGCACGGCCACCTGCATGAGGAAGCCGCCAAGCGCCAGCATCGCAACCGTCGAGCTGAAGGCCCAAAGCGGAATCAGCAGCAGGCCCAGACCGGCGCACAACGCGATCATCGCGCGCCGGCCGAATCGCTGCGAGAGTGCGCCGAAGAGAATTCCGCCTGCGATCGCGCCCACTGCCGCAATGGAGTTGATCGTGCCCGCCAGCGCGGGCGAAAGTTTGTGCTGGCCTTCCAAGAACGCGCTCACGTACGGATCTTGCGTGCCGTGCGACATGAAATTAAACGCGGCCATGAACAGGATTGCATAGAGAAAGAGCGGCCATTGCGTCCGGATGATGGTTGCGAGCGCGGCCGGGCTTATGCCGATGCGCTGCGACGACGAGGCAAGCCACGCCGGCGATTCGCCGACCTTCGAGCGAATGTAGAAGATCAGCAGCGCCGGTGCCGCACCGAGGACGAACATGCCGCGCCAGCCGATGTGCACGAACAGCGTCGCAAAGACCAGGCCCGCCAAAAGATTGCCGACGGCGTATCCTTGTTGCAGAATTCCGGAGTACAGCCCGCGCTTGGCCGGCGGCAGCGATTCCATCGCGAGCGCAGCGCCCAGCCCCCATTCACCGCCCATCGCGATTCCGAAGATCGCGCGCAGGATAATGAACGCGGTCAGGTTCGGAGAGAACGCCGTCGCGAGCTCCAGCAGCGAATACAGCGCGACGTCGACCATGAGCGGAACGCGGCGCCCGTACCGGTCGGCAAACCACCCGAAGATCGCCGCGCCCACCGGGCGCAATGCGAGCGTGAGCGTAACCGCAATCGAGGCAGCCAGGTACGTGGCATGCAGATCCGTCGCCACATGCCGCAGCACGACCACGACTAGAAAATAATCGAACGCGTCCAGCGTCCAGCCCAAAAACGCCGCGATGAACGCATTGCGTTGTTGAGCCGTTAGGTCGCGCATCTCTCTAAATCTCGGGCCCTTCGTCCTTCGACTGCGCTATGGCACGCGTTCGCGTGCCGTAGGCTCCGCTCAGGATGACACAGCTTTTCCGCATGCCAGTCCTTCGACTGCGTGCGCTACGCGCCGCTCCGCTCGTCCTTCGACTGCGTAGGCCGCGCATGGCGCGGCGTAGCTCCGCTCAGGATGACAGAGGGGTTGTCGCGGCCGGTGCGGGTGATCCCGAAGGCGCGGACGACGGTGCGGATGACGGCGCGGCGCTGCGCGTTGCCGTCGGAACCGGCGTCGGCGTCACTTGGGCTTTATCGTCCGCGTAGAGTACGAGTACGTACGTGCTGTTCTTCGCGATCGTCATCGAGGGCGGCTGGAAGTTGAACGTGAGCGTCGTGTCGGTCAAGATCGATTTGTCGAACGTCCAAATGGCGTTGTAATGCGTGCGGCGGTGCGACGTGGTTTGCTGGAAGAGCTGGAGCGCAAAGCCGCGGCCTTCGACCATTTCCTTGGGCAGCGTGAAATCTGCGGCCGCCCAGCCGCTGAGCGGGAAGTCGCCGTTGTTCGTCGTCATCGTCACCATCATCAGCGGAACGACGTCGAGCGAATTGACCGGCGTGTGCACCATGGAAGGCGCGTCTTTGGGCATCGCTTCGGCTTTAAGGGTGATGGTCGGCGGCGTTGGAGTGGGACTCGGCGGCGGCCCTTCGGATCCCGAAGGCACAGGCGAAGGCGTCGGCGTCGGGGTCGGCGTGGGCGACGGCGTCGGAGTCGGCTTTTTACCCTTGGGCAGCGGTTTGGGAGTCGGCGTCGGCGCAGGCAAATTGAATTTCAGCGTACACGCATAATTCGTCGTGGTGGACGGGCAGGCGAATCCGGTTTGCGCCTGCGTGATCGGATACGTGCCGGCGGGCGTTGGGCTGGGAAGCGGTCCGGCTGAAAACTCACCTTGCGGCATCCCGTTCGGGCCGATCGGTCCCGACGATCCGCCCACGGGCGGAATCGGGTTGGTCTGCGGCATGCCCGTTCCGGTTCCGAAGTTTCCGGAACAAGCGCCTAACGCGATCGCCGTCGCGATGAAGATGATCCGAGTATCAATTTTCATGCCTTCGTGTCGACCTTCGTCTGCAGCTCGTGTGCGAATTCGTCAATCGTCACGGTGCGCTTTTCTTCGCTGCCGCGCTCGTTCACGTTGACGGTGCCGCCGGCTTCCTCTTGTTTGCCCGCGACCAGAATGTACGGCACCTTTTGGGTCTTCCAGTGCCTGATCTTGTATCCGAGTTTTTCGTTGGACTCATCCACTTCAACCCGGAAGCCGCGCGCGTGCAGTTTATCGTGAACCGTTCGCGCGTACTCGATCTGATGCTCCGAGATTGGAGCGATGACCGCCTGCACCGGCGCCAGCCACGCGGGGAAGTTGCCTCCATAGTGTTCGACCAAAATCCCGAAAAAGCGTTCCATCGAGCCGGCCAGGGCTCGGTGAATCATCACGGGCACCCGATCGCCGTCCGCCGCACGGTAGCGCAGCTCGAAGCGCTGCGGCAGGACGAAATCGACCTGGACCGTCCCCAGCTGCCACGGCCGCCCGATGGCGTCGCGCAGGTTGATGTCGAGCTTGGGCCCGTAGAAGGCGCCGCCGCCCTCGTCGACTTCATACGGGAGGTTTCGGCTTTCGAGGGCTTGGCGAATAGCTTGCTCGGCCAGCGGGTCGGTGTCGGTGCGCATATGCGCTTCGCGCTTGGAGAGAAAAAACTCCACGTTCGCAAAGCCGAACGCCTGCATTAGGCGGAGCGCTTCGTCGAGCGTCTGCTCGAATTCGTGCTGCAACTGATCGGGCATGCAGAACAGATGCGCGTCGTCCTGCGTGAAACCGCGCACGCGCGTGAGGCCGTGGAGCACGCCGCTGCGCTCGAAGCGGTAGACCGTGCCGAATTCCGAGTAGCGGATCGGCAGATCGCGGTAGCTGCGCAGCCGGCTCTTATAGATGAGGATGTGGCCGGGGCAGTTCATCGGCTTGAGGCGGAAGCGCTGCTCTTCCACCTCGATCGGGCCGAACATGTTCTCGGCGTAGTTCTCCAAATGGCCGGACGTCGCGTACAGCCGTTCGTGCACGATGTGGGGCGTGACGACGGGCTGGTAGCCGCGTTCGCGCAGCCCTTCGCGAATGAAGTTTTCGATGATGCCGCGCACGATGGCGCCTTTGGGGTGCCAAAAAATGAGGCCGCCGCCGGCCTCTTCCTGAACGCTGAAGAGATCCAGCTCCGC
>DASRDE010000020.1:0-3027 GCA_035652755.1 Vulcanimicrobiaceae bacterium | reverse complement strand
TCGCGAACATGGCGCAGCCCTTTCGCTTCGGCGTGGCAACCGCGGATCATCAGTGCGAAGCGTACGACGGCCGCGACGACGTTCGGGACGTGTGGGAGCGAGTGCGCGGACTGGTCCCGCGCGGCCGGGCCACGGACTTTTGGAACCGCTATCGCGAGGACGTCGCGCTCGCGGCAAAACTCGGCTGCACCGCCTTTCGACTCTCACTCTCGTGGGCTAGGCTCGAGCCCGAGCCGAGCACGTGGAGCGACGAGGCCTTTGCACATTACCACGACGTGCTGCAGTGCATGCGCGATGCCGGAATGGCGACGGTCGTCACGCTCGTGCACAACACGTGGCCTCTGCACGTCCAAGCCGCAGGCGGCGGCGCCGGCATATTGGACGACGGCTTTCCCGATCGCGTCGCGCGCTTTGCCGCAGAAGCGGCGGAACGGCTGGGGGATCTGATCGACTATTACGTGACGCTGAACGAACCCAACCAGCTCGTCTACGGATACATCAAGGGCTTTTGGATGCGCGCGTACCCGATGCCGCCGGGTCAGCCGCCGTACGCCTCCTCTGAGCAGCAGATGCACGACGTGCTGCGCCTAATTCCAAATTTGTTCCGCGCGCACGCCCGGGCGCGCGAATCGATTCAACGCGCGCGGCCGCAAGCACGGGTTGGAACGAATCCCCTCGTCTTGGGTTTGCCGCCGTGGCTGCAGCGCTTGGTCGATAGAAACGCCACACGGCTGCAATCGCCCGAACAGGCGCGCCGCCAAGCCGAGCGGCTCTCGCAATCGGCGATTCTCGAAGGCGGCAAGGTCGATATATCGATCGCGCAGATCACGCTCACGAAAACGCGCGAGGATTCCGCTCTCTTCTCCGAACCCTATTACACGGCGCATTTGTGCGTGCTGCACGCGCCAGAGCACACGTTTGCGTTCGGATCGCAAACCTGGCAAGGCCGCATCGGCGTCGTTTCGGACACGCTTCCCGCAACGCTGATCGGCGGCTACTTCCCCGCCGCGCAGGTCGAGTATTACCCGAACGCCGGCGCAGCCGCGCAAGCGTTGCGCGGCAACTTTGTGGAGGCGGTTTTCGACGACGACGTCACGCTGGCGCAATATACGGGAAACGGCTTGCAGCTCACGCAGCTGCCGGGACACGGGCAGCACTTCGCGATTGCCATGGCGTTCGGAAGCCGTTCGCTGCTCAACGCCGTCGACCGCGCGCTGCGCGAATTTAAGTCCAAGCATCCGGGGATGCCCGACGTCTTGAATCGCAAAACGATAGCGCAGCCTGCGCATACCGAAGCGGCCTCACATCCCGGCGATGCTTCGGGACGCCGTCGCGACCCCGACCTGGACCAATCGCTTAAGCGCATCCGCAAGCGCGGCGTGCTTCGGGTCGGCGTGCATCCCGGCGTGGCGGGCCTGTGCGAGCGCGACGCACACGGAGCGTACACGGGTCTGGAGCCGGACATCGCGCGCGCTATTGCCCTCCGCATTTTGGGAGACGAATCCAAGGTCCAGTTCGTCCCGTTGCGTGGCGAGCAGCGCATGAGCGCGACGCGCTCCTGGGTGCAAATGCTGTATACGCTGCGCAAGAGCTTTGCCATCTTCGGAACGCTGCTGGGGACGAACTGGTGGAACCTGGGAATGGCAGGCGAGCTCGCGGCTTTTCTGTGTCCGGCCGATTGCGTCGGGACGTTGGACTACGTCGGGCTGGATTACTACTGGGGCGTTCCGGCATTCTGGCCCGGGCAACTGCATCGATTGAGCGCGGCTGCGGACTTTCGGTACGCCAATGCACCCGTGTGGCCGAGCGCGCTCGAGCTCATTCTCAACGACACAGCCGCGCGCTTTCCCGGCAAGCCGATCATCGTTATCGAGAACGGCTGCGTGACCAGCGCCGACGGTTTCTCGCGCGCCAAGTACTTGGAAGCGCACATCCGCGAGGTGCAGCGGGCCCGCGAGCGCGGGATCCCCGTCGAGGCGTATCTCTGCTGGAGCATTACTTCGAACCGGGAATGGGGGCTGCACTTCGACGACAACAGCGACTTCGGGCTCTTCCACATCGATCTCGACAACGATCCCGATTTGAAGCGAACCCCCACCGAGTCGAGCCAGACGTATGCGCGCTTGATCGCAGAGTCGACGGCGAAAGCGCCGTAACGAAGCTACCCGGCCAAACGTTCCAAGACGCGGTCCAGGCGCTGCGCGGCCTCGTCGCCGATCGGATCCAGCGCGGGATTTCCGACGAAACCGAGCATCTTGCGCGGATCGACGGCGCCGATTATCGTCGAAGAGCCGCTTTGCCGCACGACTACGTTGCAAGGCAGCAGCAAACCGAGATTCGCTTCGGCCTCCAATGCGGCGTGCGCCAGCGAGGGATTGCACGCGCCCAGAATGACGTGCGGCTCGACGTCGATGCCCAGCTTTTCTTTCATGGTCCTGGCAACGTCGATCTCGCACAGCACGCCGAAGCCTTCTTCCTTCAGGCGCGCCTTTGCCGATTCCACGGCCTGCGCGTATGGCATCTCGACAGTGATGAAATTGCCGTAATCGCAGATCTCTGCTTTCATGATCGCACCAAACTCCAAACGCGCCGCGCGATCGCGCGGTTCTCATCGCTCTTTACCACCCGAACGTCCATCTCCCGGTTAAAAAACGCGGTTCGTGCCGCAATCGCGTTACGCACCGCATCGTTATGCTCGCCGATTCCGCCGGTAAAAACGAGCATCTCCAAGCCGCCCAGCACGGCGGCAAGCGCGGCGATCGCTTTGCTCGCCGATCGCACGAACATCTCGACCGCGAAGGCCGCCGCGGCGTCGCTTCGCTCGCCAAGCTGCCGAAGATCGCCCTCGCCGCCCGAGATCGCCCGTAACCCGCTGCGGCGCTCGAGCATGTCGCGAAGATCGGCGGTGCCGACATGGCCGCGCTCGAGCAGATACAGCAGCACGCCGGGGTCCAAGTCGCCCGGACGGCTGGACATGATCAGGCCGCCGAGCGGACTAAACCCCATGGTGGTGTCGATAGGAACGCC
>DASRDE010000019.1:0-11567 GCA_035652755.1 Vulcanimicrobiaceae bacterium | reverse complement strand
CGAGTTTCTCCGCCTTCTTGGACGCCGTCGACGCCAATTCGTGCGCCGACTTCGCCAGCGCTAGCGCTTCCTCGATCGACGCCGAGTGTTGCAGATGCTCCTTGACCGACGTTTCCGTCCGCGCCATTCGCTCCCGCAGATCCCCCGTTATTTGCTCGACGTTTTCGAGGCGATCGTGCACCGGTTTCAGATCCACCGCCGGCGGCGCCGGCGGATCCGCCGGGATGTTCACTTGCAGCGGGTCTTTCGCCATTGTTAAACTCCATCGAGCGATCCCGTGTAGACGCCCGGCACGATCGCGGGCATGAAATCAAAGAGAATGAGCGAAGCGCGCGTGCTCGGGCAAACCGCGAGCTGCGTCTTCGGACCGTTGCGGAACAGTTGCAACTTGCGTGGCCGGTCGCAGCACAAACAGCGCGAGGGCGTCTGCGCGACCGATTCGCGCATGAGGATTCCGCCGACGTCGAGCAGATTGCCGACGCTACGCATTGAGCGCCACCTGTCCGGGCCAGTGCCGGCGCGTCGTGAACTCTTTTCCGATCGCGCGAATGTCGCAGTAGTCGCGATGCTCGCGGCACCAGCGCATCTCGAGCGGCTGCTCGAGCATTTCGACGATCGCC
The DNA here is from genome assembly GCA_035652755.1 of Vulcanimicrobiaceae bacterium. Classification (GTDB taxonomy): domain Bacteria; phylum Vulcanimicrobiota; class Vulcanimicrobiia; order Vulcanimicrobiales; family Vulcanimicrobiaceae; genus DASRDE01. The sequence goes on along the minus strand of DASRDE010000019.1, from coordinate 10,947 downwards.
GCGGCGCCGGCGAGCACGATCGACCAATACAACGTCAGCGGATCGCGTTCGCGTTTGAAAAAGCGCAGGTCGCGCAGCGATTCGCGCTGGACCGTCATGCGGTTTGCCGCGACCGTGACCAGGGTGTCGGTGCGCGCGCGCTTCACGACGTCGGGCCTCCCGGAGGAATGTCGGCCGCGGCGCGCACCAGCGCTTTCCAAAGGATGTTCGCAGTCGGCTCATCGATCGCGGGGAAGCCGCTCTCGATCAAACGATCGCGAAACGTCGCCGGCGGTTCGCCGGAAACGCGGGACAGCAGATCGGCGCGAACGCGCTCGAAGAAGGGGGCGGCATACTGCTCGGCCATCCGGCTGACTGCCGTGATAAGAGCGTCGCCCGAAAAACGATCGACCAGCGCGTCTAGCACGGCGTGCCGGCCGATCCCGCGGATCCTATGCGGTGGCTCACGTTGCCGTGGTCGGGACAACGCCAAACTTAGCGCGTCAACGCATGGTGAGGGTTACGTTTGGCTCCGCCCTTGGGCGGCGAAGGGTGCTCCCACCGTTCACTTAAAGGAGCTTCCCCCGGGGGACGGCCAAGTGGGCCTAAATGAAGCCGCCAATACACTCAAAAGGCAGGCGGCAAAGGGGGCAGATTTGACTACAGCGGAATCGCCGGCGGCGCCCGAAGACGCGACGCTGGAAGCTCGCACCTTGCACCAATGGCTTTGCGAACCGCAACTGTCGACCCGCGCGCGGACGCTTTTGAGCATCGTCGCGCCGGCGATCGCGATGCACGGAGTGTGCGCAATTTTTCGCGTCAGGCTTGCGGAAATGCTAGGTTGTTGTCAGCGTGAAGTCTCAAAAACGATCAACGAGCTCGAGCGCTGGGAGATCTTCAAAACGCACCGCGGCGGACAAGGAATGCCGCGCCGTTTGACGTTCGGGCGCGCGGTTGCATTTTACGGCGGGAGACAGAGTACTAGTTTTATCGCATTCGAGGAGAAGCGGCAAGCCCCCTCGGCGGGTTCCCGCCGCGCCGGCGTCTTCTCCGCCGACCGCACGTTCCGACTATCGCGGTACTCGGAAGTGCGCCGATCCGCTAAGCTGACCGAGTTATTGTGACCCGCATCGCGCCACTCGTTTTTGCTCTCGCGCTCGCGGCGTGCGCCGCCGCACCGCCCGCTATCCAACAAGCCGGCATCCTGCCCGAGGGCAGCGCGATCGTCGTACGCAACATCAGCGGCGACATCGACGCGTTCGCTCCGGAGCACGGCGCCGACCCGGATCGCTACGTCGTCGCAGTCTACGACGCGCCCGCGGATGCCGTCACCGTCGAGCGCAGGCAATTGGTCGTGCGGGCGCAGGCGCGGCGGCCCGGGGCGCGCTTTCTGGTACGGGGTCCGCGCGGGTCCACGATGGACCTCTCGACGGACTCGGGATCGATCATGGTCGCCGACTTCGAGGGCATCGCGAACGTCCACACCGGCAAGGGCAACGTGCGGATGCTCCTGCCGCAATACGGCAACGCGTCGGTCGGGACAGGCTCCATCAGCGCCAATATCGCCAGCGACGACTGGCCGGGCACGCTCCGCTTTACCGTGGACGCGGGCAACGTCGAGCTGTACGTGAACGAGCATGCCCGCGCGCAGGTGCACATGCACACGGACGACGGCACGATCTACAGCGATTTTCCGCTGCGCGGCACGTCGCGCGGCTCGAGCGAAACGATTGATCAGCCGATCAACGGCGGCGCGGCCCGCGCGCTAGACATTGAGGTGCGCAAGGGCTCCATCCGCCTCATGCAGCTCAAGCCGCAGATTTAAACGGCCGCTACTGCCGCGGATTCAAAAACGAGTTGATCACGTTGCCGATGTTGCTCGTGCCGCCCGTCTGCTGGGCGCCTTCGCCTTGCGGTTCGTGGTACGTCATCGATTGGATGCCCACGCGGCCCGGACCGTAGAACCGGTTGAGCATCAGCGCCGCGCCGCCGACGAATGCCCCCAGTGCGCCCATCAATCCGCCGCCACCGCCCGACTTTAGGACCGAGACCGTGTCCATGCGCACGTTTGCGTCTTTCCAAAGCCAGCCGCCGGGCTCCACGTCCAGCATCTCTCCGGGCGCGAGCGTTTTCTCGAAAACGTTGCCGTAGCCGTGGAGTAAGACCAGCCCTTCTCCTCCTGTAGCGGTGAACCGGTCGATGAACAGGCCGGTGCGCGCGAAGAGTACGTTGGCCAAACCCTGCTGCCAGTAAAAGTTGTAATCGACGGCGCTGGTCGCGAGCAAGAACTGGTGCTCGCGCACGTCGACCGATTGTCCGGGCTGCAGGCGCAGCGCGACGATCTGGCCGGGCGCCTCGCGCGAAAACGCGATGTTTCCCGGACCTTGTGCGGTCGAAATGAAAATCTGCAGGCCCGAGAAAAACCGGCGCGCCGCATTCTGAATGCTCATGAAGCCGAGCGTGACGTTGGGCTGCTTCCAGAGCAGAATGTGGTGCTCGAAGTAGATCGTCTGCTGGCGGCCGAGCTCGACGTCGACGACGGGCACGAGCTCGCCCTCGACGCGGATCGTCATGTCGCCGATGGCGATCGGCGTCTTTGGATTGTCCAGTTCGGGCTGCGGTTCGCTGTATGCGCCGACGGTCGTGGCCTGAGCCGCCGGAGCACCGCAATTCGGACAAAACCGCGCTTGATCGGGAACAACGGCCTGGCAGGACGGACAATTCATGAGACGATCCTCCGCGACGTTTACCCGGGTGTTTTTTGCTGGCGCATCAAGCCCTCTCGCGCCTTGATCAGCCGGACCATGGCGTCGTTGTACGGCGTAGGCACGCCGGTACGGCGGCCCGCGGCGCAGACCGCGCCGTTGATGTGATCGATCTCGCTGGGATGACCCGTCTCCAGATCGTATGCCATCGAGCTCTTGCTGTCGGCGCCGACGGCGATTACTTCGGCCACATAGTGCCAGGGATTGGCGAAGGGCAAATTGATCTTGAGCGCTGCGGCGACCGCTGCCGCTTCTTCTGCCAGCGCCTCGGCCAGCCGCGCGGCGTTGGGCTCCTTGAGGATCTCGCCGGCCTGGCAATCGAGCAGCGCGCTGACGGCATTAATCGCCGCGTTGGCGACCAGCTTGCCCCACAGGTGCGGACGAATATCGTACACGACCGCGACGCGCATCCCGCATTGCGTCAGCAGCTCGGCAACGCTGCGTGAGGTGGCGGGCGATGCGCCGCCCGAGCCGATAATCGTGTTCCCCTGTTCGGAACTGCGCACGCGCCCGGGTGCGATCGTCAGCGACGATTCCGTCGTGATGCCGAGCACCACCGGAACGGCGCCGCCCAGCGCGGTCTTGATCGCGTCTTCATTTCCGACGCCGTTTTGCAGCGAGACGATCGGCGTCGACGGACTGAGTTCTCCTGCGAAGGGCCGGAGCGCCCGAAGCGTATCGACGGCTTTAACGAACAGGAATACGACGTTCGAACCGAACAGGTCGCGCGACTTACGGCCCGCTCGAACGCGCCGCAGCGGTGCATCGTTTACCGAGATTCCGCCCGAGCGTTCGATTTCATCGATCACCGCGCGATTGCTGTCGAGCATCGTCACTTGGCAGCGCTCGGCCAGGTGATAGCCGAACAGGGTGCCCATCGCGCCCGAGCCGATGATCCCGACGCGCTGACCGGTCTGATCCATTCCGCGCAGTTCGCGCTGGTGCGGCACAGGCTCCTAGTCGCTTCGCCGATTGAACAGGCCGGAAATGCCTTGCACGATCGCGCCGAACGAGAAGCCGCCGATGTGCGCGAAATAGGCCACGCCGCCTTGGTTGGCGTTGGCGTCGAACGTATCGAAGCCCAGGAAGAACTGCAATGCGGCCCAGATGCCGATCACGACGATCGCCGGCAGGCGCAGCAGCAGCGGAAAGCACCCGATGGGCGTAATCGTGTCGATAGTCGATCGAGGATAGGTCACGATGTATGCGCCCATGACGCCAGCGATCGCCCCGGAAGCCCCGATCTCCGGGATGTGGCTGCCCGGTGCGGCCAAGGTCTGCGCGACGCCCCCGGCGATGCCGCACATCAAGTAAAACACGACGAAGGCGATCGTGCCCATGCGGCGCTCGATGCGCGGCCCGAATACTGCCAGGAACAGCATGTTGAAAAAGATATGCGTGAAACCGCCGTGCAGGAACATCGAAGTGATGAGCGTGAGCAGATACGGATGCGGCGACGGCGGCGCGAGCTGCACGTGGTGCGTGACGTTATACGGCACCAGCGCGAATTCGGAGATGGTCCGCGCCGGAACGCCTGAGACCAGTTCGCGGTAAAAGCAGTAGACGTTCGCCGCGATGATGAGCCAGACGCCCGCGGCGAACGAGCCGGCGGACCGCTCGTCGCGATAGGGAATCACCGGATCTTCCCGCTAGGGGTTTCCCAAATTCCCGAGATTGAGTTGCAGGCCGTAGACGGTGCGGCGATCCGAACGCGTCGCGTCGCGCTCTCCCAAGAAAAGCTGCGCCCACTGCAGCACGTTCAGGTTACCATAGATGTCGAACGTCGGCCGGCGCAGATCGTAGATGCGCGTCTCCGCGCCCACGTGCGTTCCGTTGCACGACGCAAGGACGCCGATCTGCGAATACAGCACGCCGCCGCCCGCGTGGATGCAGCCCGAATTTTTAATTGCCGCCAGATTCCACGTCGTCTGACCGCCGATGTCGTTGATGCCGGCCATCGCGCTCAGGTTGCCCCGCGGCAGCAGAATCGCGTTCAGATCGGTCTGCGGACCGCGGTCCGATGTCAGCAGCGAGCTGGGGCCCTTCACGCTCTGGGCGTTCAAGAAACTCATCCGCGCTTGAACTGCGAAGAGATTCGCCGCGATGTGCGACAGGCCGGCCCTCAGCGAGCCCCCCGCGCCCGCCGGCGGCGGCGTTTCCGAACCGGGCGGAGGCAGCGCGCCGGGACCTTTCGGAATCGGATACGGCGTTGCGCCCGCGTCCACGCCGTAGACGCGGCTGCGTCCGCCGAGCGTTCCCAGCAGCGAATCCGCCTTCTGCATCGTCGCGTCGAGGTTTGCCACCGTGTCGCGCAGCTGCGCCTGCGTCTGCGGATTGCCGGAGATCGTCCGCAGGTCGCCGGTCACGCCGGCGATGTTGGCGGTGAGATCCCGGATATTGGAGGTCGTGTCGAGCAGATTGGCCTTCAGGCGCGGGTCGGACGCCAAGGATTGCAGCTGGTCCATCGATTTATTGAGCGCGACGGCAGTCGAATCCAGCGATGCCAGCAGCGCGTCGATGCGATACTGATTGCGCGAGAGCGTGTCGTTCATCGTGGATGTCATGCTTACGATGTTCGATCCGGCCTGGCGCATCGTGCCGTTGAGCGTACCGGACAGGTCCGCGACCGTCCCCCTGAACTCGGTCGTAATATCGTCCATGTTTGACAGCGCGGTTTGGAGCGTGTTGAGCAGCACGGGTTCGCGCTCGCTCAAGAGCGCGAGCATGTGATCCAGCCGGCGCACTTCACCCTGCCCCTGCTGCATCAGATCCGCAATGGAGGCGACGGGCGTTCCGACGGGCTGCTTTTCAATCGGCAACACTTCTTTGGGCAGAATTGCCTCTTCGGGCAAGGGCGTCGCGGTGTAGCCGGGCGGCAAATGCCGCGGTATGGGCGGAACGATCATCAAGCTCGGCGTGCCGGTCAACGGCGCCTGAATCAAAAAGCGCGAATCGCGCGGGATGTTGATCCCGTTTTGAATGGCCAGAATCACGTCCACGGTGTTGTCCTGCATGAGCTGGACTTGATCGACCGTCCCGACGGTAACGCCGCTGAAAAACACCTGCGCCCCCGTCGGCAACCCCGCCGCCGTGGAAAAGTGTACGCCGATCCGGTATCCGCTGTGGCGCGTGCCGAAGTCCGTCACCACGTAGAAGATTCCGAAGAGCAGCATCAGGGCGAACACCGCGAAGAGGCCCAGTTGCGCCTGTCTGGTCATAACCTGCCTATTCCCACCGCACGCAGCACGACTTCCTCTTTTCGCGTATTAGAGCGGAATGGGCCCGACTTCGGAACCCTGCAGAAATTGCTGCACGATCGGGTTCAATGACTTTTGAACCTCGTCGACCGTGCCGTATTCGATGATTGCCCCCTCGAAGAGCATCGCCACATAATCGGCCATCATGAAGATCGATTCCAGATCGTGCGAAATAACGACCGCCGTGGCTTTGAGCTGTTTGCGCAGCCGCTGAATCGTGTCGGTCAGCAGGTGCGTGACGATGGGGTCCAGACCCGTGGTGGGCTCGTCGTACAGGACCAGGTCCGGATTCGTCACGACCGCTCGTGCGAAGCCGGCCCGCTTGAGCATGCCGCCCGAGAGCTCGCTGGGCATATTGTCGTAGGTGTGAGCTAAACCGACGCTGTCGAGCGTGTGCAAGACGATCTCGCGAATTTCGGGTTCCGAAAGCGACGTGTGCTCGCGCAGCGGCAGCGCGATGTTGTCGCCGACGGACATGCTGTCGAAGAGCGCCGCGAACTGAAACGCGAACCCGATGCGCGTCCGCATCTCGATCAGTTCGCTCTCGCGCATGTGGCAAATGTCCTGCCCGCGCACGTAGACGTGGCCGGCGTCTGGCCGGCGCAGGCCGTCGAGCAGGCGCAGGATCGTCGACTTGCCCGCTCCCGATAGGCCGATGATGCACGTAATCGCGTCCTGCACGATGTCGAGCGAGCAGTTCTGCAGCACGACCTTGGGGCCGTAGCAGAGCGTGACGTCGTCGAGCTTGGCAATAACGTCTGCCATCAGCCGCCGCCGTACAGGAAATACGAGAGGATGAAATTGAGAATGAAGATCATGATGATGCAGATGACGACCGCGCTCGTGGTCGAACGGCCGACGCCGGCAGCACCGCCGGTCGTATTCAAACCCTGGTAAGAGCCGACCAGCGCGATGACGACGCCGAAAATTACGGATTTGAATAGGCCCTTCACGACGTCTTCAAAGCCGATCGTTTGACGGGCCGACGACATAAAGTCGTTGTACGCGATGTGCGCCTGCGCGTTGGCGATCCACTCGCCGCCCATGACTCCCACGACGTCGGCAAATACCGTGAGCAGCGGAAGCATGATCATGAGCGCGAGCACGCGCGGCACGACCAAAAAGCGCACCGGCGCCAAGCCCAAGGATTGGAGCGCCTCCACTTGCTCGGTCACCGTCATGGAGCCGATCTCCGCGGCGATTGCCGCGCAGACGCGGCCGGCTACGACGACGGCCGTGAGCATCGGGCCCAGTTCGCGCACGTTCGTGTAGGAGACGATGCCGCCGACGAAGCTGCCGAAGCCGTATTGTACTGCCTGCACCGCCGACTCGAGCGAGAACACCATGCCGGTGAAGAGCGAGGTCAGCAGCACGATGATCAGCGATTGATATCCGAGCAGATAGCACTGCGAGACCGTTTCCGAAAAGCGGATCCGCAGTTTGAAGATCGTGACGGCAGTCTCGCCGCCGAGCGCCGCCACGCCTCCGATGTATTCGAAAAACGCATTGATCCGGGCGCCGACGCCTTCCAGTGCTCCGACGCCGGCGCGCTCGACTGCCTCGGCGGCGCGCTCGCCCTCGTTCAGCGTTCGGGCCATCGATCGAGCTCCCGCAGCACCTCCTGCGTGGCTTCGATGCGGCGTACGGCCACGCCGCGCTCGGCGGTCAAGTTGAACTGTACTTGGTTCACGTGCTCGAGGCGCTTGTCGACGTCGCGCAAATGGCCGCGCGCTTCGCGTTCGAAGCCCGTGAAGTAGCGCCGCACGGCCTGCAGGTACCTGCGCCGCTCCTCGTCGCCCACGTCGCCTGCCGCAATCGCGATCTCGATGGTCTTCTGCGCACCTTTCATTGCCTTGTCGGTGAGATAGAACCGGCCCACCCGCTCGACGAGCTGCAAGAATTGCGGATCTTCAGGCATAGACCTCGAGCGCGCGCCGCTGTGCCTCCAGCAACTGCCGAATCCCCCCTTCGGCCAGGCCGAGCAGCGTCTCGAGCTCCGTTCTGCTGAACGGCGTGGCTTCGGCTGTCCCTTGGAGTTCCGTAAAACGGCCGGCATCGGTCATAAAGACGTTCATATCGACCTCGGCCCGGCTATCCTCGTCGTAGGCCAGATCCAGCAGCGGAGATCCGGCAACGATCCCGACGCTCGTTGCCGCGATTTGACCCACGAGCGGCCATTTCGCGCGCTGTCCCCGGTCGAAGGCCTTCGAAAGCGCCAGGGCGAGGGCGACCCACGCGCCCGTAACGGCGGCTGTTCGCGTCCCGCCATCGGCCTGCAGCACGTCGCAATCGAGCCAGACCGTCCGCTCGCCCAGTTTGGCCATATCGGTGACGGCACGCAGAGCGCGCCCGATGATGCGCTGAATCTCGTGCGTTCTTCCGCCGAGGCGGCCTTTGGTGGCCTCCCGCTGCGTGCGCTCCTGGGTCGCGCGCGGCAGCATGGCGTATTCGGCGGTCACCCATCCGGTGCCGCGGCCCTTCATCCACTGCGGAACGCGATCTTCGAGCGTCGCCGCGCAGAGCACGCGCGTGTGCCCCACGCTGATGAGGACGCTGCCCTCGGCGTACTTCAAATAATTGGGTTCGATGGTCACCGCGCGCAGCTCGTCGTAGCGGCGTCCGTCGCTTCGAATCATTGCGGGCCTGTTAGCCAGGTAGCCGTAACCGCCCTGTGGTACGCTTCACCGCTACCCTTACAAGGAGAAAGAAGCCGTATGCGCCGTTCTCTCTTCGCCATCTTGCTCGTTGCGTTCGCGGCGCTCTGGTCCGCGCCCGCGCACGCCGATCCCACTGCCGACGTGATGAAGATGGGCACCGCGTTTAGCGCAGTGCATTCGTTTCATGCCGACATCGCGACCGCGGAAGGCCGCCACATGGCAATCGACTACATTCTGCCCGACAAATTCCACGCCACGATGGATAAAGGCATGGAGGTGATCTACATCGGCAGCGACGTTTGGATGAAGATGGGATCCAGTTGGATGAAGCCGCCGGTGCAAGGCATGATGTCGCCGATGAAGGCGCAGTTCGAGAACGCCCGCGCGGGCGGGCTGCACGGCGACGTCGCGAAGAATTACACGATCACCGATGAGGGCTCCGCAACCGTCAACGGTACCGCGACGCACAAATACCATGTGGTCGATAAGCGCGACGGTCACACCGTAGACATGTTCATCGGGCCCGGTCATCTTCCGGTCCAGATCCAGACGCCGGGCGAGAAAGGCGTCAGCACGATTACGTACTCGAAGTACGACAGCGTTCCGGACATTACGGCTCCGATGTAACCGCTCCGGGGAATTGACCGCGGGGTTTGTGAGATGGTTTCTAGGCTTACGACGACGCTCGCGCTGCTTTGCATCTTTTCTCCTGCAGCCGGATGTGCGGGGGCTGCGGCTCCGTCAGCTGCGCCGAACGCGGCGTCGTTCGTGCAGGCTGAAGCACGTTCCGGGCCCGGCAGCGGCGACGCTTCACCCGCGGACGAAAGACTGCTCTTTTCCATCGATTACCGAACCGGTGCGCTCGAGTCGTGGCCAATTCAGCCCACCGGCTCCGATCATCCAACGACGGTCGCGCAGCTGGGCGTGGGAGTGCACAACGCCATGGCTGCCGACGGGAACACGGTCGCCGTCGCGGCGCAGTCTGCGGCGGAAACACTTCTGTACGACGTTGTCACTAAAGGCACGAGGGTTCTGCCGGATCCGTACGGCACGCCGGTCGACGTGGCCATCGATCGTAACCATTCCTTGTACGTCCTCACGGCGGGCACGCCGCCTAGCGTGGTCATGTACCCGGGAGGATCGATGCAGCCGGTTCAACTCGTCTGCGGATTAGTGAGGGAGCCGGAAGTTATTGCGGTTGACGACGAGGGTGACATCTTTATAGGTGCGTTCCCGAAAAGAAGCTATCCCGGGGTTTTCGAGATTCCCGTGGGGCCGGGCGGCCCCAGCCCGCAGAGCTGCAAGAAGTTGCCGCTCATGTTTACTAAGGGGGTCACCGGGTTGACGGTCGATCCGCGCACGGACGACTTGATCGTTCTCGATCAACCGACGCAGTGCGCGCCTGGGGCCGGCAGGATAGTCGTTTATCCGAAGCCCTACGAAAAAAATACGGGCGAAACGCACTACTTGCACGCGAACTGCCCTGCGGGGCTCAAACTCAGTGCGGCATCGACCATCATCTTTTATGGAGACACGGATGCAAGCGGTGGGGGTTCGCTGATTCGCTCGAGCACGTATCCGGCGATAAGAAAATTAGGCACCTATTCGCACGGCGCCCCGCTGGGCCTCGCAACGATTCCGAACGAACTGCCGAACTAGGTCTTTCACTTCGGAGCACGACGCAGCGGTCGTCAATCTCGATCGACATGCGTCGAGCCGTACTCCGCTTCGTAGTACGTGTCGCGCAGGTTGCCGAGCTGCAAGTCCCGCGGCACGGCGCTGCCGTCGCCGCGCAACACCTTCGCGTTCTTCACCAGGAGCCGGTACGGCTCAAGCCGCGCATTCTTCCAGTCTGAAATCCGCCAGCGCTGCGGTGCCATGACGCGCCACTCGTACGCGGGCAGCGCCGCCTTCTTCCCTTCCAGCAGCTCCAGCTCGACGCGAAACCCCTCCAGGGCAAAGATCGCGTCTTCAATTTGCTTCTTGGTCGCCATGGGTACTACGATACTATGCCCACGCTCCGCCGCACTGCGCTCACGCTGCAATCGGCCTACTACCTGACCACGGGCGCATGGCCGCTTGCGCACCGCCCCAGTTTCGAGCGCGTCACCGGCCCTAAATTCGACTGGTGGCTCGTCGAAATGGTCGGCGCCCTCGCCTTCGCCAACGGGGCCGCGCTGGCAGCCGGCGTCAAACGCGCGGGCCCCGAGACCGTCGCCCTTTCATTGCTCTCCGCCGCCGCTTTCGCCGGCATCGACATCGCCTACGTCTATCGCCGGCGCATCAGCG
>DASRDE010000018.1:0-3544 GCA_035652755.1 Vulcanimicrobiaceae bacterium | reverse complement strand
CGCCGCGCGCGTCGCTGCCGCCGTACGGCGTCGTCCCGTAGACGATCCCCGTCGTCCGGTCTACGGTCACCGCTGTCATCGGCCCGTCGCCGTCGTCGCCGTGAAATTGAAAGATCGTCTGCGGCGTATACGACTTCCCCGCAACTTTCAATTTGAAGATCACGCCGCAGCCGCCGAGACAGCGCGGGCTCGAGACCCCGCCGTACTGCGTTTCGCCGAAAAGATTACCGCTGGAGTCGATGGCGACGCCGGATTGCGGCAGACTTCCGCCGGCGTTGCCGGGGAGGCTGTAAATGACGCTTTCTTTATAACTGCCGTCTTTTTGGGGAGTGAGCTTGTAGACCGCGCCGTTGTTGCTCGTTCCGCCGAACTGGGTCGCACCGTACACCGCACCGGCAGTATCCACCACGGGTGTGCCCACGGGTTGATCGGCATCCGTTCCCGGTAAGAAGCCGTAGATCGTGGTTTCGGTGTAGCCCTTCGGCCCGGGCGTGAGTTTGACGACCGTTCCGCATCCGTTTGGACACCCGCCGTTGCCGCCGACCAATGTATTGGTGTAAAGCGCGCCGGACGCATCCATCGCAACGCCTGCGAGGGGACGGCTGCCGTCTGCCCCGCCGGTGAAACTATAGAGGACCGATTCGAAATACGTGCCGTCCCCTTTGGGTTTGAGCTCGAAGATAGTGCCGTTGCCTTTACCGCCGAAGATCGTCGTTCCGAAGAAATCGCCTTTGCCGTCCGCAACCACGCCGGAGGACGGACCCGCACCATCGGGTCCGCCGAACGAATGCAGCAGCGTCTCGGCAGCAGCGGGCTGCTGCAGCGCCGCGTCTGCCGTCTTCGATCCGGAGTTGGACTGGGGGACCATCGCATGCCCCCCGCATGCGGTGAGGGCAGCGGCGGCTGAAGTTGCAAATAGCCAACGCAAAACGATCGAATGCAGGCGCATAGGGCGCACCTCCGTACGACACGGGTTCCCGCGCGCCGCCCAGCCTCCCCGCGATCTCCAAAGCGTTGCGGCCGGTCTTTCGGACTATCGCGCCGGTGACCGCCTTGCAAAAAAGCAGAAAGCGCGGACGCGAGGGGGCGCGGCCGCGCATTTCTGCATTCGCATTTGCGAGATCGTTACGGGGTCAAGTTTCCGATTCTGTCGCCCTGGAATTCGGTGAACCAGACCGTCGTTTTGGCGGCGTCGGTCGTGACGCCGTTCGGATGGCTGTTCACATTGGGAAGCGGGTAGCGGGTGACGACGCCGGACGTCGTGATGCTGCTTACCGCATTGCCCGTGAACTCGGCAAACCACAATTTGCTCTGCGGTCCCGAAACGATGCCCATGGGCTCGCTGTCGACTCCGCGCTTGATGATGAACTCACGCATCGCGCCTGCGGTCGTGATCCGGCCGATCTTGTTCCCCTGCGATTCGGAGAACCACAGATTGCCGTCTGGACCGGAGGTGATTGCCGCGGGCTGGCTGCCGCGCGTCGGAATCGCGAACTCCGTAATCGAACCGGAAGTGGAGATGCGCCCTATCCGGTTTCCGACTTCTTCGCAGAACCACAGATTGCCGTCGGGCCCGGCTGCGATGCCGCTGGGATGACTGTTGAGATGGGGCAATTTGTAGACCTGTATGGCGCCCGTCGCGGTAATCGCGCCGATCGCATCGCCGAGATCCAGCGTTACCCAGAGTCTGCCGTCCTTGCCGACGGTCATCTCGTTGGGTTCCATGTCCGTTCCCGGTAGTTTGAATTCTTTGAACGAGCCCGTCAGGCTCACGCGCGCTACGCGGTTGTTTTGGTTCTCGGTGACCCAGAGATTGCCGTCAGGACCCGTCGTGATCCCCGTTGGCATGCTCGCCGCCGAAGGCACCAAGAACTCTTTCATCGTGCCCGAAGGCGTGATGTACGCGACCTTGTTGCCGTTCTGCTCGGTAAACCAGAAGTTGCCGTCCGGCCCGAGCGCGATGTCGTAAGGACCGGCTGCGCTGGTCGGTACGCCGAATTCCTTTATCGTCGCCGGATAGAGGCTGCCCGTATTCCGAACCGCCGTCATTCCGCTGCCGGCAAGCGGCGGGGCGGCCGAAGGTGACCCGCATGCGGTCAGCCCCGATATTGCCGCGAACGTGATGAGTGCGGCACTCCATCGTGTCATATGCTCTCTCCTGAAGTAGCTTGGTGCGTCCAGCCTACGGCGCGAACGCGCAGAATGTAGGAAGGTGATTTGAAGCTCTCGTGAATTAGGCGCACCTAAGAATCGCACGTGAAAACGAAGCGGCGCGAAGCGGGTTCCATGGAGTATATGGATCAGCGCGAACGCATTCTCGTCGTCGACGACGATCGGCACGTTCGTGAGGTGCTCTCGGCGTATTTGGGAGGCGAGGGCTACACCGTATCGTGCGCTCCCGACGCGGAAACCGCGCTGAGTCTGGTCCGGCGCGTAGCTCCCGACGTGATCTTGTTGGACATCCGCCTGCCGGGAAAGAGCGGGCTGGAAACGCTGTCCCAGTTGCGCGCGGCCGGCTCCCGCGCCTCGGTCATTATTCTCACGGCGTGCGCGGAAGAAGTCGATAAAGTGCTCGGCTTGGAACTGGGTGCCGACGACTACGTCACCAAACCGTTCAGCTCGCGCGAGATTCTAGCGAGAATACGCAGCATCACGCGCCGCAGCAAAGCGCCGGAACCCGCAGTCGTGAAGCTCGGCCCGATCGAAATCGACCCCGCCGGCTACGAAGTGCGGCTGGAAGGCAAAGTCGTACCGTTGACGCGCACGGAGTTCCGGATCGTCGAATTATTGGCCCGCCATCCGGGCCGCACGTTCGAGCGGGGACAGCTGCTCGACTCGATCGCTGCCGACCACGACGTCTTGGATCGCACGCTCGACAAGCACGTGATGAACATTCGCAGAAAGTTTTCCGGCTGCCCCGCCGCGGCCGATGCGATCGTCACGGTTCATGGCGTAGGCTATAAGTTGGTTGTACCGGAGCCCGCTCCGGCGCAGCCGACGTAGCCGGCGCCTCGCAGCCCAAACACGGCAGGATCGCAAAAAACGTACTGCCCTTGCCGGGCTGGCTGGTGACGCCCACCGTTCCGCCTTGCATCTCCACGAGGCGTTTGCTCAGCGCCAGACCTAAACCGGCGCCGCGCTGCGTAACCGCAGGGCCGTCGAGCTGGCTGAAATCGCGGAAGAGCTTTTCGAGGTCGCGCGGAGCGATGCCGATCCCCGTGTCGCTCACCTCGACTCGCAACCGGTCCGGCGTTTCGAACGCGACTCGTATTGCGACGCGGCCGCCTTCCGGGGTGAACTTCAATGCGTTCGACACGTAATTATAGAGAATTTGCCGAAAGCGCGAAGGATCGGTAATCGCCGACGCAGGCGCGGCTTCCGTATGGACCGAGAGCGTGATTCTCTTGGCCGCTGCAATCGATCTGACGGTTTTGGCCACTTCGACGGCAAGGGCCGCGGGATCGCAGCGCTGCGGCTGAATCGAAATCTTGCCCGCTTCGGCTTTGGCCAGGTCGAGCACGCGGTTGATGAGATCGAGCAGATG
>DASRDE010000017.1:0-20829 GCA_035652755.1 Vulcanimicrobiaceae bacterium | reverse complement strand
AAAGACGACGTGCTGCTGCTGAGCGTTTCGCGGCTGGCCCGCGAGAAGAACGTCGAAGTGCTGATCGACGCGCTCGAGCGGTGCGGCGATCGAACGAAGCTGGTGATTGCGGGCGACGGCCCCGAACGCGCCGCGCTGCAGGAACGCGCGAAGGCGGCGGGCCTGAACGGCCGCGTGGTGTTCGCCGGACAAGTCCATCGCGAGGCTCTGCCGGATCTGTACGCCGCGTGTGACGCCTTCTTGTTTGCGAGTTTCACCGAGACGCAGGGCCTGGTCGTGGCGGAAGCCCTTGCGGCGGGCGCGCCGGTGATCGCGGCCGACAGCGCCCAGATGCGGGAGGTCGTGGGGCGCTGCGGGCGTTTGGTCCGCGGCGACGCCGCGTCGTTCGCGGCCGAGATCGGCGCGCTTCCGCCCGTCCCGGAAGCGGCAGCGGCTTTGCAGGCGCGGGAATGGGCTGCACGCTTCAGCATCGAGCGGCAAGCCCGCGACGTTGCGGCCCTGTACGGCGACCTGTTGACTCGAACATATGTTCGCCCTATGATGGAGACATGAAACCCTTGAACGTCCATCTCGGCTTTGCCGCCGGGCCGCAAGGCCAGGGCGTGGCGTATGCTCGCGTAGGCGCGGAACGCACGCTGCGGGTGCCGTTCTCGGTTCGGCGATTCCCTGCGCTGCTGGAACGCGAGGTCGCGTATGCGGCGCTTACTGCCTTGGCCAACGTGCTTCACCGCCGCGGCGTCAGCCGCGTTCAGGTCCTGGTCGAAGATTCGCGCCTCGTCGAAGATTTGCTCGAACGGCGCGACGTGCCCGCAGCGCTGAACATGGCATACGTGCGCCTTCGCTGCGTTCTCAATCAATTTCGGGAGTTTGCGGTCGCGGCCGCGCCTTCCGACTACAGCGACCTGACTGCGCGTGCGCGCAGCGAGGTAGCGATGCACGCCGCCGCTTGACAGCGCACCGGCGCCTGCGGATTGGTGAACTACCGGCGGAAACGCTCGCGCTTGCGCGCGCGCTGATTGGATGCGTGCTCGTCCGAGACTGCCCGGACGGGCGCACCGCGGGCCGGATCGTCGAAACGGAAGCCTATCTCTTCGACGATCCGGCGTCGCACTCGTACCGCGGTCAAAGTGCGCGCAACGCTTCGATGTTTCTTGATCCGTTTCACGCCTACGTGTACATCATCTATGGAACGTCCTTTTGCGTGAACGTCACGAGCGAAGAACGCGGGCACGGTGCGGCGGTCCTCATTCGGGCGCTCGAACCGCTCGAAGGTCTGGAGCTCATGGAGGCTCGCCGAAAGACCGCGGCGATTCGAGATCTGGCGCGCGGGCCGGGGCGTCTGTGCCAAGCCATGGCCATCGACCGCCGGCTCGACGGCATCCATCTGCTCAAGAGCCGCGAGCTGTGGCTCGCTCGGCCGTCAGGTCCGGTCCGCGTCGGCCGCAGCCGCCGCATCGGCATCACGAAGGCCGCCGAGCGCCCACTGCGCTTCTTCGAACGCGGGAACCGCTTCGTGAGCGGGCCGCGCGCCTTGTCACCGTGACCCCCCTATGCTATAGTTTGCTCGTCGCGAGGTGCGGTCGTAAGAACCCTCCGCGGCGCAGTACGTTCCCCCCGCTCGCGCCATCTCGAAAACCGCGGCAGCCCCGCCCGATCTTTTCGTGTATCCGGCACGCGCGACTCTTACAAGAGAGATAGTCCACTGCAATTCGATAATCGTCCCAACGACAATGGCCGCCCTGGAGGCGGAGGCCGCCGCCGGCGTTCGAGGCGCCACCGGCACTTCAACCAGCCGGCGCACAACGAGCAGTTCCCCCAAGTGGAACAGCCCGGTCCGCCGATGCTCACGATGGAGCAGCTTTCGGAGAAAACGAAAGCCGAGCTCAACGCGCTGGCGAAAGAATTCGACATCGAGTCGCCGCTCAAGCTCAAAAAAGACGAGCTGATCCCGCGCATACTCGAGATTCAGTCGGCGCGATCCGGCATCGAGATCGCCAACGGCGTGCTCGACATCCTGCCCGAGGGCTACGGCTTCTTACGGCGCGACGGATACGTCATCGGTCCCGAAGACATCTACGTCAGCCAGTCGCAGATCCGGCGCTTCGAACTGCGCCGCGGCGATTTGGTCGAAGGCCAAGTCCGCCGTCCGAAAGACAACGAGAAGTACTACGGGCTCATCCGGGTCGACCGGATCAACGGGTACTCGCCCGAGCAGATCCGCGGGCGCCGCGTCTTCGAAAAGGGGACGCCGATCTACCCGAACGAGCGCTACAAGCTCGAAGTCCGCGCCACGCAGCTCTCGACGCGCGTCATCGATCTCTTCTGCCCCATCGGCAAAGGTCAGCGCGCGCTCATCGTCTCGCCGCCCAAAGCCGGTAAGACGACCCTGCTCAAGAATATCGCCAACTCGATTTCGATCAACCACCCGGATGCGCACATCATGGCGCTGCTGGTCGACGAGCGTCCTGAAGAAGTCACGGACATGCAGCGTACGGTCGACGGCGAGGTGATCGCCTCGACGTTCGACGAGCATCCCGAGAACCACACCGCCGTCGCCGAACTGGCGATGGAGCGCGCCAAGCGTCTAGTGGAGCTCGGCAAAGACGTCGTCATCCTGCTCGACTCGATCACGCGTCTGGCGCGAGCCTATAACCAGGTGATCCCCACGTCGGGCCGCACGCTTTCAGGCGGTCTGGATACGGCCTCGCTCCATAAACCGAAGCGGTTCTTCGGCGCGGCGCGCAAAATCGAAGAGGGCGGTTCGCTCACCATCATCGCTACCGCGCTCATCGAGACCGGCTCCAAGATGGACGACGTGATCTTCGAAGAGTTCAAGGGCACGGGCAACATGGAGCTCAACCTGACCCGCAAACTCGCCGAATCGCGCGTCTTCCCGGCCATCGACATCAAGCGCTCGGGTACGCGCCACGAAGAGCTGCTGCTCAGCGAAATCGAGATGCGCAAGATCTGGATGCTGCGGCGCGCGACGAGCGTGCTCAACAGCGGCGACATTACCGAGCTCATTCTCGACAAGATGGCGCAGACGCGCACGAACGACGAGTTCCTCCAAACCGTAACGAAAGAGGCTCTGTCGCTTTCGCGCGGCTACGACGAGGGCAACGGAAAGTACTAGCTGGTCCGCGGCGACGGGACGCCCGGCAGCGAAGACGCTCGAAAACCGCCATCCGTGGCGGTTTTCTGCTTCCTGAATTTCGGCGAGAACAAAGTTTTGTAGAAACCCTCCGGGTTTGCGCCGAAATATCAGAGACTTCGCTGCCGGGCGTCCCGCCGCCGCGGACCGGAATGGATAGGCAGCTCGGCCAAGCCACTCGAAAAAGCGCCATCCAGGCGCTTTTTCTGTTTTTTTGATTCTGGTAAGCAGCCTGAACCGTACGCAACTCATGAGAAAACTCTGAAAGATTTTCAGAATTTCCTCACGCTTTTAGTGTATGGTTGCGCTCGCGAGGTGGGAGGTGTCGAAAATGTCTGTTCGTGCACCCAAGTACGCGCTCGTTTCCCTGGGAGTCGCCCTGATTGCCCTTGCGGGTTGTGCGGGAAGCAGCAACACCACGCCCATGACGTCGAGCCGTACGGCACTTCGAAATACCGGTCCGGCATCGCGCTTGGGGAGCGCGGCCGGCGGCACGACGTTCTACGTGGACGGCGTGCACGGCAATGACACCAACGATTGCAAGTCGCCGCAGACCGCGTGCAAGACCATCCAACACGCCGTGCATCTTAGCGCGTCGGGCGACACGATCGACGTCGCAGCAGCAGTGTATCCGGAAAATGTCTCGGTCCATCATAGCCTGCACATCAACGGCGCCGGACCGGACAAAACGACTGTCGACGGACATCGGCATGGGAGCGAGTTCTTCATCGCATTCACCGGCGGCGTCGACGTCACGATCACCGGCATGACGATGCGCAACGGTACCGGCAGCGGCGACGGCGGCGCCATCTACCATTGCAACGGTACGCTGACGCTCCAGAATGTGGTCATCGAAGACAACAGCGTCCGCGGCGCCGGCATCAGCGGCTACGGCGGAGCGATGTATAACTGCCCCAGCACGACTGCGACGATCATCGACAGCACGATCCGCAACAATTCCGCCGAAGTCGGCGGCGCAATCTGCAACGGGGGCCTGCTGACCATCATCAGGAGTACGTTTAACGGCAATACGTCGTTAAAGCTCCGCGGCGGTGGTGCCATTTTCAACTACGGGGTCTTGCATGTCGCGAACAGCACGTTCAGCGGCAATACGGCAGCAGGCGGAGTGGGAGGCGCGATCCACGTCGGAACGCTCGTTGGCCAAACGGGAGGTGCGCAAATCGACAACAGCACCATCAGCGGAAACACTGCCGCTCTCGGGCAATCCCAAGGCGGAGGCATTTTCGACGATAACGGCGAGCCGGTTTACGTTCAGAATGACATCATCGCGAAGAACGTTCCGCAAAATTGTGGAGGCTCACCGCTCCTGACGGAGGGTTTCAACCTGAGCAGCGACGACTCGTGCGATCTCGGCGGCGCGGGCGATTTGAGCGGCGTCGATCCGAGACTTGGGCCGCTGCGGAACAACGGCGGGCCGACGTCGACGATGGCACTGCTCGCCTTTAGCCCCGCGATCGACGCCGGGAACGCCAGCGGCTGCAGGGATTGGCTCGGCCACGCTTTGGTAATTGACCAGCGCGGCATGCCTCGGCCGGATCGGCATGAGGCACGGGGCTGTGACATCGGAGCTTACGAAAGCCAATAAACCATCCGCGACCCCGCGCCGGGTCGCCTCTACCCCAAGCTCCGGCGATGCGTTCCGGGTGCGGCTGGTCTTCACGAGCATGACCCGTTGCTTGGATAGCATAATGCGGTAGCGTGCGTCTTCAGAAATATCTCGCGCACGCGGGCGTCGCGTCGAGGAGAGCGGCGGAAGAGCTGATCGCGAGCGGCAAAGTGCGCGTGAACGGGAAAATCGTTCGCGAGCTCGGCACGGTCGTGAACGAAAACGACCGCGTCGACGTCAATGGACGGCGCGCGGTGTTGGAAGCGCGCCGCGTCTATCTGGTCATGAACAAGCCGCTCGGCGTCGTGACGACGATGCGCGATCCGCAAGGCCGCAAAACGGTAGCGGAGCTGATTCCGAAGGGCTGGCCGCGCGTCGTTCCCGTCGGCAGACTCGATTACGACACCGACGGCGCGCTGCTGCTCACGAACGACGGCGAGCTCGCCAATGTGCTGACGCATCCCCGGTTCGGCGTCGAAAAGACGTATCGTGCGCTGCTGCAGGGACGGTTGCTGCCCGAGCAGGTAGCCGAACTGCGCACGGGAGTAGCGTTGGAAGAATTTCGCGCGGCGGGGGCCCGCCTGCGCGTGGTCGCCGTTCGGCGCGACACCTCGGTGGTCGACTTGACGGTCCACGAGGGGAAGAACCGTCAAGTGCGCCGGATGTTCGAGGCCGTCGGTCACAAGGTGCTCGCGCTGACCCGCCTGCGGTTCGGGCCCATCAGCGTGGGCAGCCTGGCCCCGGGCGCGGTCCGGCCTGCGACGGAAAAAGAGCTGGCCGCTTTACGGCGTCTGGTATAGTACCGCCATGGATCAGGTGCCCCCGCTTCCCCACGCCTACAAACTCGCACGCCGCGACGCGCGGCCGAGGCCAACAGTCGTGCGGCTGGCCAATGGTGCCGCTTTCGGCGGCGAGGAGCTGGCGATTTGCGCAGGACCGTGCAGCGTCGAATCGCGCGAGCAAATCGAAGCCACGGCGCGTGCGGTCGCCGCGCGCGGCGCGAACGTGCTGCGAGGCGGCGCGTTTAAGCCGCGAACGTCGCCGTACGCATTCCAAGGCCTGGGCCTGGAAGCACTGGAGATGCTGCGCGAGGCGGCGGATCGCTACGGCATGGCGGTCGTCACCGAGGTGCTCGATCCGCGTGAAGTGGAGATGGTCGCCGCCCGTGCCGACATGCTGCAGATCGGCGCACGAAACATGCAAAACTTCAGTCTGCTGCGCGAGGCCGGCCAGTCAGGCAAACCGGTGCTCCTCAAGCGCGGCTTTTCCGCGACGATCGAAGAGTGGCTCATGGCCGCGGAGTATCTGCTCGTCGCGGGAAATTCCGACGTCGTCCTGTGCGAGCGAGGCGTTCGCTCGTTCGACAGCGCCACCCGAAACGTGCTGGATCTCGCCGCGGTACCGCTGTTGCATTCGCTCACGCATCTGCCGGTAATCGTCGATCCGTCACACGGGACGGGTCAGGCAGCGCTGGTCGGGCCGATGACCCTGGCGGGCGTCGCGGCCGGCGCGGACGGTATCTTAATCGAGGTACATCCGGACCCGGGTTCGGCCGCCTCCGACGGCCAGCAGTCCCTCACGTTCGAGCAGTTCGACGGCCTGATGGAGCAGGTAGACGTGGTCGCGCGGTCAATAGGCAGGCGCGTTCCGGCCTCGCGAATCGCCGCTTAGCCCCATTCGCTCGCACGGCCGGGTTCCGAGGGGACCAACGGAAGCCGTTTGACTTACGTTTCCTTTTGGTACAAGGCTAGGCGCGCCCGTCCGCCTTCATTAAATAGAGCCGATTGAGGTTGCAACACGCATGATTCGTCCGTTTCGTTTGGTTGCGCTCTTGAGCGCCGCAGCTGCTACGATCGCCTACGCCGCTCCGGCGGCGGCGCAGTACGCCAACGAGTACTCTCCGCCCAAACTCCTCAAACAAGGCTCGACGTCCAAGGCGATCGCCGGAGCTGGGCGCGTCGTCGTACAGGTGCAAGTAAACGCCGACGGGACGCACAAGGCGACGCGGATTCTCTCGTCCAGCAATGCCGGCGACAATGCCGCGGCGATGGAAATCGCGCAAACGTCAACCTATTCGCCCGCGCACCGCGGCAAGAAGCCCACGACCGCGTTCTACGATTTCACGCTTCGCTTCAACGGCAGCTCCGTTGCCGGCGCGGGCGGCGTCTCGGCCTCGAGCATGGGCGGCGTGCGCGCTGAAGTGGATCGTTTGCTTCGCGCCGGCAGCTACACCGCGGCAATGAACAAGGCGCAGTCTGCGCTCGCATCCTCGCCGGACGATTCGACGC
Source organism: Vulcanimicrobiaceae bacterium (assembly GCA_035652755.1). GTDB lineage: Bacteria > Vulcanimicrobiota > Vulcanimicrobiia > Vulcanimicrobiales > Vulcanimicrobiaceae > DASRDE01. The sequence goes on along the minus strand of DASRDE010000017.1, from coordinate 13,763 downwards.
TCAACGCCGAGCTCGGATCGGCGCAGTTCTTCCTCAACGACGTGCAGTCCGCAGCGGCATCGTTCGAAAAAGCGCCGAACATGCCTAAGGAATTCGCGAACGTCGCCGCTCAAGCGTACCAGCTCGCGGCCGCCAAGCTTTCGACGTCCAACCCGACGCTCGCGTTGCGGTACGGTCAAAAGGCCGTTGCGATGGCGCCGGGCGCCGGTTCGTATTATGCGCTGGGCTCGGCCGAACTCGAAACCGGCGACGCCGCGTCGGCGATTCGCGATCTCAAGAAGTCGCGCGATCTCGCATTCGCCGACCCGCATACCGGAACCAAGGCGCGCGTCTCCATCGATTCGGAGCTGATGAACGCGTACTTAAAGGGCGGCGACAACTCGGACGCGTCGACGATCGCCGACGAAATTAAACGAATGGACCCGGGCAGCGACGCTGCACAGACGATCATGGGCAACCAGTACATGGTCAAAGGCAACGCAGAGTCCAAAGCCGGACAGCACCAACAGGCGATTGCCGATTACGAAAAGGCCGCGCAGGTGGGCGGACGCCATCTCGCCGTCACAGCCTACGCGGGCGCGGCGTTGGAAGAGAGCCGGCTGGACAAACCGGACTACGCGGTGATGAAGGCCGACGCCGACAAGGCGCTTGCGATCGATCCGGGGGATCCGCTGGCGTTGTACGCGGAGGGTATAGCTCAGTACGGTCAGTACATCGCGGGCGGCAGTACGGACTCCGGACTGAAGCAGCAGGCGCTGGACACGCTGAACAAAGCAAAGTCGGCGGCCCAGTCGGCCGGTAACACGTCTCTAGTAAGCAACATCTCGACGTTCATGAGCCAAAACATCAAGTAGCGGGTGTAGCCGAAAGGAGTACGAGGACTTTCCCCCGGGCTGGGCCAATTGCTTGGGCCTTCCCAAAACGGGGGCCTCGCCCCCGATTTTTCTACTGTCTGAAGCGCACATACGTTCCCTTAAACGGGAGGGGTCGAAAAAAGAGTGTTTTCCGGTTTTTGGAGTTTCATGCAGCACGGCGGCTGGGACATGTGGCTGCTGCTCGCCCTGTCCATCGTCGGCTTGGCCGTCGTCATCGAGCGCCTCTGGTTCTTCGCCACGCAGCACGGCGACACGAAGGGCCTCCTGCGCCAGATCGGTCAGAAGATCTCTGCCGACGACATTCCCGGCGCGATCAACATCTGCCGCTCGCAGCGCGGAATGCTTCCGCGCATCCTCGAGTTCGGTCTTCAGCGCGGTGAGAAGAACCGCGCGGACATCACCGACGCGCTCTCCATCGCTCTCATGGAGCATCTGAACTCGCTGGAGCGTTACCTGGGCATCGTCGGAACGATTGCGGTCATCGCGCCGTTCGTCGGTCTGTTCGGTACGGTTTTGGGCATCATCAGGGCCTTCGACGACATCGCGCTCAAGGGCAACTCGACGCCCGCAGTCGTCGCGGCCGGCGTCTCCGAAGCGCTCATCACGACCGCCAGCGGTCTGATCATCGCCGTTATTGCCGTCGTCTTCTTCAACTACTTCAAGACGCGGATCAAGGCGTACAACCAAGAGATGATCGTCGCAGCCAACCAGATGGCCGAGATGCTGCACTTCCACAATACGGGAGCGCCGATTCCGACCGATCTGTATCAGCCGGCGTCCACCGGGTCCAAGTAGCCCGCTAGGAGAACCGCGTGAGCCTGCTATCGGCTAAGCAAGACGAAGAGGTCATGGCGGAGATCAACATCACGCCGTTCACCGACGTGCTGCTCGTCTTGCTGATCATCTTCATGATCCTGGCCGCCCTCGTGACGCCGCCCGGCTTCGAAAAAGAGCTGCCGAACAACAACAATGCTCCGACGCAGCAGAACAAGCAGAAGAACGACATCGAGGTCGCGGTCAACAACCGCGGCGTAATCTTCGTCGACGGGCAGCGCACGGATCAGACCGGCGTATACAGCGTCATGATCAACGAAAGGGCGAAACGCGGAAACCGCCACGTTTCCATCGTGGCCGATGCCAAGGCACCCTACGGCGTGATCATTCGCATCCTCGATGCCGCGAAGATCGCCGGACTCGAAGACGTCGGTTTCGTCACCGCATAGTGGAGGTTTGAAGTAATCCGTGGCCGTTTCAACTGGTCAAGGTGAAGAAGAAGTCATGTCGACCATCAACATCACGCCCTTCACGGACGTGCTGTTGGTCCTCCTGATCATCTTCATCATCCTGGCGTCGGTTACCAAAGAGCCGCCGCTGCCCCTGGCAAAGAACCGGGATAAGGTCGTTCCCTCGCAGCTCGTCGTGATTATCGACGACAAGAACAACATCGAAATCGGCTCGAGCGTCGTGTCGATCAAAGATGCCAGGGACACCTTCGCAACGCTCGTCGAGAACACCGGACACAAATTCACGAGCGTCATCATCAAGGCCGATCCGAAGTCGGACTACGGAACGATTCTGCAGGTCATGGACGCCGCCAAGAGCCAGAACCTCACGGAGTTCGGTCTCGCGAATAAGACCGAAGGAACCAAGTCGTAAGCGATGCCGAACGACTCGCCGTACATTACCACAGGGGAACGCGTCCGGAACTTCCTCGGATGGGCGTTTCTGATCTCGATTGGCATCCACTTCGTGTTTGCGCCGTTCCTCAAGAACATGACGCAGGCGACCGAAGAGCAACAAGTCGAGAAGGTTTCGGTCACCAAGAAGATCATCGTCAAACCCCCGACGCCGCCGCCGACTCCGCCGCCCACGCCGACGCCCAAACCGCAAGAGAAGAAGGTGGTCGAGCAGCATCCGCAGGCGCAGCTGAAGGTCAACCTCGTCCACACGCACAGCAATGCGAATACGAGCACGACGGAGCAGACCGTCTCGCAGCCCAAGACCGGCAGCGAGAACGGCAATCCGCAGGGCCAGGGCACCGCGCCGCCGGCACCGCCTGCATCGGTAGGCCCGGTTGAAACGCCGCATCCGGCATGCAAGACCCCGTATCAGGATGCGACCGTCGTACAACAGGCACAGCCCGAGTATCCGGACTCGGCGCGCGAACTTGGCTTGGGCACCGTAACGGTAAATGTCACCGTGACGCTTTCCGCGAGCGGCTCGCTCGAAGGCGCGTCCGTTTCGCAAAGTGCCGGAAACGCCGCGCTGGACAACGCGGCAATTGCGGCAGCGAAGCAGTCGACGTATGCTCCAAAGATCGTGAACTGCCAACCCGTCGAAGGTGCGCAATACCTCTTCAAGGTGACGTTCGACCCCAACACCTAACGAGGTTTGTACGGGACCCAATGTTCGAAGACGCTTCCGAAAGGGAGCGTCTTTGCGCGTTCTTGAACGGGCCGCACTATGAGCGCTAGACGCGCGCGACGAGTGCTGTACGCTGCGCTGGCGTTTTCACTCCTCTTGCATCTGCTCTTCGCCGGCTATTTTCGATGGACGCTGCACGAGGCAAGCGATCGCGAGGAAGTGATTCACGTGCGCACGCTGACCGTTGCCCGCATCGTTCACACGCCGCCGCCGACGCCGCCCCCGACGCCCCCGCCGACACCAGCCGTGCGCTCGAGCATCGCACCGCCGGTCGTGCACTTCCACAGCAGCTCCGGGCCGCCGCCGGTTCGCGTCGTGCCTATTAACCCCGGCACGCCGGCTCCGCTTTCAACGCCGCAGGCCACGCCCGTTGCCACCGCGTCGCACGCGCCAAGCTGCGCAGGCGCGGACATCCCGCCCGCGGTGCAATCCACGCCCGACGTCGCGGACATCCCCGCGCAAGCGCGCGCGAGCGCTAAAAGCGGCACCGCGGCAATCCAAGTCGCGCTCGATCCTCAAGGCAAAGTCACGTCCGCCGCCGTCGCGCAATCCAGCGGTGATTCCGGGCTGGACGCCGTCGCAGCAGAGATGGCGCGCAACGCGACCTACTCACCCAAGCTGCAGTCGTGCAAACCCGTCGCAAGCACTTACACCTTCACCGTACACTTCGCAGCCTGGTAAATGGCTTGCCGGACGTCGACGGCCGGTGAGATTCCACCGAAAAGACGCTCGAAAATCAACATCCTGTTGATTTTCTGCTGCGTGAATTTTCGCGAAAGCAAGCTTTGTAGAAAACATCCTGTTTTGCGCGAAAATATCACAGCCTTTTCGGTGGAACCTCACCGGCCGCCGACGCCTGACACAGACTAGATGACGCCCATGTCGCGGAGCAGGCGCAGCGTGTCGATGTAGCGCGTGAGGTCTTTGCGCGTGGAGTCGTCGACATCGGTGAACGCGACGCCGGTGCGGTAGCGCTGCAGCATGGGATCGAAGCGCGACCAGCGGACGGTGCCTTTGAGGCGGATGACGGGGCGCGAGTCCCCGCGAAGTTCGAGCTGGACGACGATGGGCGCATCGGTTTGCAGCTCGGCATTGGTAATCATCGCCATGCCGCCGAGTGCAATGTCGTACGTTTCGGTGAATTCGGGAGCGAAATCGTCTGAGATGCTGTAGGAAACGAGCAGCGTATCGCCGACGCGCTCGAATTCCCGGTGGTGGCCGTACTTTTCGTCTTCCGACTGCGCCGGGGTGTGGTTGCTCTCCACTGATGGCGCCTTAGGCGTCCCAGGGAGCAATCCTCCCTGCGACGTATGAACGGCTCCGTGTCGTTCGTCCAAGCGGTTGCGCTGGCGTTGTTACAAGGCGTAAGTGAACTCTTTCCGGTAAGTAGCCTCGGCCAGACGATCCTCATTCCGGCGCTGCTGCAGTGGCGCAACATTAACCGCTCCGATCCAACGTTTTTGGCGTTCGTGACGGTGCTCCATCTGGGCACCGCGATCGCGCTGCTAATCTTTTACCGCCGCGTCTGGGTCAAGGTCGTTCGCGCGTTCGTCGTGAGCATCGTGCGCGGCCGGATCGGCGAAGACCCCAACGAGAAGCTCGCGTGGCTGCTCGTGGTCGGAACGATTCCGGTCGGCCTGCTGGGGGTCGTGTTGAAGGACCCCGTGCGAACGTTTTTCGGAAGCGCGGAAACCGCGGCCGCCTTCCTGATGATCAATGCGTTCATTATGTTTTTCGGCGAGTACCTTCGCCGGCGGCAGAAGACGCAGCAGCACCGCCAAGACAAGCCCATCGTCCGCTTGACGTGGGCCCAAAGCGCGGGTGTGGGTGTCGGGCAATCGCTCGCGCTCTTCCCCGGCATCTCGCGATCGGGCGCTTCGATGGTCGCGGGGTTGCTGGCCGATCTGAACCATGAGGACGCGGCGAACTATTCGTTCCTGCTCGCCACGCCCGTGATCTTGGCGGCAGCGCTGCTGGAGATTCCCGATCTTCTGGGCGCGGGATCGCACGTCGTATTGCTGCAAGCCGTCGTGGGCGGAGTTTTAGCGGGCGTTGCCGCATACGCATCGGTGGCTTTTTTGGTCCGCTATTTCAAAAACAACGATCTGCGGCCGTTCGGCTGGTACTGCCTGCTGTTCGGCGCGCTCTGCTTTGCGCTCGCTCGCACGGGGTACATTCGATGAGAACACTCGCCGTCGTCGTCGGCATCATCTTCGTTTTGGCCGCGATCTGCTCGGCTACCGGCATACTCCATTTTTCGCACGCGCTCGGATTCGACGGCGCGCGTCATACCAAACACACGATTCTTTACGCGGTCATTGCGCTGCTCTGCTTTGCGGCGGCACGCATGTCGAGCGGCGCCCCGGCTCGTCCGTAAAGGCCGCTTACCGCGTGCCGATGAGGTAAACTTCGTCGGGATGCGGCGCGTAGATCTGCACGTTGGGCCGCGCGTTGCGCATGTGCGGCTCGAACTCGCGAATGCGCGGCTCGGTCGTTTGCAGAATCACCACCGGATATGACTGCGCGCTCGAAAGCACCGTCGCGATCGAACGCGCGTAACCGTGTTCGTCCGCACTGTTCCGCCCGAACAGCGAGTCGCGATAGGCGTGCTCGATATTGTAATATGGATTGCCCTGCCACCACGCTTCCCACATCCAGATGCGCGCGTCGGCACTCCGGAACGAGTTGCGCGCCGGCGGCGACAGAAACAGCGCGTCGGCTTCCTGCGCGGACATGGTCGCGAGCACGTCCGCCTGCCGCACGGTGTTGCGCCGAAAGTTCGTCGCGACCCAATTCTCGGTTTTGCGAATATAATGCCACGCGAGCTCGCTGGGCGGCACGTCCTGCATGTCGTCGGGGTAATGCCCTTTGAGCAGCCAGTAGCACAACACGTGCCACAAACCGACGATAGCGAGGCCGGTTTGCCCGTCGCTGCGCAGATTGCGCACGTTGTCGTGCCACACGCCCAAATAGATGCACTGCTCCTCGGAGAAAAAGACGCCTTCCCACGCCTTGAAGAGGTCGAGCGAGTAGATGCGTCCGGGCAGCATTTCGACGATCTCGGCGACCTCGTTGTCGCGCAGAATCGTGAAGTCGTTCACGACCAGGCCGTCTCCCGCGCGAACGAACCATTCGACCAAATCGCCGCCGTGCACCGCGACCCCGTGCCGCTTGAGATAGTTCAAGTGCGTCGGCAGCCCCATGAAGGGGTCGACGACGCTCGTGCAATCGTATCTGCGGAGCACTTCTTCGATGCGGGACGGCGAGATGCGGCGCGTCCGTTCCGCGAGCTCGATCACGCGTGTGCCTTTACTACCGCGGCCATCGCGCGCACGAGCGCCGGATCGAACTGGGTTCCGGCCACGGTTTCCAAGCGTGCCAACGGCTGCGTGCGCTCCTCGGTGACGCGGCTGCGGTAGGCCTCGTCGAGCGCGTCGAATGCAAGTGCGAGCGCCAGAACGTGCCCCGCGCGCGGGATGGCGTCGTGGCGAAGCCGATCGGGCTTGCCGGTGCCGTCATACCATTCTGCTCGCGCGCGCAGCGCGGGCGCAGCGTCCGCGGCGAACGCACATTGCGCAGCCAGGTTCGCTGCCGCGACGGCGTTGGCCGAGCGCGTTTCGATTCCCAAGCGCGCCAGCGGATCGAACTGTTGCGATTCGATTTGCTGTGAGCGAATTTCGCCGATGCCGAACAAGAGCGATGCCAAACGCGTGCGTCGCGTTTCAGCCGCATCCAATTCCAAGGCCCGCGCGAGGTCTTCGGCGCGCCTTCCGACCCGCTGCGCGCGAAGCGGCGTCGCGTTGTGCGCGTCGACGCGCTCGGAGAGCATCTCGATGACGTGCATCGCAGTGGTTCGTCCCGATCCGAGTGCACCGGCGGGCAGCTCGGCCGGCTCGATCTCCGCTCCGGTCGAGTGATACCACATCACGAACGCGCGCGTCGCGTCCGGAGAGAAGGTGCGCCCCGCTTCCGCACAGATCGCGCTGAACGCGTCGCCGGGATCCGGCGTCGCCGCGAACCTTTGCGCCACGTTCAATACTTGCGCCGCGAGCGGGATGCCGCTCCAGCGCAATTGGTCCGGATATCCGGTCCCGTCCCAACATTCGGCCTGCCAGCGAACGATGTCCGCCGTGGCCGGCGGGAGCGCGTCGATCCTGGCGCAAATCCGCGCGCCGTCCGCAGGGACGTCCCATCGCACCATCGCTCGAGCGCGTTCGTTCAGTTCCTGCCCTTTGCCGAATGCCGCATTACCCAGCGCACCGGCATTTCGCAGGACGGCGGCAAATGCGAGCGCGTCCAATTCTTCGGAATCCAGGCCCGCGAGGCGGCCGATTGCAACCGCAAGGGAAGCGACTGACGATCCGGCCTCGGGTGCTCCCGACGCATAGTCGGCAACGGTGCCGAAGAATGCGAGCACGTCACCGAGGGCCACGGCCTCGGGGCTCGAACTCCCGCCAGAACCTTCCGCTGTGGACATTCTTCCGCTCGTTTTTTCATCACCGTGCCGAAACCCTCACACATAGGCGACGACGGCAGCCTCTCGATGGTCGACGTCTCCCAAAAAGCGCCGTCCGCGCGCACCGCGCAGGCTCGGGCTCGCGTCGTTCTCGGCGCGCAGGCCGCGCGCGCGCTTCGCGAGGCAACGCTGAAAAAAGGCGACGCGCTGGCCGCCGCGCAGCTGGCCGGAATCATGGCGGCCAAACAAACGCCGTCGCTTATTCCGCTGGCTCACGCGATTCCGCTCGCGCAGGTCGAGGTGCGTTTTTCGTGGGACGGGGACGTGCTGGAGATCGATGCCACCGCCCGGACGACCGCGCAAACCGGCGTCGAAATGGAGGCGATGGTGGCTGCGGCGATCAGCGCGCTGACGATTTACGATATGGCCAAGGCGGTTTCAAAAGGCATTTCCATCGAGTCGGTCCGGCTGATCCGGAAAACGGGCGGGAAAAGCGGCGATTATGACGCCCAAACCTAGCGTAGCCTTGATCGTGCTTTCCGACCGGGCCGCGTCCGGAGAGCGCGCCGACGCGTGCCTTCCCGTTTTGCGCGAGCGTTTGGCGGACGTGTACGACATCGTCCGCGAAGCGGTGATCCCGGACGATGCGAGCGCGCTTCAGGCCGAGCTAATCGATCTTGCCGACCGCGGCGAGGCCGCGCTCATTATCACGATTGGCGGTACCGGTCTTGGGCCGCGCGATCGGACGCCCCAGGCGACCGCCGCCATCTTGGATTATCAAGTGCCCGGCATTGCCGAGGCGATTCGTGCCGCCGCGCTGCCGGCGGTAAAGACGGCAATGCTTTCTCGCGGCATCGCCGGCGTCCGCAACAAGACGCTGATCGTCAATCTGCCCGGCAGCCCCAAAGCGGTTGCGGAGTCGGTCGACGTCATTCTTCCGGTCCTTCCGCACGCGATCGAGCTGCTGCGCGGGGAGAATCCGCACGAATGACCTTCGCGCAAGCTTCGGCCTATCTGTTGAGTACGATCGACGAAACCGCATCGCGCCGCGAGCCGTACCGTCTGGACCGCATGCGTGCCTTTCTGCGCGAACTCGGCGATCCGCAGGATGCGTATCCCACCGTCCACGTCGGCGGAACCAGCGGGAAGGGTTCAACGTCCACGATGGCCGCGTCGATCCTCACCGCCTCAGGAAAGAAGACGGGCCTGCATACCAAGCCGCACCTGCGTTCGATGGTCGAGCGGGCGCGCATCGGCGGAGTCGCCGTTTCCGAGGAGCGATTCGCGGAATTGCTCGCCGAAATGATGCCCGCGATCGCCCGTACCGCTCACGCCCACGGCCGCCCTTCATATTACGAAACGCTGCTGGCACTGGCATTTCTGCACTTCGCGCGCGAGCGCGTCGACGTCGCGGTCATCGAAGTGGGCATCGGCGGGAAACTCGACGGCACGAATGTACTGCGCCCGCGAGTGAGCATCATCACGAACGTCGGCCTGGACCATACCGAGATCTTGGGAGACACCCTGGAAAAAATCGCCGCCGATAAAGCCGGTATCGCCAAGGCCGGCGTTCCGCTGGTGAGCGCGGTGGAAGACGCCGGACCGCGCGAAGTGATCGAGCACGCTTGCGCTCGCGCCGGCGCGCCGTTCATCTCAGTCCTCGACCGGACGCAGGTCAGCGCGGCTCGCGTGGAGCCCAAATATGCGCAGCGCTTTACGCTGACGACGCCGCGCGGTGCGTACGACGTTCGTCTTCCGCTGCTCGGGCAGTTCCAGCAGCGAAACGCAGCTACAGCGGTGCTCGCGCTCGAGCAGCTGGATGCCGATCTTCGCCCGCAACAAGCCGACGTTGAGGGAGGGCTCGCGCGCGTCTCGCTCGTGGGCCGCATGGAATATTTCCCATCGCGTCCGGGCGTCGTGTTCGACGTCGCGCATAATCCCGATAAGGCCGCGCATTTGGCGCAGTCGCTTCCGCAGGCATTTCCGGGCCGGCGTTTCCGCTTCGTCGTTGCGATCGGCGAGAGCAAGGACGCGCAAGGAATACTCCGCGCATTCGCACCGGTTGCCGAGTCGATGGTGTTCACGACGTTTACGGCTGCCGGCCGCGTTCCGGTTTCCCCGGATGAATTGCTGGAGATCGCTCGCGCACTGGGGGCCCACGGCGTCGCAGTGCGCGACCCGCTCGAGGCGTTCGTCGCCGCCCGCGCAGCCGCGTCTAACGACGACGTCATCGTGGTGACCGGATCGACGTTCGTCGTCGCGGAGCTGCGCCAGTGCACGGAACATGTCGCCGCCGAACGCTCCGCCAATTAACCGTCCGCGCGGCGCGCTGCACGTGCGCGGCCGGAGCCTGGTTTGGGGCGATCGCACGTACGTGATGGGCGTCGTCAATGTCACGCCGGATTCATTTTCCGGCGACGGAACGATCGACGCCGCGTCTGCGATCGCTCGCGGGTTGGAGCAACACGCTGCTTGCAGCGATCTAATCGACGTGGGAGCCGAATCGACGCGGCCGGGTCACGTGCAGGTGGACGAACGCATCGAGCTCGCGCGAATCGTACCCGTGATCGAAGGTCTGCGGCAGCGCTTACCCGGCGCGATTCTGTCGGCCGATACGTATAAACCGGCCGTGTTCCGCGCCGCGCGCCAAGCGGGCGCCGACGTGTTGAACAGCGTGTGGGGTCTGCCGGATGCCCTGCTCGAGGCCGCGGCCGAAAGCCGCAGCCCCGTCGTCATCATGCACAATAAAGCGAAGGCCGAATACGAGGGCGGCGTCATGGACGAAGTGCTGCGTTTCCTGTCCGGCGCGGCAGAGCATGCAGTCCGCGCGGGAATTCCGCCCGAGCACGTCATTCTGGATCCGGGGATCGGATTCGGGAAGACTCCGGATCACAATCTGGAGGTCTTGCGCGATCTCGCGCGGCTTCCCGCCCTCGGTTTTCCGACGTTGATCGGAACGTCGCGCAAATCGACGATCGGAAAGCTGACGGGGCGTCCGCCGGCCGAACGCGTCTTTGGTACGACTGCAACGACGGCTTTAGCGGTCGCAGCGGGCATCGACATCGTGCGCGTGCACGACGTGCCCGCGGCGCGCGACGCCGTGAGCGTTGCCGATGCGATCGTACGCGATTGGAGGCCGCCGGGTTGGACGACGTAATCGCGCTGCGCGGCATGCGCCTTTACGGGCGGCACGGCGCCAACCCCGGCGAGCGCGACGCGGAGCAGCCCTTCGACGTCGACGTCGAGCTGAGCCTAAATCTTTCGCGTGCCGCGCAGAGTGACGATCTCGGCGACACGATCGACTACGCCGCGCTGCATGCGCGCATCCGCGATGTGGTGCGCGCGCATTCCTTTGCGCTGATCGAACGTCTGGCTGGAGCAATTGCGGACGAGCTGCTCTCGGACGGCCGCGTGGCGCGCGTGCGCGTTCGCGTCGCCAAGCCGGATCTGCTCGACGGCGCTACGCCGAGCATCACCCTGACGCGAGCGCGCTACGCGTGACTCGCGCTTGGATTGGCATCGGTTCGAACCAGGACGATCCGCCTTCCCAGGTCAGGACTGCACTGCGCGAACTGGCCCGCGCGGGCCAAGTCAAAGCCGTTTCGCGCCTCTATCGCACGCGTCCGTGGGGCGTCACCGCGCAGCCCGAATTCTGCAACGCGGTCGCCGAGATCGAAACGGCGCTGACCCCGCGGGAGCTGCTTGCGGAGCTCAAGGCGACCGAACGGAAAATGGGGCGCACTGACGGCGAGCGCTGGGGTCCTCGCTCCATCGATCTCGACATCTTGCTCATGGACGGGGTCAGCGTGAACGAGCCGGGCCTGCAGGTGCCCCATCCGCGGCTCTACGAGCGGGCGTTCGTGCTCGCGCCGCTTGCCGAATTGCGGCCCTCGTTTCGCTCCGCGCTCCGGGCGCTCGAGCCAAGCGAGCGTGCGGGAGTTGTTCTGCTCGAAGGGGGCGAAACGGTAGCGCTCATGTCCGACGACGCCCTCATCGATCGCGTCCGCACGCTGGCGGAGGCCTTCGTGCAAACCGATCTGCTCCGGCTCCGGATCGAAGCCGAAAACGAGGACGCAGTGGAGCTTCGCAAACCGCACAGCGCGCCGGCGCGCCGGTTGCCGCCGCCCTCGGAGGAAGACCAGACTCCCATTCCGGCCAAACTCGATCGCATCAAAGCGGATTTCGTCGGCATCCTGCACCTCGCGCGGCCGGCGGTAAAGGAAGGCGAAGAGCTGCACGGCGATCGCGAGCTCGCGCACGTAGAGGCACTGGGTATCCGAAACGCGGTTCGTTCGCTGGGAGCAGGCCGCGTTGCGTCGGTTCGCTGCAAAGAGGGTCAGGCCGTAGAGTACGGCCAGGTACTCTTCGAGATCGATCGCGGCTGAGGCGTGGACGGCGATGTTTAAGAAGGTGTTGATCGCCAACCGGGGAGAGATCGCGCTGCGCATCAACCGCGCTTGCCGCGAGCTCGGCGTGCAGACCGTGGCAATCTTCTCGGAAGCCGACCGCGAGTCGCTGCACGTTCGGCACGCGTACGAAGCGTTCTGCGTCGGGCCCGGTCCCGTTCCGCGCTCGTATTTGAACATCCCGAACATTATCTCCACAGCGCTGATCACGGGCTGCGACGCGGTGCACCCGGGATACGGCTTTTTGGCCGAGAACGCGCGTTTCGCGGAGATCTGCGCGGACCATGGGTTGACGTTCATCGGGCCCAAGCCGCAAGTTATCGCAGCCATGGGCGACAAGGCCACGGCCAAGCGCGTTATGAAAGAGGCCGGCATCGCGACCACTCCGGGCAGCGGCATTTTGGATTCGGTCGAGGACGCGCGGCGCGCAGCCGAAGAGATCGGCTATCCCGTGCTGCTCAAGGCGACGGCCGGCGGCGGCGGCAAAGGCATGCGGCAAGTCAACGCGCCGCAGGAGATGGAGCGCGCGTACTCGTCGGCCACGCAGGAGGCCGAAGCCAGCTTCAAAGACGGCCGCGTCTACATGGAGAAGTTGATCCTTCGTCCGCGCCACATCGAAGTGCAAGTTTTGGGCGACAACTACGGCAACGTCGTGCATCTGGGCGAGCGCGATTGTTCGGTGCAAAAGCCCTCGCATCAAAAGTTGATCGAAGAGGCGCCGGCGACGAATCTGTCGCACAGCGCGCGCGAGTCTTTGCTGGCCATGGCGGTTCGCGCGGCGCAGGCCGTACAATACAGCAACGCCGGCACCCTCGAATTTCTGGTTGCCGGCGACGACGTTTACTTCATGGAGATGAACACGCGCATTCAGGTCGAGCACCCGGTCACGGAGATGGTCTTCAACATCGATCTGGTCAAAGAGCAGATTCGAATCGCCGCAGGCGAGCGGTTGGGTTACACGCAGAGCGACCTGCGGGCCAACGGACACGCCATCGAGTGCCGAATCAACGCCGAGGATCCGCGCAACGATTTCGCGCCCGCCGCCGGAACGCTAACCGAAGTGGTCTTCCCCGGCGGTCCGGGCATCCGCGTCGATACGCACGTGTATTCCGGGGCGATGGTGCCGCCGTTCTACGACTCGATGCTGGCGAAGGTCATCGCATTCGGACAGACGCGCGACGACGCGATCGCGCGCATGCAGCGCGCGCTGCACGAGACCGTGGTCGACGGCGTGAAGACCACGATCGATCAGTGCCTCGAGATTCTGGCGACGCCGGAGTTTCGCTCGGGCCACTACGCGATCGATTTTCTGCCCAACCTCATGCACGCGACGGTGTAGCCCATGCCTTCACGCAGGATGGCCCGGGAGCTCGCACTGCAGGCGCTGTTTTCGGTTGAAATCGGACATCGCGACCCGGCCGAGGTGCTCGAGGAGTATTTGGCGACCTTCAGCGAGAGCTCGCATCGCCTCTTCGTCAAAGACCTCGTGCTGGGAACGCTCGAGCATTCCGAGGAGAGCGACCAGGCAATTTCGCCCCTGCTGCAGGGCTGGACCATCGAACGGTTGCCGACGATCGATCGTTTGCTGCTGCGAATGGGAAC
>DASRDE010000016.1:0-44269 GCA_035652755.1 Vulcanimicrobiaceae bacterium | reverse complement strand
TGGCGCCAGACGTCCGTTGCGACCGTCGCGGCATCGCCCGCAACCGGATGCAATGCCGTCAGCAGGGGCGTGAAGAGTCCCCATGCGATCGCCAGGCCCGTGAACATCGCCAGACCAACCGCCAAACCGATCAGGTGGCCGGCGCCCAGGAGCGCGAACGAAAGGCCGACGCCGATTCCCGTCGCGGCATTGCCCGCACGAAAGTACGCGTCGATCTCACCGGTGAAGATCTTCGTTGCCGCAATCGCCGCAAAACCCGCCGATGCCAGCGATCCGGCCACGACGGCCAAAACGCCGGCTTTGCCTTCCTGCGCACCTTCGCGCGTTCCCACGCCGACGCGCAGCACTTCGGCCGCCGCAACGCCTTCGGGATACGGCAGGTCCGAGTCGGTCACCAGCGCGCGGCGCAGCGGAATCGTGTACATGACGCCCAAGACTCCGCCGACCACGCAGATGCCGAAGCTCTGCCAAAACGGAAAACCGGTCCACCACCCGACCATGACCAGACCCGGAAGGACGAAGATGATCGACGAAAGCGTTCCCGCGGCCGATGCGACGGTCTGGACGATGTTGTTCTCCCAAATCGTCGCGTTGCGGAACACTCGAAGGCAGGCCATCGAAATAACCGCAGCCGGAATCGAGGACGCAAACGTGAGCCCCACCTTCAAACCCAGATACACGTTTGCTGCGGTGAACACCAGCGTGATGGCGGCACCGAGGACAAGGCCCCGGATGGTGAGCTCGACGCGAGCATCGGAGTCGTCGCGCGCATGCGCGCTCGGTGTGGCGGTTGCGTCCATGCGGGGGCATTGGCAGGACGGCGGCGAGCCGCCTTCTTGGTTTACGGCTGCGCGGGCGGGCCCGTTTGCAGCGATCGCTCATCCATGACTACGTCGTACCCGAGCGCTTCGTACGCCATTGCCACGCCGCTGGGGGCTGCGCTGATCGTGCGCAGCAGCGGCGACGCCATCGTCGCCGCGCGGTTCGTCCGGCGGGCGGCCGGTTCGGCGCTTCGGCCGCGCGATGCGGTGCTGCGCGAAGCCGCCGCCCAAGTGCGGGCATACTTCGCCCGGCGCTTGCGCCGGTTCGACGTTCCGCTCGACTTGCGGGGAACGCCGTTTCAATTGGACGTGTGGCGATTCGTCGCGGGGCTCGAGGCCGGAGAGATCGTCTCGTACTCCGACGTGGCGCGGTTGATCGGCCGCGCTCGCGCTCACCGCGGCGTCGCCGCAGCGATGTGCAGAACGCCGATCGATTTGTTCGTCCCGGCGCATCGGGTCGTTGGAGCGGATGGGACAGTTCGCGGAGCCGGTCCCGGTTCTATGCGCCGGCGGCTGCTCGCGTTCGAAGGAGTGCGGTTACGCTGACCCGCGTTATTTTTGCGAGATGACGATCAGCGCCAACGCCCATCCGGCCGGCGTTCGCAGACGCGCCAGATAGCCGTCATCCGTTCTTCCGTAGATGTGATAACCGGCCTTAAGGGCTTCCGCCACCGAGTTGAAGACCACGAGCCCAGACATACATCTATCTTATCGTGCGCGCGCGCGGTGAATCCTTGTTCAGAAGATCCGTTCTTTACTTGTCCAAAAACGCGCGATATTCCACGATTGCGCCGCCGCCGTTGTTGCGATCGCCCGCTTCGCCGGTCAACACGTACCTGGCCGAAAAGTCGATGCTGCGCAAGCCGACGAGCCACTCGGCGTTTGCGCGCTCCACTCCCCACGAGATTGCGAAATCTTCCTCTGCGGCAGCTTCGGGCTTATCGACCGCAGGCTGATCGATGCTGTATGCGTAGTGGTCGCTTCCGGACAAATGCGGAGCGGCGCCCACCGTCGCTTCCCAAAAATGCACGGGTGAGTACGCGTGGCGGTACGCTGCCTCGATACGCAGGCCGGCCAGGCGCGAAGAGACGACCTGACTCAGATTCGGC
This sequence comes from Vulcanimicrobiaceae bacterium, assembly GCA_035652755.1. GTDB lineage: Bacteria > Vulcanimicrobiota > Vulcanimicrobiia > Vulcanimicrobiales > Vulcanimicrobiaceae > DASRDE01. The sequence continues at coordinate 42,339 of DASRDE010000016.1, read as the reverse complement.
AAAGGGGTGCGCTGATTGATGATCGTCTCGCCCAGGCCGATCGAAAAGTATTCGTTCCGATCCGCGGCGTAGCGCAACGCGCCGTTCAGCAGACTGATCTGCGGGGTCGCTGCGCCGTAGTACGCCGAGGGTTTTTGCGGCAGTGAGACGGGCGGTATCCCTTCGAGCCGCAGGCTGAAGCGTTTTTCGCGAACGCCGGCCTGAACGATCGCCCCTATCGCGGCGCCGTGCTGCGTCCCGGCGATATCGGTATGCGTACCGGTGAGCAGCATCCCTTGAATTCCCGCGTAAACCGAGGGGTCGGCGAACGCCGGCCCCGCACACGATAAGAAGAGCGCTGCCGCCGCCGCGGCAAACCGGACGCGGCTACCGCTTCGAGGCATCCAGGACGACGATTCCCCGGCTGTTCTTGTGCTCGAACTGGTCGAGTGCCGACAGCGCCGCGCCGACCGGACTCTCCGGCGCCGTCGCCTGTGATATCGTCATCCCGATGCGTGCTTTTACCTCGTTGTCGATCGGATCGCGCATAATCGCCGGCAGCGCCCGGTACTTACCGATTAGACGCAGCACGCTGCCGAAGCGCTGGTTCACGAGCGTCGGATCCATTGCCAGCAGCAGCAGGCCCCGCGTTCGCCCCGCTTCGGGCTTTTTGAACACCGCATAGGCGATACCGATACGTCGCGCCTGCGCGCGCTGGTTCGGATCGCCGCCGGTCTCGACCGCCGCGTAGCCCGCCGGAGGCGACCCGTTCAAGCGATCCACCCACGCGGAGAGCTCGTCGAACGACGCGGCCGTCGAAGCGATGACCTCGTTGCCCGAGTACGTCCCGTTTCCGTTTTGAAAGATCGAACTGCCGCCGGCCGACGTGTCCGCTTTAATGACTTGCGTGAACTGGTGCGTCGAAAGCAGCGCCGCGCCGGGGTAGAGCGGGAAATCCACCGGATTATGCAGCGGAGCAGCGGCGCTCGACGCGGTTTGCGCGTTTTGTCCGTTTTGCGCGCCCGAGCAGGCGGCGAGCAGCACTGCCGCGGCGAGCGGCACGACCCATCTATGCATGGCGCGCTCGCTTCGAGGAGAACCGCCTGCAGCCCCGTAAGGCCACGTTGTACTCCCAGCAGGAGGAATGCACGATGCCGCTCGGCGCCTTTTGGCCGCGCTACCTGAACGCTCACCGCGATCCGCGAACCCGGCTCTTCCACGTCTGCGGAACCGTGGCGGCGACCGGTCTGCTCGTCGCTGCTGCGGCAGCGCGCAAGCCGTGGCTGGCGGCAGCGGCCATTGCGGCCGGTTATGGGCCCGCGTGGTTTTCGCACGCGTACTTCGAAAGAAACCGGCCCGAAACGTTCCGCGCGCCGTTCGCTTCGCTCGCCGCCGATTTCGTGATGGCGTGGCACGTCTTGCGGGGCACGATCGATCAGCAGCTGGCCGCCGCGCGGGAGGAATGAACCTGCAGCAGCAACAGCGTCTCTCCTACGGCTCGTATCTGCACGTGGACGAGCTGCTCGGGCTCCAGCAGCCGCTCTCGTCTCCGGCGCACCACGACGAGATGCTCTTCATCATCATCCACCAGGTGTACGAGCTGTGGTTCAAACAGCTGCTGCACGAGATCGACGCCGTCGCGTGCTGTTTGGAGGGCGACGAGCTGCTCGCGGTCGCGAAACATTTTCGCCGCATCCATACCATTCAGCGGCTGCTCGAACAGCAGATCGACGTCCTCGAAACGATGACGCCGCAGGAATTCAACGCGTTCCGCGACCACCTCAACCCCGCCAGCGGCTTTCAATCGATCCAATTCCGCGAACTGGAGTTCGCCTGCGGCATCCGCCGTTTGGAAACGCTGCAGTACATTCAAACCGACGACGCTCAGCGCGCCCGTCTCGAGCGCAGGCTCGCGCAGCCCTCGCTCTACGATCGCGTCAAATCGCTCTTTGCGCGCAAGGGCTTCGCTACGGGGACGTCAGACGAACTCATCGCGAGCTTTAAAACGATTTATGACGACCCCAAGGCCCATTACGAGCTGTACCTGCTCTTGGAGGACCTCATCGAGTTCGACGAACGGCTCCTGCTCTGGCGAGGGCGGCATATCCGTATGGTCGAGCGGATGATCGGCGCGAAGCGCGGCACCGGCGGTTCCTTGGGCGCGGCGTACTTGGCCACCACGCTGTCACACCGCATCTTTCCGGAATTGTGGGAAGTGCGCACGCATCTGGGCAAAGGATACGAGTGATGCAAACGACGACCCGCGCCCAAATGCGCGAGCAATTTCCGATTCTGGCCACGTCCACGTACTTGGTCAGCCATTCGATGGGCGCAGCTCCCATACAAGCCAAAGCTGCGCTCGACGCCTATTTCGACGAGTGGGCCTCCGAAGGTGCCGAAGCGTGGGAATCGTGGCTGCCGCGCATCGCGGAGATCGCCGACGGCATCGGCGAAATCGTCGACGCGCCGCCCGGTTCGGTCTTTCTGGGTCCGAACGTCTCGGTGCTGCAGGCGGCGTTGGCCACGTCGCTGGCGTTCACGCCCGACCGGAATGAAGTCGTGTACGAAGCGCTGCAGTTTCCGTCGCTCACGTACGTCTGGACCGAGTGGCAGCGCTACGGAGCGCGCCCGCGCATCGTCCCCTCCGAAGACGGGCGCACTGTTCCCGCCGAGCGCATCATCGAGACGATTACCGAGCGCACGGCGATTGCGGTGCTCTCGCATGCCTATTACGTTTCGGGCGCGCTTTGCGACGTGCGCGCGGTTCAGGAGCACTGCCGCAAAACCGGGACGCTGCTCTGCGTCGACGCGTATCAGACGACCGGCGTCTATCCCTACAGCGTACGCGAGTGGGACTTGGACATCGTCACGGGCGGCAGTCACAAGTGGCTTTGCGGCGGTCCGGGATGCGCGTGGATCTACGTCAAGCCCGAGCTTCGCGATCGGTTCGAGCCGGCGGTGACCGGATGGATGGCGCACGCGCGGCCGTTCGCGTTCGAACCCGCGCCGATGGCGTGGGCCGAAAGCATGTACCGGTGGGGAACAGGCACGCCGACGATTCCGGGATACGTCGTTGCAAAGCCGGGGCACGATCTCGTCAAGCGCGCGGGCGTTGCAGCTATTCGCGAGCACAACGTGCGCTTGACCTCGCTCATCGCGCAAACGGCTCTCGAGAAGGGCCTGCGCGTCAATACGCCGCTCGATCCGGACAAACGCACCGGCTGGATCGGCATCGACTTCGAAGGATCCCGAGCGGCGTACGAGCGTTTAATTGCGCGCCGCGTCTTCGTCGACTACCGGCCCGGCTGCGGCATCCGCGTCAGCCCGCACTTCTACACGACGGAGGACGACGTCGCCGCCTTCTTCGAAGCATTGTCCTCCTAACGCTCTTTGAATGATCGTCGACCATCGCAACGTGGGCGCCGCTTTCCGGCGCCTTTCGCTTCCGACGGCCGTCTCGATGCTGGGCGATCAACTGCTCGGCATCGTCGACACGATCGCGATCGGAACGCTGGGGTCCGTGGCGTTGGCCGGCGTCACAGCCGCGACGACCGTCTTTGCCGCGGTAACATTCGCAGCGATCGGCTTCATGAACGGCCTGGGCATCATCGCATCGCAGCGGGTCGGGGCGGGCGACATCGACGGCTTCGCGCGTTCGATTCGCGCGGGCTTCCTGGTACCGTTCGCCACTGCGATCGCGGCGATGATCCTCAGCGCACTCTTCGGGCCCGCAATGATCGGCGCGATGATCGGCCACCTCGCCAGTTCGCACGCGAGCGGCTTATACTTGATCGTTCGCTGCTGTTCGCTCTTGCCGATCGCCATCTCGGGGACGATCATCACGGGCTTGGGCGCCGCCGGAAACCGGAAGATCGCGGTCGTGATTCTGGCGATCATCAACCTGGTCCACATTCCGCTGCTGGCGATCCTTGCGCTGGGATGGTTCACGCATCATCCGCTCGGTATCGTCGGCGCGGGCATCTCTTCGCTGCTCTCGGAGTTAATCGCGAGCATTTACGCGATCGCGTACGTCGCCCGCAGGCCAATCTACCGCATCTTTGCCCAAAAGAGCATCGACGTGCGGTTGGCGCTGGAATGCGCGCGGTTGGGATTGCCTGAGGCGGTCTTTCTCTTTGCGGTCGTCGCCCCGGATGCCGTCATCGTCGCGATGCTTGCGCCGTTCGGTGCGATCGCGATCTCGGGCTTTCGAGCGCTCAACGTCGTCTCGGATCTCACGTTCGTGGTCCCAAGCCCCCTGCAGGCTGCGGTGCAAACCGTGATCGGGCAGCGCCTGGGCGCCGGGGACGTCGAGGGTGCTCAATGGTTTTTCGCGCGCGCTCAGCGCATCGCCGTCTGGATTACGACGGCGACTGCCGTCGTGTGCGCGGCACTTGCGTGGCCGCTGGCGTACCTGTTCACGCTCAACGCGCAGGTCGCGTCGGTTGCCGCGCTTCCGCTTGCCCTGCACATGGCGACGCTGCCGATCAAGGGTTGGTCGATGGTATCGATGGCGCCCATTCGCGCCTCGGGCGACACGCGCTTTTCGATGACCGTCGGCATCGTCACGGCAATTCTCGTGCTTGCCGCCGCGTACGTCTGCATCCGCATCCTGCACATCGGCTTGTACACCGTTCCTATTGCGTGGATCTTCGCGTGGCTCGCCCGCGCGATTCTGACGGCCGTGAAGCTGCGGGGCGGTTCTTGGACGCGCCGCCCGCTGATTGCCGTTTAGGACGCGTTCCCGGTTAGTTTTCTATCCAGGTGTAGGTGACGACCGACGTTTGCGGGGTAATGGCCTCGTTGCCGACGCTGATGCGATAGCTCTGCACGATGTCGAACGGTTGACGCGTCGCATTGACGGTCGTGGGCGCGTGCGCGACCTCCGAGCCGTTGCCGCTGGTCGGAATCACCGTGTAGGACGTAGCGTCCCAGCCCAATCCCATGCCCTGCGAAGAGTTCGCCGAGTCGACCTCGGTGAGCAATTCGTTCGTCGGGCTGCCCGTACTATTGGCCGGGTTGTTGTTGGTCGACACGTACAATCCCCAGCCTGCCGGGTTACCGACGTTCGTGTACACACTGACGGTTGCCAGGTCCGTACCGGTGACGGTTTGGTTGTTGGGAACGACGTTGAAGACGATGTTGTTCACGCCGAACGTGCAGGTGCCGCAGTTTGGAACGGGATGCGACGGGTTGGATCCCGGACCGACGCCAGGATTGACGACGATGACCAAGCTCGCGTTGCCCACGACTTCGATCTCCGTGTCGTTCGTCCACGCTTCGGCAGCCGTGACGTTCGTCGTCGTTCCGCCCGACGTCAGCACGCTGAAGGTCGCGGGGAACTTGAAGACGTCGTTGACTTTGTACGGCGCCTGCGCGTTGAACGTGAGCGTCATCGAGTCGCCCGGCGCTACATAACAGGTCGCTCCGCCGGTCACGTCGATCAGTCCGTTCGCCGTCGGGCCGCCCAGCGGCAGCGGATTGGTGACCGTGGCCGTGCAGCTCTTTCCGCCGGCCTGTCCGCCGTTAATCGTAACGGTCGCGACGGGTGCGGTTTTCGGGGTGACCTGCCAATCGATGCCGGTTGAGTCCGTTCCCGTGATGGCGTTGATGTCTTGATACGGAATCGTAACGTCGACCTTGGTCAGGCTGTTGCACGGAATGCCGCCCGCACACGTGCCCGCCGTCGCGCCCGTGTTGGTGATCGTGTACTGGAACGTGTTGCCGTACGTCGAATCGCTGTCGGCGCCGACCGTCGGAATGTTCGGCGCGGTCACCGGCACCACTGAGCCGCCGTACGGATAGACCGCGGAGAATCCGGCCGTCGCTCCCGTCGCGCTGATGTTCAACTGTATTGCTTTGCCGTTGGGCTGATTCCAGCCGTCGCCGTTTGCGCCGTGCGTCCAAATGACGCCGTTAATCGGTCCGGCAACGCCGTTCGGAACCGTGAGCGTGCCCGACGCGTTGAACGTGCCGCTGGGCTGCAGCGCGGATGCTTGTTCCGTCGCGGTTCCGCAGCTGGGCATGTTGTTGCCGTTGGGCGGATTCCACGATCCGGTATTTGCCGGCTTTTGGCCTGCGCACAACCCGAACCAATACCGGGTGGTTCCGGCTACCGGCGTCGTCGAGCCCAGATAACTCCATCCCGATGCCGGCGCCGTTACCGCCGGGGCCCACGCCTCGTTCGTGGGAATGTCGACGGCAATGGCATCGATCTCGTCGGGGAACGTTCCGCTCGCAGCCGCATTGGTCAGCGCAACGGTAACGGTCGTGCTCGACGGCGACCCGACGGAGTTGGGTGCAAAGGAACCCGTCATCAGCGAGTTGTCGAGCGAGTACGAGCCGATGGCCGTGCTGTCGATGCTCTGCGGATTCGTCTGCCCCACGAAGACCGTGTTCGTTCCGTCCGGCGCTATCGTGAAGATGTTGTTGACGCCGCCGGTCGTCTGCAGCGTTTCCAGGGTGAAGTCCGTGTAGGCGAACGACGAGTTGGCGCCCGGGTTCAAATCGAAGTATAGATCTTGCGACGCACCCGGCGCGATGCCGGCATTACCGCCGGATGCTTGGAAGCAGTTCACGTCCGCGGGCAGGCCGTTCGGGCAATTGACGATCGTCCAGTTCGTCGGCGATGCGCCGTCCATACCGATCGTGATGTTACCGCCCGACATCGGCGGAGGTTCTCCCAGTTCGAATTCCGTGATGTTCTTTGCGCCCGGGCCGGTCGAGGTGTTCTTGATGTGAATATCCCACACGTCGCTGCCGGTGCCGGTGGTCGGCTGACCTTGCGCGTACATGCCCTGCACGGTGTTCGCCACGACGCTGCGCGGCGTAAAACCGTGAATGTCGGGGCCGGCCGTAAAGCCGCCGTTGCGGTTCCCGATGAAGTAGATGTGGCCGGTGCCGCTCCACGACGTCGCGTTGCCGAAGTTGATCGTGACGTAGTTGGTGGCTTGGGTCTGATTCGAAGCCGACCAATCGGCGCCGTCGATGGGAAGCACCGTCGTCGGCGCCTGGCATCCGTTTGCGCAATTCGCGTCGGCTACCGGCATGCTCCACGTAATGTTCGGAAGCGTGACGTACGTCTCGTTGGGCGCAAGCGACTGACCAGCGGTCGTCGGAAGCCCGAGCAGCGTGCAGCCAGCTGTATTACCGGCGCCCGTGCATTTGCTCGTGAAGGTCCAGGAAACGCCGGACGAATCGACCACGGTCTGCGTCTGGCAGCCCGCGCCGCACGAGCTGCTGCCCGCGCCGAGCGCTATCGTGATGCCGCTCGCGCCGGTCGTGAAAAACAACTGGGCGATACCGTCGGCGTTTTGCTGATTCCAGTTCACGCCGTCGCCGTCGTTGAGGAACTCCAGGCCCGACGTCGCGGTTCCGCCGGCCGACAACGTGAGTGCCGTCCCGGTGGGATTGGTGAAGATTGTCTGGACGTTGTAACCGAGTATTTGGAAGGCTTGCGACGCCGCCACACTGGCCGGGTTCGGCGTTGCGCCCGCGCTCGGGTTGAGGCCGGACTTGTCGTACACTGTCAGCGTGTACGCGCTGTTCGGGTAGTTGAACGGCGTTTGGTTGTTGGTGAAATTCCAATTCAGCGTCGTCGACGTTCCGGCCAAGTTGTTCACGTCGCTGTTCAAGACCACCAGGCCGTTGGGATCGCTGATGATCTCGCGGTAGCTGTGCCCGTTCGTCAGACCGGAGATCGTTGCGGTGATACCCTTATCCGAGTTTTCCGTCGTCGAATCGAAGGCAAACGCGGTTGCCGGCGTTGGTAAAACGGGACCGGGCGACGGTGCGGCGGTGCCGCTCGCGCCCGGAACGCCCTTCATGCTGATCGTACCGGTCGCGCCCGATTTAACGACCGAAAACTGAATCTGCGCGACGCGCTGCTGCGCGGTCGTGTCGTAGAGTACTAGCGAATACGTCCCCGTCGCTTGCGTCGCCGGTATCGGCCACGAGCCGTTGAAGACGCCGAGCGCGGGCAGCCTCGAGAGGGCCGAATTCGGATTGCACAGACCGGCGGGCGGGTTGCCGCCCGGCGTCGGGAAGAGATAGACGCACGTCGGCGCCGTAGACGTCGACTCGATGTAGTACGCGTAGTCGTCGGCGCCCTGCAGCCCGCTGTCGCTGAAGTACACCGTCTGGCCGCCGGTAAAATTCGTTTGCGGCACGGTATCGTACTGGTCGGAGAACGTTTCAAGCGTGTTCGTGTTCCCGACTTGGAGGTACGCTACGTCGATCCAGAAGTTGCCGGTCGTATCGTAGGTGCCGATGACCCACGTACCGTTGATGGACATCGTCTGATTGTTGCCGGCGTCGCCCGCGCTGACCTTATACGTGCCGAACGTATTGAACGTCGTGGCATCGTTTGGCGGCAGGTACACGTCCTCGACGTTGTCGTTCCCGTTGAGCGCGCCCGCCCCGAACGTCGTCGACCACGTGATGGTGCAGGGATTGCCGAAAATGTTGTTGCCGTACAGAGCGCATCCCGAGTTAACGTTGATCGTGCTGCCGGTCGCCGACATCTTGCGGCGTCCTGAAAGCAGTTCGCGCGGCGTGATCGTGTTGGCTTGCGTCTGCCGCGGAAGCGCGGCGAGCGCGGCAACCGGAATGCGTCCGACGACCATCGTGCGCACGCCACGGTTCGCAAAGCTGCCGGACGAGGGAACTTCCAGCGCCGGCAGCGTCGCGAGCGGATGCACTTGCGGCGAGACCGTCTGCGCGTTGCCTGCGGGAGCAGGCGGCGGCGTCGAAATCAGCCCGTGAGGCAGCGGCGCCGGCGGCGCTCCGCCGGCAAGCGCGACCGCGCCCGCAACCAGTGCGAGCAGCCCGCCGAGCAAGACTCCGCGAACGCGCGCGTGCACTACCAGTACAACGTATACACCGCGTTGGTGCTATACGCTCCGGTGGGAGTCGACAAGGGAATCGTGACGCTCAAATCCACGCAATACGTCTGCACGTTGCTAGCGGTGACGACGTTCGCCCAGGCCGATGGATACACGATGAACGGCGAGGACGTCGGCTTGGGCGTCGCTTGATAATCGTTGTGCGCGACGTCCGGACCGGGGAAACTCGTCGACGACGAGGTCGGGTTGCCGGACAACCCGTCGCGCAGCGTCCAGGAAATAATGTTGGAGTGCACCGTTACTTGGTAGGCGCAGGATTGGCTAATCGTCGTGCCGGCGTTTCCGTTCATGACGACCGCGGCATTGTTCGAATAGAGCAGCGTCGCGGCTGGATTCGGAGAGACTTCCGCTTCCACTTTAACCGCCGACTGCGTCTGCTGCGCGACCAGCGTGGAGTTGCCGGCCACTGAGTCAACCGAAGGCGCAGACCCCTTGGCGCGAAGCGCAACGTTGGCGACGACGGGAACGGCCGGCGCGGGGACCGGAGCTCGGCCGACGCCCGTTACGTTGATTAGCAACGCGATGGCAATTTGGGCGCGCTGCGATTGAGCAACGCCCGCGCGCGTCGGGCCCGACAACACGGCGACGATCGCAGCGGCGGCAAAGACGCCGCACAGGCACTTGCGCAGCAAACCGCTCATTTCGGTACCACCGTGTAGACGATCCAGCAGTAGTAGTTGACGGTACCGGTGGACGACGTCGCTGCCAGCATCGGCACTTTGAGTTCGTAATCTTGGTAGATGTCGGCGCTGGCGCTCGACGAGCTGATCAGCGCGGACGGATAGGAGCCGTACGTGATCGTGGGCGGAATGTTGGGCTCGGGCTGAGCCGGATTGACGGTGCCGCTGGTCACGTCGAAGGCGTATCCGGCGGAATAGCCTGTGTTCGTGTCGCCGCTGGCGACCGACGGCACCCAGAACAGCGACTGGTTGAGCGTCATGCTGTTGGATCCGCCGTCGGAAAAATTCGCGGCGCCTTCTCCATACAGGTTGAAGCCGCTCGCGTCGTTGCTGCTCACGTTCAGATGCGCCGCATATTTATAAAGGTAGCCGATGCCGGCTTCCACGGCACCGAAGTCCACCGCGCAGCCGTCCAAGCACGAGCCGGGGCCCGGTACCGGCGGCGGTTGCGTGCCGAACGTGGCCTTAACCGTACCGAAACCGTTTGCGTAGTTCGGCGTAAGGGTCAGTTTGATAATCGCCGTCGTGTACCACGAGAGCTTTACCGTCCCAGTACTCGCCGAGGCAGGCGCAGACAGAGCCAAGGCTGCCGTCAATGCCGCCACGCAAGAGCCAATCCAGGCTCGCAACGCACACACTCCTTTGTTAAATCGGTCGCCGAACTCGAGCTTATTGCTTGTTAAAAGCGACCTCTCCGCCGGTCATCGCCTTACCACCATAATCGACCATGGCGACGACTTGATACTTCCCTGAAGGTAAAGATTTGCCGGTGACCTCGATCAGACGCTCCCCTCCGCGCTCGACCAAGTCGTTCGGCGGAATCTCGATCCGATCGACGGTCGCGCCGTCCTTTTGAACCTGAATTTCGCCCCGGATGTACTCGTGGACGTTGCCGGTGTTCTTGAAGAGCACGCGGTACTTCTCACCGTTCGATCCGCTGGCGACGCTCATCTTCGCAACGGCGCCGTCGATCTTTTCCGTGCCTGCTATCGTGAAATAAATCTTCGTGGCGATGCGCGCCGAGAATGCTACCGCGCCTGCGCGGCGCACGGGACGCGTCTGAAAGAAGACGATGCCCGCGTATTCACCGCTGAGCGCCGGATCTTTCGGCAGCGTGAGGCTGAGGCGCACCTGCTGGTTCGTGCCCCCCGGCATGTCGAACTCGCGAGGGTTGATCGACGCCCACCGCATCAGGGAGTTCGGCCGGGTTCCTATGTGGAGGAACTCGTAGTTGCCGTTCTGCAGGACGGTGAAATCCACCATCGACGCCTGAATGTGCGTGGCCGCCGCCGAACCGTTGGAGATCGTGATCGGTACGTTGTAGTTCGTGCCGATCGGTGCCGCGAGGTCGAGTTTCGCCGGTGAGACCGTGAGACCGAGGGCCCCTACACCCGAGGTCTGCTGAGCCGACCCGTTCACTCCCGTAAGAAGCGTCGAGACTACGAGTAACGCTGTCGTTAGTACGCGAGATTGCTTCATAGAGAGTGTCGTTTCGCTGCGGGCGCACCCGGACCCGCAGCTCACGAGCGCATGTTTGATAAGATTTATTGAACGAGAACGGTGTAGGTGATGGTGCCCGAGTCGCTCGCGACCTTCGGAGCGTTGGCCGGGATCAGCACCGCGTAGTCCTCACCGAAATACGACGGGTTGGTCGTATTGTCGGAGGTCCAGAACGTCGTGGCTGCAGCAGCGGCCTCGGCCACTGCGTTCACGCCGACGCCGTTGTACGTCAGGCCCGCGCACGTCGAACCGGCCCACGTCTTGCCCGTCGCATCCGCCGTATCGGTGGCTTTGGCGGCCGTGTAGTTCGACGACGACGTGCTGGACGCAGCCCACGCAACCGGACCGTTGTTCTCGACTGCGATGCCGCAGATCGAAACGCCGGCATTACCCGGAGCGGTCGTCAGCGCTTCCTGAACTTTGACGCCGTTCGTATCGTTCGTGTTAATTTGTGCTTCCGCCGCGTTCAGGCCGATGCAGCCCGTAACTTGCGACGGGTCCGGCGTGATCGCGCCGAAGTCGAGGGTGAGCGCTTGGGTGCCGTTGCCGGCGCCGCCCGCACCGCCGCCCGCGCAGGTGCCCGAGCCGCCGTTGTTGTCGACGAGCGGGGAGAGGTTGTCGCTGCCGCCCGTACCGGTGTTGGTGTAGTTACCTTGCATGACGATCGAAGCCGTTGAAGCGATGTTCCACTGGATCTTGACCGTCGCGCTCGGCGGCGCTGCTGCCGCCGGGAGGGTTGCCGAGGCCATCGTGGCCAGAGCAGCCGCCGCTATGAGGAGCTTTTTCACTGTTAATCCTTTCACAATGCGCAATGTTTGTGCCGTCCGTGGCAAAATGCGAAAAGCGTTACCTCACCGTTATCGGCACCTTCGCTACCCTAGTTAGCAAGAGACCGTGGAACGGCTGTTCAGATATCTTAACAGTGAAAACGAACATATGCGGGGCGTTCGGCTTGGGTAAAACCGAAACTTGACCGTCCTGCCACACGATCCGGTCGCCTTGTTCGGCGGCGACCAGGAACCGCGCGCGCAAAACGGTGTACTGGTTTTTGAGCGGATGGGAAGGCGTCAGCTGGAAGAACGCCGCCGGAATGCCGGGGTCGACGGTCAGCTTAGAGGAAGCCGGGATCGCGCGTTTCCCGCGGACGACCGCGCTGACGGTATAGACGCCGGCTTTTGTCGTACCGGGTACGACGACGGTGCCTTCCCAGCGCGACGTCGCATGCGAATACTGCAGGGGATACGTCTCACCGAAGGCCAGAGCGGCCACCGACGTCGCGTGTTCGTCGGCAGTGACGCTTATGAGCGTCTCGCCGCCGGGCGGAAGGTGGTCGTGCGAGAGATCGAGCATCGCGGTGCTCGCGTCTTCGGTCGCGCGGAAACTGAAGACGATCTTCTTCTGCGCTTTACCGATCGTGAACGAAAGGCCGTCGCGGTGCTCGCCCGGGCCCAGCGCGACGTCGACTTGCGGCGACGAGTTGCCCATTCCGTCCGGCAGCGTCTCGGGATCGACGTTCACCGCGTACTGGCCCGCCGGAAGGTTGTCGAGCAGGAATGTTCCGTCGTCGTTGGTGATCGCCGCGTGCTCTCCGGGCTCGGCGACGACGTACGCGTTGTTCACTCCTTGGTTTGCGTATCCGGCTCCCAGCAGCGAGTCGTACATCAGCCGCCCCGCAATCGAACCCAAGGGGCTGGCCGTGAAATCGGCGTTCGTGTAAGCGCCGTTTTGAACCACGACTTGCCGGGATGCTTCGCCTTGACCGAACGCAGCGTCGGCCGGAAGCGAGCTGGGCACCAGCGCGATCGTATGTTTTCCGGAAGAGAGGCGGCCGAAGCCGAAAGCGCCCGTGTTGCTGGTCGTCGCGCTCGCGATTTGATCGAGCTGCACCTGAACGCCGCCAATCGGATAGAGATCGCCGGCGGGCGAACGCCCGTAGACGTGACCCTCGATGCCGCCGAAGTTTCCGATCTGGAAGAGCACCTGCGCGCTTTGGCCGCCGAGGACGTCGACCACGGCGTACGGCTGATCCGCAGTCACGCCGCGCGGCAGCGACGCGGTCTCGACGCGAACGTCGTGACGGCCCGGCGTGACAAAATTGAACTGGAAGTGGCCGAGCAAGTCGGTGCGCTGCACCTGCGTGTTGTCGAGCACCACTTCGACGTTTGACAGCCCATTGGACGACGCTGCCGTACCGACGAAATTCGTCGCTCCGACGACGTTGATCACGCTGCCCGCAATTGTCGCGGGGAGATGGGGATTCGCGCGCCCGCTAATCGCAGAGCTGCCGAACGAAAACGGCGCGTTGAGTTGGATGTTGAAGATGCGCGAGTGTCCGTCCGCCGCCGGATTGAGCGGATCGTGCGTGAACTGCTCGCCGAAATTCACGCCCATCGTCAGCGCCGGCGAAAGCACGCGATTGAGCGTCACGATCGGCGAGATCGCCAGCGCATCGCTGCCCGGCGTGCGTGTATGCGTGAACGTCGTCCCGAACGAAACGCTGTTGCGCTGACCGATCTGCGCCGTGCCGCTCATCGCATTGGTGAGAATCACCGAATTCGAGCCCTGGGCGGTGCTGTTGAAGACCTGCCCGCTGTACAGCAGCGCAAAGCGCCCGAGTTGCTTTTGCAGCGTCAGGCCGTACTGCGAGTTCGATCCCGGAGCCGTGCCGGTCAGGCGCTGCGCCTGCCCTTGAAACAGTGTCGAAAAGCCGAAGATCTGCGCTTGAATCTGCGCACCGATAGAGCCGGTCCATTGGGGAGGCGTCCCGGCTTCCAACTGCCGCTGCTCCTGCAGCGCGAGGCCGTAGCTCGCGCCCCGCATCTGGGTCGTAACGGTAAGCGAATCGCGGCGTGAAAGGATTTGACTGGCGCCGTCGCCCGCGCGTTCAATAGCGCCGTCGAACGTCAAGGACGTCGCGCCGGCGGTCTTGCGCAGCGAGAGATCGCTGAGCGAGTCCGACGAAACGTCGCCGTTGCCCAGCGCCAAAAATCCGCTGCTCTGCCGGCGCAGCGTGAGCGTGCCGTACGTCTGCTGCGATCCGAAATCGGTGCGAAATTGGTAGGCCGACGCCGATGCGGGGTCGCCCGGCGGCGCGTCGATGCGCCGCTCGAGCGCGGCTTCGAGCGTTTCGTCGACGGGGCCGGATGCGTGGGAAAATCCGAAAAGCGCCAAGTTCGCGCGTTCCGGAGTGCTCTCCGAACGCGCCTGCATGTAGCCCGCTTCATAAATCGTCGAACCGGCCGTGCGGCGCGCGCGAAGGCCCATCAGGTGCGCGGTCAAGCCGTTTTCGATGGCGATCGGGCCCTGGAAGGCGGTCAGGTCCCCGCTCTTGATCGGCAGGATCAGTCCGTAGCCCAGGAGCGTCGATCCGAGCGGTACTTGTCCGAGCAAACCGAGCGGCTGCGCCTGGTAAGTCAAGCCGAGTCGAGGCGTCGCGTACGTGGCTTGGATCATTCCGAACCGCGACGGACCGGTACTGGTCACGCCGAGCGGCAGATTGAGTGCGGTCATGGTCGTGCCGGTGCGGCGCTGCAACTCCAGCAGGAGGCCGGCGTTGGAGCTTGCCTGCGACTGACCGGCGGCGGCACCGGCGCCGAAGGTGCTCTGCTGCACCCGCTCGCCGACTGCAAGGTTTCCGCTAACCCCGAAGGTGAGGGGGCCGCCGCGCATGACCCCGGCGCCCGAAGGGGACGACGCCGCGAGCGCGGGTGCCGGCGAGGGTGAAGGCGACGGCGAGGGTGCCGGGCTTCCCGCCACGGGCAGCGCATCCAGCGCCGCGATCAGGTTGCCCATCGAAGCCACCGGGGCCGCAAGGGCCGCGGGCATATTTGCGCGCAGCGACGCTCCGGCCAGCGAGGCCGCGATCAGCGCAAAACCGGTAAACCGCAGCGCGAGCGCGATGCGTTGCTTGTGGTGCAGTCCCTTCCCCTTCATCTAAGGGCGCCACGAACGCCCAATACGAGTTTCGGAGGGGGAACTGCGGGGCTTGAGCGCCCTGTCTTAAGATTAGCGCAAGTTTTGGGCGCTTTCGGCCGATACCATAAGGTACTGAAGAGTTTTCACGGAGGAAAAGCTTCTCTTCATGGACGTGCTGGGGGGCGCGAATCGGGTAGAGCTCAACCTGCTTCGCAGCCAAAACGACGAAAGGACGCAAATGAACGCGTTGGCCAGTGGCCTTCGCGTGAATTCTGCTTCTGACGACCCCTCCGGCTACTCCATCGCCCAGACGATCCAAACCAAGGTCAACGGCCTGCAGCAGGGCATTCAGAACGTTCAGGAAGCCGGCAGCCTTCTGAACGTCGCCGATGCCACGCTGAGCAACGTTCAAACGATGCTCCAGCGCGTGCATTCCCTGGTCATCGAAGCGGCGTCCGACCTCAATTCCCCCGAGCAGCTGCAGACGATTCAAAGCGAGATCGACCAGCTGCTGCAAGAGATCAACAAAGTCTCCGGCAACGCCAAATTCAACGGCCTCACGCTGTTCGACGGCTCGCTGAACAGCTTGGCGGGCACCAGTCCGTTCGTCAAATTCGTCCAGCCCGATCAGAACCCCGACGGCAGCAATCCCAATCCGCAAGTGTATGACGAGAACAACACCGGCGGCCCGAATCCCGGACCATTGATCTTCCAGGACGGCGCCACGCCGATGTTCGACAACACGATGGTCGCCGGATTCAACGAATTCCAGATCATCGCGTACAGCAACAACCCCGTGACCCCGATGGGACCGCTCGGTCAGCCCGGCGTCGAGGTGAAGATCACCCAGTACAGCACGGATCCGAACTTCGGAGGCACCAACGGCGCCAAGGAACAGGTCTCGTACACCGCCTGGATCACGCAAAACGGAATCGATCAAGGCGCGGGTCCGGGCAATCCGCTTTTCCTGAACAACGCGAGCGGATCGCAGGCGATGCTCGCCTTCGGCCTTGCCAACCTCTCGCCGCAGGATGTCGGCGTCGCAGCGGCGGTCGAAACGTTCTACGGCACGGCCCCCGGCACCGGACAGGCCGCTCAGATCAATACCGGCGGCAGCGAAGGCAGCGTCGTGCAAGTGAATTTGCCGCAGATCAGCACGACGGCGCTGCAGATCTCCGGCATCAGCGTCTTGGATCCGCAGACCGTCGATTGGCTGAACAATCCGATCGGCACGTCGAGCAATCAGCAGGCGTGCGACGATGCCGAAATCCGCGTGGAGAACGCGATCAGCATGATCGGCCAGGCGCGCGCGCAAGTGGGCTCACAAGTGGTCGCGATGAACGAAGAGACGAACGGGGCGGCCAATCAGATCGTCAATCAGGTTGCGAGCGAAAGCGCGATTCGCGACGTCAACGTCGGCCAAGCCGCCGCGAAGTTGACGATGGATCAGGTCCTTTCCAAAGTCGGCATGAGCGTGCTCGCGCAGATGCAGAACAGCGCCCAGCTCGTCGTGCAATTGGTCTCCGGCTCCGCTTCGCATTCCAGCTCCGGCCGCGCTTAACTAGCCCCGCCGGCGGCGGCCCGCGCTTCACGAATTTTTCAGACTTAACGCTTACCTTGCACCAGCGGAGCGGCAAGGAGAAGTTCTATCGTGGCGTTTTTTCGACCCTACGTTGCGTGCGCGATCGGTGTGACGGCAGCCGCCGTGCTGGCCGGCTGCCGCGGCGGCACACCGGGGCCATTGCCCAATGCAGTTCCGCAAAGCGTAAGCCGGGAGCAACCGCGCGTGCCGCAAGGCCGGCTCGGTGTGCTGCTCACCACCAAAGACGGCGGCCAAATTTTCGGCTTCGACATCAACCAGAACGGCTCCGACGGCGCCTTTGCGACGTCGAAGACCACGAACAAGCCCGGCGTCTTCACCGTGAGCATGGACACGTTCGATCAAGACACGGGCGCGATCACGAATACGTTCGCCGGCGCGACCGGCTCGGTAAACTCGTACGCTTTCAACGGCATCCTGGCCGGCGACGTCGGCTTCGTCACCCACTTCTACGTGCCGAAGGGCCAGATCTTCGCCAAGCATTTCTACGACGTCATGAATCCCGTCACGTCCGGAACGTTCACCGGCAAATGGACGCCGCCGGCGTTGAACTTGAACGTGCAGCAGACCGCTCGCAACCAATCGACCGCGGAAAACGTCGTGATGGCCGGCGACCCAAAAACCGGAAATCCGGAGCTGGTCGTCACCGATATCGCTGCCAATAAGATTCAAAAAGTGATCCCGCTCGACCCGAACCTCTTCGTCGGCGGTAACGGCCCGATCTTGGCTCAGGACCCGGCCGCGAATAAAGCCGTCATCGTGCTCTCGCCCGACGGCGGCGCGGTACGTCAGCCGCCCATTCCGACCCAGACGGTACTCATCGATCTGGCGACGGGCAAGAATACCCTGTTCAGCGGATTCAACAACGGACCGTTCGGGCCGGGCTATCCGAACGGCAACGCCGTCGATTCGACGACGCACGTGGAAGCGACGACCACGGAGCTCAACGCGCAAGTCGAATTCTACGATTTGACGAAGCAGACGGGAATCGCAGCCGCGCAGTTGCCGTGCACCTCGAACCAGAGCCAAACGCTCAGCGGAGCCGGAATCGCCGCCGATTCGATAAACCACCTGTTCTTGGTCTCAGTTCCCTCGTACGGGTGCTCGAGCGGCAGCGCGATCCTGGTTTATAACGAAAAGGGCACGCTCGTCGAAACGATTACAGGCTTCACGTTCTTCCTAGCGGAGCCGCCGGCGGCAATCAATCCGTCCAAGCGCATGGGCTGGGCGTTCGGTCCGGGCCCCGATCAACTTCAGCAGTTCTTTTATTAGAAGCGAGGTGGAGCATGCATAGGTTTCGTGCGATTCCGGCCGTGCTTGGTGTTGCCGCGATCCTCGCGGCGTGCCGCGGCGGCTCATCGCCTTCCGTATCGGCGCTCCCGAACGTACGGCTGGCGCAGCCGCTGCAGGCGGGGCACAAAGTGGGCCTGGGCGCGGTGCTCAATACAAAAGACGGCGGACAAGTCTTCGGATTCGACGTCGATCAGAAGGGGAATGACGGCGGCCTGGCTTCGGCGATGACCGTCAAGAACAACGGCGCGACGAGGGTTTCGGTCGAGACGTTCGACCAGGACACCGGCGCGATCACCAGCTCCTTTGCCAATGAAACCGGTACGGTGAACTCCTACGGATTCGACGGCATTTTTACGGGCGACGTTGGATTGGTCACGCATTACTACGTCCCCAAGGGACAGCTCTTCGCCCAGCGGTTCTACGAAGTCATGAATCCGGTCACCGCGCAGAAGTTCACAGGGAAGTGGACGCCGCCGATCAAGGACATCGACGTGCTGCAAGCCGGCGTGAATCAAACGACGTTGACGAGCGCTCTTTTCGCCATCGAACTCAAGAACGGCGACCAGCCGGACCTGGTGGTAACCAACATCGCCGCCAACACGGTCAGCAAGATCATTCATCTCGATCCGAACCTGTTCGGGGGCGGGAACGGCCCGCAGATGGCTCAATACATCAGCAAGAACGAAGCCGTTCTTGCCCTGTCACCCGATGGAGGAACCGTCGGCGGCCAAGCGCCGCTCAACGTCGTCGTCAATTTGCAGACCGGCAAGACCACGCAGTTCAGCGGGTACAACAACGGCGGATTTCATGCCGGCTTCGTGAACGGCGCGGCGGTGGACCCGAACACCGGTGTTGAAGCGACCACGACCGAGCTGAACTCGGAGGTCGAGTTCTACGACGTCAACCATGCCCGGGGGATCACGTTCGTCCAGCTCCCGTGCACGCGCGATACCGATCAAACGACCAGCGGCGCGGGCATCGCCAACGATCCCGTCCATAAACTCTTTCTGGTCATGGAGCCGCAGAATGCGTGCGGGCCGGGCGGCGCGCTGCAGGTCTACGACGAGGCGGGACATCTCGTCGAGACGATTACCGGTTTCGGGTTTGCGATATCCGAGCCCCCGGCAGCGCTCAATCCGGCCAAACGCATGGGGTGGGCGTTCGGTCCGCAGTTCAACCAGTTGCAGCAGTTTTTCTACTAGAGCCCATCTCGTTCACCCGGCCCGTCACCCCGCTTGACGCGCCCCTGCTATACTGAAAGAAAGGGACGGCGCAAAAAGGGGGTGACGGTCCGATGGCGTTCCACGAAGGGTTTCTCTCCGAGCTGGTCGGCCGCAAGGCCACCGTGAACGACTTACCGATCGGAAAGGTCACGGATTTTCTGGTCGGCAAACCTGACGAAGTCTTTCCGCAGATCGACGGCCTGCTGATCAAAACGGCGCAAGGTGCCCGCTTTGCGCCGATGGAGACGGTGGCCGACGTCGATCACGGCGGAGCCGTCGCGCTGACCGCGACTCCGAATACGGAGCGAACACCGGGCCCGGACTCACTCTATCTCGTCAGCGATCTGCTCGACAAACAGATCGTCGACGTCGACGGCCGTAAGGTCGTGCGCATCAACGACATCGAGCTGGCCAATACCGGCGGCAAACTGCGCGTCGTGGCTGCCGATGTGGGCGTGAGCGGATTGCTGCGCAGGCTCGGCCTAAAGTCGTTCGGCAAGCGTTTCACACCGTGGATCTATAGAAACGTTCCGCGCGCGATGATCGCTTGGAACTCGGTTGCGCCGATTCGCGATTCCAACCCCAGCCAGGTGCAGCTTTCGGTGAAAGAGAGCAAACTGGCCAAGCTGCATCCGAGCGACCTGGCCGAGATCATCTCCGACCTCTCCGCGCGTGAGGCCACGGCCGTCATCACGCAGCTGGACGACGAGACGGCGGCCGATACGCTCGAGCATCTGGATGCCGAACGCCAGCGTTCGATCATCGAAGACCTCGGAACCGAACGCGCGGCCGACATTATAGAAGAGATGGACTCGGACGACGCCGCGGATCTGCTGGGCGAACTGGACGAGACGCAGCAGCTGGAACTGCTCGCCGAGATGAACGAGTATACCGCGGGCGAGCTGCGGCAACTCGTGCAATACGGAGAAGACACCGCCGGCGGCCTCATGACGGCCGACTACACGTGGATCTATCCGCACCGCAGCGCCGAGCAAACGATCCGGAAAATCCGCGAGATCGCACCCGAGCAAGAGTTCATCTACTATTTGTACGTCGTCGACAAGGAAGACCGGCTGCTGGGCGTCTTGAGCCTGCGCACGCTGCTCTTGGCAGCGCCGGACCACAGCATCGAGCAAATCATGGACACCGACGTCGTGAGCGTGCTGCCCTCGATGGACGCCCGGGAAGTCGCTGCGACCATCGCGCGCTACGACCTACTGGCCGTGCCGGTGCTCGACGAAGCCGGGAAAATGCTCGGCATCGTCACCGTCGACGATGCAATAGACGCGATCATGCCCGAAAACCTGGCCAAGGAACTCCCTCGCATTACGCACCGCGCGAAGGCCAATCCAGCCGCGGCGCCTCATCGTTGAAGAACAGCCACCGGTTCCGGCCGGCATGCTTTGCACGGTACAGCGCGCGATCGGCGCGTTCCATCAAGTCCTCGGGCGTCGAGCCGTCCTGCGGATAGAGCGCAATCCCAATACTCGCGTGCACGACGCGCTCTTCGTCTGCGACCTGCAAGGGCCGCTGCATCGCAGCCACGATCTTTCGCGCCAGATCGGAAGCGTCGTTGGCCCCGTTGACCACCGGCTGTAAGATCACGAACTCGTCTCCGCCGAAGCGTGCGACCGTGTCGCTTTCGCGCAGCGTCGCCAGGAGCCGATCCGCAATCGACTTGAGAACCAAGTCGCCTGCACCGTGTCCGAAACGGTCGTTGATGTCCTTGAAGTTGTCCAGGTCCAGGTACATGACCGAAAACCCGCGGTTGTAGCGCTTGGCCGCTCCTAACGTCTGCCGGATGCGATCGCCGAAAAGCACGCGGTTGGGCAGCCCCGTGAGCGAATCGAAGAATGCAAGCTGTTCGATGCGCTCGGCGTGCTGCAACCGCTCGATGGCCGCAGCGGCGAACAACGCCATCAGCTGGAGCAGGTCGCGGTCCAGCGCCTGAAGGTCCTCGGCGTGCGGGTACCGCCCGGCGAAGACCATCGCTCCGAACTCTTGATTGTTGACGATCAGCTTCGTTCCGAAATACGATCGCCACGGCGCGTTTGCGTATCCGCGCTCGGTATCCCAAGGCGCGACGCCTAAATCGGCAACGAACAGCGTCTGACGTTCGCCCCGCAGGAACCTCGCGAGCACGGTTTCGATCGGGAAGACGGCGCCGACGTGCACTTCGGTCCCTTCGCCCACGGCGTTTAAGATCGACATGGTGACGCCGTCGAATCGCGTGACGTACCCGTAATCGAAACCAAACATCCGGCATCCCAGGCGCAGCGTATTGTCCAGCTGCGTCTGAGTCGAATCTCCGCGGGAGGCCGCCGCCAAGTAGAGCTCGCGTATCCGCTCGCCCTGCAGCGCGATCGCGCGTTCGGCGCTGCGCTGCGCGACCATGCTGCGGGCGACCGCGTATGCGCCCTCGATCCGCTCGCCGACGCGCAGCGGTACGAGTTTGATTTGCACGTCGATGCGGTTGCCCAGCCGATCGAGTAAACTCGAATCGAACTCGGTCGCCTCGCCGCGGCGAACCAGCGAAAATGCCTGCGCCGCCGCTTCGCGGCACTCCGGAGCGATGATCTCGGTCCAGGGTTTGCCGATGAGCTGCTCGCCGTAGAAGCCGGTGGCCGCTTCGAGCGCGACGTTCACGCGGGACATTTCACCGTCCGCTTTAAGCGCCATGATCCCGTCGGGATGGTATTCGAAGAGCGAACGCGATCGCTGCTCGTGAAGTCCGAGCGTTTGCTCGGCCGAGCGCAATGCCACGAGGTCGCGGGCCTGAACGAAAGCGCCCGCGATGCCCTCGCCGGCCTTTGCCGGAAATGCGTAGAGTTCGACCGGAACGATCTCGCCCGTTCGCTTGCGGATCGTCGTTTCTACGTGATCGCAAACGCCCGCAAGCGCGTTGGCGAAGGCTTCCTGCGCACGCTCTCGATCCTTGTGAAACACGTGCTGCGTGAAATGCGTGCCGGCGATCTGCTCGTGGGGATAGCCGGCGAGCTCGCAAGCGGCCTTGTTGCATGCAACGAGAATGCCGTCGCGGTCATAGACCCCGATGGCGTCGGGGTTGTCCTCGTACAGCGAGGACAACAAGCTCGTCAGTGCGGGCTGAGTTTGCATTGTGGCAGAATGTCGGGGTCCCCATTCGCCCGAAGTGCGCCGGATGACTGCAGACGAGATCGTCGCGTTTGCCGAGGAGCTCGCACGGGTCGCGGCGGCCGGAGGCGGTCCGAAGGCCCTGGCCGGCGTCCTCGCGCGCGTCACCGGCTGCGGCGTCCTCGTCGAAGACGCGCAGTGGCGGCACGTCACAGCCGCCGGATCCGGCCTTCCGAGCAGCGTTCGCGGCCTGGCGCCGGAGCCGTCCGGCAACGTGCCCGAGCCGCTGCGGGGCGGGCGCGCGGGACGCTCGATGGCGATCGCGGGCGGCGAGACGCGATTCGGGCAGATTTCGATCTTCGGTTCGGGCGATCTCGATTGCTACTCGCCCTTGCTGCGGCTCACCGCTGGGGCGATCGCCGTCGAACTCGCGCGCGATCCCGGGGGCCATCCTGCGCGCCGCCGGGCCTTCTGGGAACGCCTGAGCGCAGGAGCATATGCCGATGCGGCGTCCGCGCGCGACGACGCGGCCGCGCGAGGCATCGTTCCGGCAACGCATTACCTGGCGGTGGCCGTCGAGCCCGAAGCGTCCGACGAGCGGGCCGGCGTCGACGACCGTAACGCCGTACGCGCGCGGGCTCTGCAAGTTTTTCGGGCGCCGGACGCCGAGACCGCAGCGCTCGAGATCGGCAATACGACGATTCTGCTGGTGCCGGCGGCTCGAGAGATCGACACGGCGAATGCGCGAACCGCGGCCGCGCTCTTTCCTCGTACCGTTGCAAAGACGCTGCCGCACGTGCGCGCTGCAGTCGGCGTCGGTACGCGCGCGGCTCTGGCCGACGTGCCGGTTTCAATAGCGCGGGCGCAATCCGCGTTGGCAATCGCGCGCCGGTTGTACGGCGCTGGGAAAGCCGGTATCTACGAGGAGTTGGGCGCGTATCCGCTGCTGCTCGAGGGCGCCGGCAGCACGGCACTGCGCGAATTTGCGGCGCGGACGCTGGCGCCGTTGCGCAGTTACGACGAAAAACATCAAACCGAGCTCGAACGGACGCTGCGGCTGTATTTCGACGTCGGCGAAAACGTTAAAACCGCAGCCGCGCAACTCCACGTGCACAGGCACACGGTCTTCTACCGGCTGCGGCAGATCGGCGAGATCTGCGGCTGCAAATTGGGCGACCCTCACGATCAGCTCACTCTGCGAATGGCGATGGCAATTGATGCGCTCACACCTCAATAAACGCGACGTGCTCCGGCTGGCCAAAGAGCGCGGCGTCCATTTCGTGCGGCTCTCGTTCGCCGATGTGCTCGGCGTTTCCAAGAACGTTTCGATCCCCGTAGCTCGGCTCGAGGCGGCCCTCGACGGCGAGGTCACGTTCGACGGCGGTTCGATCGACGGGTTCGTACGCGGCGAAGAACTCGACATGGTGCTCCGGCCGGATCCGTCGACGTTCGCCGTCTACCCGTGGTCGACGCCTGCTGCCTGTGAGGCGCGCATGCTTTGCGACATAGCGATGCCGGACGGCTCGGAGTTCGAAGGCTGCCCGCGCACGACGCTCGCCCGCGCGATCGAATCCGCTGCCGCCGCCGCCGGCGGCGAACTGGCCGTCGCATTGGAGGTCGAGTTCTACCTGTTTGACGCGGTCGAGAGCGAATTCGGATCGACGCGCACCTCAGACGTCGGATCGTACTTCGACTATTCGGCGAACGACCGCGGAGAGGAAGCGCGCAGCGCGATCGTCAGCGCTCTGGAAACGATGGGCGTCCCCGTATCGAGCGCGCATCACGAACATAGCCCGGGCCAGCACGAGATCGACTTCGCGACGATGCCGTTGCTCGAAGCGGCGGACTCGCTGCTCACGCTGCGCACGCTTGCCAAACACGTCGCCGCGCGCTACGGGCTGGAAGCGACGTTCATGCCGAAGCCGTTGGAGGGACGCGCCGGGAGCGGCTTGCACGCCGCTTTCGCGCTGCCGGTGCCGGCGCAGGGCGACGGCGATGCACCCGACGACGTCACCTTCTACTCGATCGGCGGCCTGCTCGCGCATGCACCGGCGGCCACGGCGGTCTGTAACGCGACGGTCAATTCATACAAACGGCTCG
Source organism: Vulcanimicrobiaceae bacterium (assembly GCA_035652755.1). Classification (GTDB taxonomy): domain Bacteria; phylum Vulcanimicrobiota; class Vulcanimicrobiia; order Vulcanimicrobiales; family Vulcanimicrobiaceae; genus DASRDE01. The sequence continues at coordinate 18,056 of DASRDE010000016.1, read as the reverse complement.
TCGCTGCATGGGACGCGCCGATCTACACCGTATGGTCACGGCGCAGCGCCAACGCCCTGGTTCGCGTGCCGCCCGGCGAACGCGCAAGCGTCGAGATGCGAAGTCCCGATCCCGCGTGCAATCCGTATTTGGCGCTCGCAGTACTTGCCGGAGCCATCGCGGACGGCATTTCGCAGCGCACGCTTCCGGGCGAGCCGCTTTCCGGTTCGACCTACGAGTTGGACGAACGCGAGCGCCGCGAGCGCGGGATTCGCACGCTGCCCAAATCGCTGCGCCAAGCGATTTCCGAGCTGGATGCCGACGCTGCGATCCGCGCGGTCCTGGGCGACCACATCTACCATGCGTTCCGCGACGCCAAACTGGAGGAGTACGAGCGATACCGCCGCGCCGTGCACGCGTGGGAGCACCGCGCGTATCTACGGCTCTATTAGGGCTAGAACGCTAGAACGACGCTTTGAAGGTACGGTGCACCAGATCCAGCTCGACGTACGCGAAACCGGACGTTGAGGCGATGACTTTTCCATGTCTCGTCAGCGTTGCCGTATACGGCAGCTGACCGGTATTCCCGGCGCAACCGATATTCGGGCTAAAACCCCGTCCAGCGATGGTAGATATACCGGATATGATGGAGAACGAGATGGTTGTAAAACCTCCGCCTTGCCGCAACCGAAAGTATCCCGTTCCGGAGAACGTACCGGCGAACGGTCCGCGTGCCTGTCCCCGAAGGAAAAATTGCTCGTTATTTTGCATCGGGCATGGTGCGATGCTGCTCGCGCCGTTTAGACGCTCTCCGCTCAAAGAGAATGACGGAGCTTTTATGAAGGCCGACAATTCGGACATGCGGCCGGATTCGCCGGCCGTGCCGCACCCGGCGAGCAATGCGCCGATGAGCAAGGCGGCCGCAATGGCGGTCAAACGGTTATTATTCATGAGTTCACTTTATCCTGACGCCGGCCTAACTGACATTCGGACCAGCCAAAGAATAGGAACGCACCCTATCCTATCATGAATGCGGCGGAATTTTCGCCGCATTCATAGGTGCTCCCAAATGGCGGCCGACCCTTCCGCCCGGCGTTCTTATGCCGTTGGCGCGGGAAGGTGCGATCGCGCGGCGTCCGAGAGCGCCGAAAGCAAGTCGGTTCCCAGAAACGGATTGGGCAGCGTCGCGCTCCACGGCTCGCTCGCACCGGCGGAATCACCGCCTATGGAGATCAAGGCGACCGGCGGCTGCGCCTCCGACGCGCGTTTGAAGAGCCCCGCCGCGTCGCTCGTGATCGTGTCGCGATCGACGACGACGATGTCGGCCTGTTCGACCGCGAGCCGCTCGAGGGCTGCCGTCAACGTCTTGTCGCAGCGCGCGGCGTATCCGTGCGCGCGCAGCTCGTGCAGCAGGTACGGGCCGAGGTTGTCGTCCGCCGTCACCGCAAGGACGCGCAGCACACCGCCGAGGCCGTCTCGCATGCGCGGCAGCACGATCGTGAACGTGCTGCCTTCGCCCAGGGTGCTCTGCACTTGTATATTTCCGCCGTGGCGTTCGACGAGCGTCTTTGCCAAGTACAAGCCCAACCCCGTACCTTTGATCGAAGAGCGTTTGGCGTTCGAGGCGCGCGTAAAGCGTTCGAAGAGGAACTTCATCTCGTCGGCGGGGATGCCGATGCCGCGATCGGTGACCGCGATGCGCACCGTGGACTCGGTCTCGGTGACGCGAACTTCGATGGGCGTTTCTTCCTTCGAATACTTGATCGCGTTGCCGATGACGTTTTCGAAGACCTGACGCAGGCGCGCGGGATCGCCGCGAACGACGGGATCGGCGGCGCGAACGTCGAGATCGATCTGGCGCTGCGGAAGCATGGAATCGACGGTGTCTTTGGCGATCTCGGCGACATTGACGGGATCGGCGGCCAGATTCAGCTCCCCTTGCTCGACGCGCGAGAGCGCGAGGGTGTCGTTGGCAAGACCCGCCAGACGCGTGGCGGACTGCCGTATGGTGCGCAGCGCGCCGTCAGCGTCCTCTCCTTCCAACGCGTGCTGCTCGAGCAGTTCCGTAAAGCCGATGATCGTCGTCAGCGGCCCCTTGAAGTCGTGCGCAAGCACCGCGATGAGATCGTCCTTGAGTTGGTTGAGCTGAATGACGCTGGCGCGCTGCGACTGCAGTTCGCCGAAAAGCGCGACGTTTTGAATTGCAATGCCGACGTATTGGCGCAGAAGTTCGAGCGCGAAAACGTCGTTCTCTCCGAACGACCCCGAGGCGTTGGTGATGTCGAGCACCCATTCGTTGCGCCCGCTGGTCCCGGCGATCGGCAGCAGCAGCCGGCTTCGCGCGTCATCCAGCAGCGGACGCCGCGACGCGAGCGCACGGTAAACGAGCGAGTCCGCATTCGGTCGCGATCCGCCGCCGGCATCCGCGCAGGCCAGTTCGCCGGACGAACGCAGCGCGAAGAGCGTCACCGAACCGCCCCACAGGCGGCGCGCCTCGGCTGCCAGCAGCCCTACGACGGCCCGGACGTCGAGCGTGGCAAAGACGCGGCCGGCGGCATCGGCCAGGCGGCGCAGAATGACGTTCTCCTCCTGCAGGCGCGCCTCGCTGGCTTCGAGGCGATCGCGAAGCTGTTGGCGTTCGATCGCATACCGCAACGCTCGCCGCAGGCCGATCTCGTCGACTTGGCCTTTGATCAAGTAATCCTGAGCGCCGGCCTGCATCGCCGCTGTCGCCATCGCGTCGTCTTCGAAGCCGCTGAGCACGACGATCGGAACGTGCGGCGCCGCCGCGCGCATGCGCCGCACCGTATCGACGCCCTCGGCGTCGGGCAGCGACATGTCCAGTACGATCGCGTCGAACGGCTCTTTTTCGGCCTGGGAGACGGCGTCGGCCAGCGTTGAAGCGGACGACACCGTGCCCTGCCCGTCGCGCAAATACCGGCGCACGACGCGCGCGTCGGTCGAGCTGTCCTCCACGATCAGGACTTTCATCAACTTCCTACTTGGACGGCGCGCAGAATTTCCCATGCGCGGGCGACGTCGTCGCGCGTCGTGCGTAAATTGCCGATCGCCAGCCGGAGGACGAAGCGCCCGTCGAGCTTCGTGTGCGAAAGATAGATTTCGCCGGTTGCGTTCGCGCGATTCATAATCGCCGAGTTGATCTGCTCGAGGCGATCCTCATCGGCACCCTCGGGCGCGTAACGGAAGCAGACGACCGAAAACGGGTGCGGCGCAGCGACTTCCCACCCCGGCTCGTCTCGTACCCAGCCGGCAAACTCCGCGGCGAGTGCAATATGACTGCGAAGCCGCTCGCGCAGCCCCTGCGCGCCGTAGTAGCGCATTACGAACCACAGTTTGAGAGCGCGAAACCGCCGCCCGAGCTGCAGACCGTAATCCATGTAATTGCGCACGTGCTCTTCGGGGGTGCGCAAATACTCGGGAACGAGCGTAAAGGCGCGCGCCAGCAGATCGGGATCGCGAACGTACAGCGCCGAGCAATCCATAGGAACGAAGAGCCATTTGTGCGGATTGACGACGAGCGAATCGGCGGATTCCGCTCCGCGCAGCACCCACGACATCTCGGGCAAGATCGCCGCAATTCCCGCATAGGCCGCGTCGACGTGAAACCAGACGCCGCGCTCGCGGGCGATGCGCCCGATCTCCTCGAGCGGATCGCGCGACGTCGTCGACGTGGTCCCCGCAGTGGCAACGACGCACATGGGCCGCATTCCGGCCGCCGCATCCGCGTCGATCGCTGCCGCAAGGTCCGCGGGGCGCATGCGATACGACTCGTCGCAAGCGACGCGTACGACGTTCGATCGGCCGATGCCGAGCGCGATGCAGGCCTTTTCTATGTGCGAATGCGTGTGCTCGGTGATGTACACGCGCAAACGCGGCAGCGTACGTCCGGTCATGCCGTGCTCGCGAATCTCCAGGCCGAGCGATTCCCGCGCGGCGGCCAACGCCGTAAAGCCGCCGATCGACGCGGTGTCGTAAATGATGCCGGTGAAGGCCGGCGGCAATCCCATCAACCGGCGCAGCCAGCCCAGCGTCACTTCTTCCAGTTCCGTCGCGGACGGCGACGTACGCCAGAGCATCGCCTTGACGTCCAGCGCGGCGGCCAACGCTTCCGCGGCCACCGCGACCGGCGCGGCGCTCGTCGCAAAATACGCAAAAAAGCGCGGACTGTTCCAGTGCGTGATGCCGGGAAGGATGACCCGCTCGAAATCCTCCATGATTCGCTCGAACGATTCGGGCTGCTCGGGTGCATGCGCCGGAAGCCGTCCCGAAATCTCGCCCGGCACCGCGCGCGAGAGCACAGGGTACTGCGCTTGGCCGGAAAAATAGCGATCGATCCAGGCGTTTACCGCGCCGAATTCGGATCCGAAAGAACTCACCGGGCCTGGATACCACGAAGGAGTACAAACTTCATGGCGCAAGCCGTGCATTCGAACGACGCCCCCGCACCAATCGGTCCGTATAGCCAAGCCGTCGAGGCGGGCGGCGAGCTGTTTTGCAGCGGCCAGGTGGCGCTGGACCCCCAAACCGGAGACCTCATCGACGGCGACGCGGCGGCGCAGGCCCGGCGCGCGATCGAAAACCTCGGCGCCGTCTTACGCGCGGCGGGAATGGATTATCAAAACGTGGTCAAGACTACCGTTTTCCTCGTCGACATGCAGGATTTCGGCGCAGTCAACGATGTGTACGCGCAGTATTTCGGTACGGCAAAACCGGCGCGCAGCACCGTCGCGGTCGCCGGTCTGCCGAAAGGCGCGCGCTTCGAGATCGACGCGATCGCCAAGCGGTAGAGTCGAGAGCCGCTACGGTTTGATCTGCGGTACCTGCCCCATAGCCGCGAGATCTTGCTGCGCGATGGCCTCATAGTCCGGATAGATGTCTTGCGAGGCGGCTTGCCGGTACTGCGTCGTCGCGTTCGTCCGCTGGCCCATCAGCCGGTAGGTATCGCCTAAGACCAAGTGCAGGCGCACGTCCTGCGGCGCGACGGCAAGGCCTTTAACGAGCGCAGCCTGCGCCAGTTGGTAGAGTCCGTGCGCGTCGTACTCCAGCCCCAGGTTCACGTAGGCCTCGGGATGGTACGGGTCGACCGTCGACGCTTGAACGTAGTAGGACACTGCTTTACGCCAATCGCCGCGCTTGCTATACACGTTCCCGAGATTGACGAGCGCTTCGGGGCGCTCGGGGGCCAGGTGCTGCGCCACGTTCAGCGACTTGAGCGCATCCTCGAAGCGGTTCAGATCGTAATAGGACGTTCCCAAGTTGTTCCAGCATGAATAATTGAAACTGTCGTATAGCAGGCAGAGCTGGAATTCCGATACCGCGTTGTTGTTGTCGTGCTGATCTTCGAACGACATCCCCAAGCCGTTTAAGGCAAAGACCTGACGGGGTTCGTTATCGAGCACTCGCTGAAAGTATTGCTGCGCCAGGCGCGGCTGCTCCGTTGCCTCGTAGAGCTGCGCCAGTTCGAGGATCGCTTCGGTATCGCCCGGATACATACGCACCAACTCTTCGCGATCGTGTTTGTACTGCGGATAGTCACCCTTGCGGATGTGCAGTGCCACGAGGTCGGGAACCGAGTCGGTTCCGGGCAGGCTGCGGTTGTACTCGGAGATCGCGTCGTCGACGCGGTTTTCACTCGCGTAAACCGAGCCCAGACGGCTGTGCGTCTCTTTGTCGGCGGGCGCATACTGCAGAATGTGCTGGTACGCTTGTTGCGCTCGCGCCAGATCGCCGTGCCGGTAGTACAGGTCGCCGAGGAGCCGCTCGGGACCGATTTCGCCCGGGTGCGACCCTACGTACGCCGCAAGCGACTGCAGCGCGCCGTCGAGGTCGCCTGCCGCGACGCGCTGACGCGCACCGTCGATGGCACTCTGCGTGGTCGGCGAGACGGACGGTCCAATCGGTGAAGCCGCGGCGAATGCCAAACATCCGCCAAACCAGAAGAGTGCGCCGGCGGCCAGACCGGTGAATCGGCGCATGGACACCATTCCTTTCGTGGCCTCTATTTTATAACTAAAGCGTTCGCGGCGGTAGGAGCGTGACGGTGATGGGACCCAGGATTACGCTTTGCGAAGAGGCCGGTTCATGAACACGGCGCAGCTTGCGGCGCTATTGGGCTCCTTCATCTTCGGTTTGATCTACGCGTTCTATTCGGCGTGGCCCCGGCGCCAGCCGCTAGAGCCGGCCCCGGAGCCGAGCGAGCCGGTGCTCTCATGGCCCGCGATGCTCGATCTGCAAACCCGAATCGCCATTGCCATGCAGATCGGAGCGCGTTCGGACCCCGAGCGTTTCGAGATTCTGCGCCAAGCGCGCGCAGAAGAACGGGACCCGCGGATCATCGCGGTACTCGAGCAAGCGCTCGTACCGGTCATCGGCGAACCCCAATGAACCTAGTGCCTTGGATCACGCTCGTGCTGGCTGCCGCTTCTGCGGGCGTCTTCTGCGGCACGATTGCCGCCCACGCGCGCGGCGCTGCATCCGGCCGCATTCCGCTGCCGGGGCTGCTGGTGGCGACTGCGCTCTTCGGCTTCTCGCGGCTCTTCGGAGGCGTTGCCGCAGACGCGCTGACGGCGATATTCTGCGGCATTGCGGGCGCGCAGATCGTTCGCGCCCCCGAATCCGCTCCGCGGCAGAAAGCGCTGGCGCTCGTGCCGGTGGCGGCGATGCTTTTTATTGCGGCGGCTCCGCTGCTTGGCGCGGCGGGCGGCGCCGTTGCCGGTTTGCTGGTTGCCGCGCTGTGCGCGCCGCTGGTGATCGCGGTGCTTTTTGCGCTATGGGAGCGTTACTTGCCGTCTCCCCAGCCGAAGATGCGATCGACCAGCGTAGTCAGCGTGAAATAGAAGCCGCGATGCGTGGGCTGCCCCGTGAGCGAGGGATCGATGCTTCCGCGCAGCGAGTAACCCAGCGCGGCACGCGTACCCGAACCAACTCGATACCCCGCCTCGACTGCAGCGTCGCTCGACGCGCTGTTCGCAATCCCCGGCAGTGCGAGCGCGCGCACCTCGGCGCCGAGATCGAAGCGCTTGCCGATATTCTTGCGGACGCGCAAGCCGAAGAGCGACGTGTGCGCGGCGTACGTTCCGTCACCGTCGATCTTATAAGCCGCTCGACCGGCGATTTCGACGCCCGAGCCCGCGCGCCAAAACTCTTCGAACGATGCGACGTCGCTGCGCGAGCCCGCGGTCAGCATGCCCGTTCCGCTCAGGCGATCGAACGCAAAGAGCGAAATGAAGCGATCGTTCTGATCCGGCCGGTAGGCAAGCGAGAAACGGTCGTCGGCCGAGGTCGTGCCGCCGGCGCTGGCTTGCTGTACCGTCGCCACGGCTGAAACGTTCGGCGAAAGCGCACCCGCCAAGCCGGCGTTGGTCGTGCTGCCGCCGCCATACCCGCCGCGCGTCTGGAAGGCCAGGCCGCCGCGGATGCGATCGCCGTTGGTGTAGGCGAGCGAAAAGCCCGAAACGGTAAACCCGCCCGCGTTGCTGCTTCCGGTCGCGTTGGCCGACTGCACGAAGAAGCTGCCGCCCATGTGCGGCGAGAGTTTGAGCTTCTGCTGCACGCCCAGCGCCGAATAGATGTTTGCGCCGCTGCCCGTTTGATTGAGCAGATACTCCGAGCTGATCGTCGTGCCGACGCCCACGAGCCGCTCGATGCCGATCGCCGTCGATCGCGTCGCCATCGCGCCGACGGTTAAATCGGAAGACGACTGAGCGAAGCTCGCCACCGGAGCACCGCTGATCAATTCGCGCAAGAAGAGCCGGCCGCGCTTGTCGATGTCGTAGTTGATCTGCGCGGTGGTTTGATCCGGCTGCGTCGACGTCTGCGAGTTCCCGGTGAGCGTCATCGAACGCGAGACGGCCAGCGAGACACGGCTGGTGGCTTTAATGTCCACACCCGCCGTTGCTTGCGTCACCGTACCGCTTTGCGCGGGAACGAGAGCGGACGGCGTCGCACCCGGCGAGGCGGCGCCCGTAACATTCGCAACACCGTTCTGCGTGTGCGACGTGATCCCGAGCAGGAAGCTCGCCGCCGAACCGATCGCGTGACGCCACGAGAACGATTCCGAGCGCTGCGAGTTGACGGCGCCCGGCGCATGATTGGCTTGCCCGTCGATCTCCATTGTCAGCGAGTTGTGGTTCGAGTCGCCGTGCGTCCACGCGGCGCGATACGACGTGAATCCCGGAACGGACAATCCGCCGAATGGATTCCCGTATCCCGAAGACGTGTCGGTGTAGGAAAGCGTCGTTTGATCCAAACCGGTACGCCGGCTGTAAGCGAATGCCAGCGCGTCGCCGCCCGTACCGACGCCGAGCGTCGACGTGATGATGCCGGGCGCTATGCCGCGGCTCGAAGCGTGCGAGAGGATCCAGCCGCCTCCGGTGACGGTTCCGGACAGACTCTGCGACCACAGCGAGAAATTTCCCGAGCCGGTCGCATCGTTGACGTATCCCATTTGCAGCCGGTTGGAAAGGCTGCGCCCGAAGTCGACGTGGACTTCGGCGCCCGTGGTCTGCGACGCGGTGGCAGCGCCTTGGTAGGCGTACTGCACCAGAACCGACTGAGGATTGAAGTTGTCGTCGAACGGCAGCGGCACGTTGATGAATCGCAACGTTCCGGTCGCATAGTCGATCGTGTAGTCGGTATTCCGCTGCAGCGGCGTCTGAGTGACGATCGCACCCGTGCGCCGGTCCAGCGCCACCAGCGTGAGGTAGTCCGAGCCGACGACCATCTGCGGATGCAGCGGCTGCGCGAGCAGCGACAAACCGCTTGCGGGCATAACGATCGAGACGTAAGCGGTCGTATTTCGCGCGGTGAAGATGGTCGCTCGCGCCGCTCCGCCCGGCAGCGTATACTCGGCTTTCGCGCCGCCCAACAGCTGATGGTACGCGCCGACGCCGGACGGATCGGCGATATCTGCGGTAAACTGGCCAAACTCGACGTTGCTGCGCCCGGAGTCCAGGCGCGCAAAGAGCCGCGTATTGGAATGGAAATCACTGCTGATGCTCGACGAATCGCCGTATGTGAGGTACGGCCGCTCGTTCGGATCCGCCGTGTACGGTCCGAAGGACGATACGGGCGAGAGGCGATTCTGCGATTCGTAGGCCAATGTCAAACTCGAGTGCTTTCCTACAGCGCCTTGCGCGAAGAGCGCGATGCGTCCGCGTCGAGCGCCGCCGTTGTCGACTGCGCCGTCGCCGTCGACCGTTACCGGCACCGCGCCCGTGCCGACGGATACCAGACCATTGACGAATGCCTTGCGCAGGTACGGCTGGATGAAGAACGTCTGCGTCGAGTCGATGTCGCCCGACGTGAGGCGTACGCGCATGTCGCCCGCGAGCATGCCGGGCGTCACCGGGATCGTCGCCGATCCGCCGACGTCGAGCGAGATGTCGGAGAGGCGCGACGGGTCGGATTCTCCTTCCGCCGGTACTCCGGCAGCGGGCGCCGCCGATGCGAACGCTGCAGGCGTCGGGACGGACGGCTGCTGGTCGTGCGCGACGATCGTGGTTTGCCGAGCCTGCGAAAACCGCGCATCGCCTTCCACGATCGAAACGTGAACTTCACTTCCCGGCTGCGCGGGATGCCCCCAGCGATCCAGTGCGGTGACCATCAGCCCTTGCGGCGTGCGCCCGTCGGCGATCAGCGGATGCTCGAATTCCGCATGCAGGCTCGCCGGAGCGCCGGGTCCGTAGATGACCGCGCGCCGCGGCGTACCGCGCAATCCGTTGGCACCAAGCGGCGTGATCACGACGTCGTTCGGACCCGGCCGCAGCACGACACCGTAGTATTCGTACTGCGTAAGGCCCGATTTAATCTCGACGACGCGTTTTCCGATCTTTGTCGACGGCACGACCTGTCCGTCGATCTGCAATTCCACGCCAGCGTCGCGAACGGTTGCGAGCACGAATCGCAGCGCGATCGTGGGGCTGGCGAAACCGTCGCTCGGGAAGACGAAGTTCGCGTCGAGCGGGCCGGTCGCGGTGTACTGCAGGTGCGAGAGATCGCCGTACAGCGTCTTGTTCGGCGGCGCATCGGCATAGCTCAAGAACAGCAGCGACAGGATGAACGAGCCGGTCGTGACCGCGATGCCGCACGTGCGCAGCAGACGAGCGGCGGATTTCACAGTGCGCCCTCGACCGCGAAGTTCACGTCTTGCATGAGGCCGTCGTCGAAGACTCCGTGCACGAGCTGCTGCACGGATCCGTCCGCATGCACCGACGCCGGCAGCGTCGAGCCGTCGAGCCGCAGCACGTGTTCGCCCGGCCGGACTGCCGGGAACGAGTAGCGCCCTTGTTCGTCCGTGATGACCGCGGTGCCGTCTTCCAAGTAGACGCGCACGTTCGGAACGCCCTTGTCGCCCTTGACGAATCGTCCGGTACCCATCGTATCGACGAAGACGCGTCCGGTGATCACCGAACGGTCGGTGAACGCGCCCGCAACGATCTGGACGCTTGCGGTGGACGTTGCGGACGCGCCTGCCTGCGTTTGCGGTACGTTGGCCGTGACGGTTACGCTGTTGTCCAGCGTCGTGTTAGCGGCAACCGTGGGGTAGACGACTGCGTAGTACGTAATCGTATGGTTCTCGCCCGGCGCCATGCCCGCGCGCGTCCACGTCAGCGTGTTGCCGGAGATCGCCGGTTCTTGCGGCGTTCCGTCGATTTTGGCCGTGCCTGTCGCGTAGACAAGTCCGGGAGGCATCGTGTCGACGATTTTCACCGCTCCGAGCGCCGCGTGCGATTGATTGCCGAAGGCGATCGTATACGCGAGGCGATCGCCGGCCTGGGCCACTTGACGATCGACGGTTTTTTGCACCGTCACCGAACGCGTCGAAAAAAGCGGCAAGTTGCCGAAGAGTCCAAAGACGTTCTGCAACTGCACGGCGTTGCTGGTGAGCGCGTAGCCGCCTGCGATGGCGAGCGGCTGCTGATCGATCGCCGTCGCTTGGACGTCGTACAGCAGGCTCTGCGCGTCGAGTTTCAAGTCGAGCTGAATGCGGCGGTTCAAGTAGCCGGCCGCGCTGATCAGCAAATAGAAGCGCGATCCTCCCGGCGCGATCTGGGAGGGTGCGAGCGCGAACGAGTACGTGCCGTCGGATCCGGTGACGGCGGGATTCTGCGTGCCCGAGGAACCGCTCTGCGGTTTTCCGGCGGGCTGCGAAAGATTGACCGGCGTGCCGTTCGCGTCGGTAAGCGTCACGACTGCGCCCGAGATCGGCATGCCGGCGCCGCCGTACCCGTCGAAGACTTCATCCGCCGTGCCGAGCAGAACGGATGCCGGTGTGGTGACGAGCGGTGCGATGCCGTCTGCGGCGATCGTCGCGGTATTCACGAACGTCGTTCCCAGCGTCTGTTCGTTCTGCACCGCGGCGGTGAATGAAACGTCGAGGTTCGCCCCGGGCGCGAGCGTTCCGACGCGGACGGTTATCGTTTGTCCCGAGAGCGACGCTGCCGAACCGGCCGGCTGTCCGTCGATCTGCGCGCTGGACACGTTCGGGGCCAATCCCGCGGGCACCGTATCCGAAACCACGACGTTGTTAGCCGCCGAGCCGCCCGTGTTTTGCGCGAGAATGTCGAACGTGACGCTTGCGCCGCCGCTGGATTGCACGCTGGTTTGATGATTGACGGTCTTGGCGATCTTCGTATTTGCGCCGCCCGGTCCGGAGAGCACCGGTCCGGCGGCCATCACGATCCAAGCCTGGCCGCTATCGCTTTGCAATCCGTTTCCGGTACCGGTCACCGTCGTTTGCGCGGTCAGCGTCACCGCGATCGATTGACCGATCGCAAGACCGGACGTTGCCACCGTAACCTGCACCGCAATCGACGAGCCGGCCGCGACGTTCGGCGAGACCGTACTGCCGACTGTGACCGGAATCGTACCGCCGGGCGTCGCGAACGCGATTGCGGCGATGTGCCCGGCCGAGACGTTGGCCGCCGTAATGCGGTACGCGTCGGTGATATTGCTCGTGTTGGCGATCGTGAACGTGCGAACGACGTTCTGACCCTGCGGAGCCGAGTCCGCGGCCGGGTTCGCCGTGGCCTCTTTCGGACTGACGACGAGCGAGCCGACTTGCGCGACCGTCGTTGCGATCGTGTTGGATTGCGTGGCGTATTGATGCCCTTGCGGATCCGCGAACGTCGCCGTGGCTGCGTTCGAAAGCACCGTTCCGCCGGGCGTAGACGCAGCAGCGCCGCGCCCCGTCATCAAAACGATGAGGAGCACGGCGCACGCCGCCAGGAAGCCCCGGACGCTGTCTACTTCACAACGACCGAGAAGGAGATCGTACCGAATTGGCCCGCGCCGAGTTGGAAGCTCGCGCCTCCTATGGTGACCGTGAAGTGAGATGAGCCGACAGTGTTGGTCGTCCACACGTCGCCGGCGTTCCAGGTTCCGCCGCCGCCGGGCGTATCGGTCGCCGCGGCGTTCAAGCCGTTCGTGTTCGTGGCCCAGGTGTTTCCGATTGCCGCGCCGTCATCGCTGACGACCAGCTGGCCGGCCTTGGTGGAAAGGAACGCATTCGCGGGTTCGGTGTTGCCGCTGCCGCCGGTCACCGCGATATTGCGGTAATCGATGGAATACGTCAGCGTGCCGCCCGGGCAGAGTGCGCCCGCGCCGTAGCCGGGCGACGTTCCCGAAGGACATCCCGATGAAGTGATCGTCACGCTCTTGGTCAGCGCGATAAAGCCGCTGTACAGCTCGTCGTGCGTGTTGTTGACCTGCGTGTTGTCGTTGACGGACGTGGCGACGATCGAGCTGTCGAAGCGCGTGAAGGTCGTAACGCCGCTGGGCGCGTTATAGACGGCCCAGTATTGAATCGCCGAACCGGACGAGAGTGCCACGGTCGCCGTGCAAGACGCGGCGGGACTCGTACAGCCTGCGTACGCTGCGCCGGCCGGGCCCGTACCCGACCCGTTGTCGGGGAAGAGCTGCACGGTCCAGCCGCCGGCCGGTGCCGTGACCGCAACGGTATACGAGTCGTCCTTGTTGCCCGAGTTGTAAAGGGCGTTGGGGACGTTGATGCCGCTGACCGCAGACGTGTACGTGTTGCCGCTCGGGCTGCCGATCACCGCGCTCGAATTGATCGACGTAAAAGCCGCCGGCGTGAACGACATTTGCGTGAAGTCGTCGTTCGCATTGACTGCAACCACGCCGTCGTACGAGCCCGTCGCCTGCGACGACGAAATCAGCGTGGACATCGTCAGAGGCGTGCTGCTGGACGGCCCGTTGAAGACGCCCGCCGCCAAGTGGGCGTTATTGAGCGTCGTGTTCGACCAGCCGTTGCCGCCGCTGCTGCCGCCGCCCGAAGGAATCGGGTTGAGATCGATGCCTTGGTTGGCCGCGTAAATCGGCGCCGCGCCGCCACTGTCGGCGGTGCCCGCGGGAATGTTGCCGCCGTCGATATGTTCGGTCGGCTGGTTGTCGCCGAATATCGACGTCGAGATGTTTTGGTACGCGTTCGGATTACCGGAGCCCGACCCGGTCGGCTGCGGCATGACGAACTGCAGTTGAATCGCCGCTTGCGCGTTCGTGACGCTGCCCGTGCTCGTTCCCGCGTGCGCGTTCAGACACGTCGTTCCGGACGTTACGCTCAAGAACACGGCGATGAACGTTGGATTTGCGGGCGCGCTCGTCGTCCAGCCGCTGCTGCCGTTGGCCGACGTCGTGTAGTAGATCGATGCGCTGACGCCGCTGGCCGGGAAGCCGTTGGTACCGGCGGTATACGTGATCGTCGGCGTGCCCACGACACTGGGCGGGGTCGCGCCGAACGTCGGAAGTTTGTCGACGATGGCCAAGCAGCCCTTCGTCGGGAAGCCCATGGACGTTACCGAGTTGAGCGCCTGAGAACCGAAAGCGCCGCCGTTGTTCGCGTTGATCGTGTACGTGATGTTGTACGGCGAAGAGCCGCCTTGGACGGCCGTCTTCTGCATGTCCATGCGGGCGTCGCTCTGAACCGTATCGGTATACGTATTCGAAACGGCAGCCGAGGTGACTGCGCCGGCGGATCCGACGGCCGCGTACGCGATGGTCGCTTTGAGCTGCGTCGTCACGGTGCCGGGAACATTTGCCGGACTCGACGACAGCGTGTACTACACTTGGACCGTGATCGAGCTGCCCGTCGACGTGGCGGCGGCAGCCGCGAGGGCCGTGTTCAAAGCAGCCACGGTCGTGTAGGTCGTGCTGTTGTAGATGAACTGGACGCTGCTCGTGTTGCCGTTGTCGTTGCCGGCGCCTTGCACGCCGTTGTCCGTCGGGCCGGTGGTGAGCGCGAAATTACCGCTCGCGTTACCCGTATTGGTCAGCGTGTAGGTATCGCTTACGACCTGTCCGGGAGCGATGGTCTGCGACCCCGCGGCCGCGCCGTTGTTCGTCGTTACGGTCAGCGAGGGCGCATTCTGGACGATCGTCGTGACCGTGTTCGACTGGGTCGTATACGAATTGCCGCCCGCGTCCTTATAGGTCGCGCTTGCGGTGTTTTGAATCGTCGTGTTCGGCGGCGTTTGGCCGGCCAGCGCGTGCGCGCCCGGGACGAGCGCGGCGGCAAAGAAGGCTAAGCAAAAAAGGCGCGCTCTCATTTCACGCGCACCTCATACGTGTACCGCACGCGCTGCTTGGGCGCGAGCGGCCGCGCGTTGACCCACCGGACTGCGACGTACTGCTCGGGGTCGGCGGGTTTTTGCACCGGGCCGCGGCTCGTGTTCACCGTCACCATCGGCTGCGCGGAGAAGCTCTTACCGTCCAGCGAGAATTCCACCGAGGCCGCGGGCGCGTGCGACGCGCTGCCTGCCACGTATTCCATACGCGCGGGAACCGGACCGACCGTGCTCAGTGCGACAGCGGGTTTGCCGCCGGCGTTTGAGGCCACAATCGTGTATCGCACCAAGTCGCCGCGCTTGAGCACGGCCTTATCGACCGGCGTCGCTACGATCTTGCCGTCGGCCAGCGCCAGCAGATCGCCGGTGAGCTGCAGTTTGACGACGGGATGTGCCGGCACGGGTGCGGCGGCGGTAAAAACGGGAAGCGCGGCCGAAAGCAAAAAGGCCGACGTCAATAAGAGCGCGCGTCCGAGCGTCATTCAACAAATCCTTCTGAAGGCCGACCGCCGGCACACCGCTCCTGAGGCCGTATATCGGGGATATCGGACGCTCGGATGCTTATCGGACCCAAAACGGACCGAATATACAAAGACTTTATACAAACGCTTTACGCGTGCTAAACAAAAGAGCCCCAAACGGGGCTCCTGCGTTTAGACCGCTTTACACGCGAGGCGCCGGCTACTTTGCGAGCGGGAGCACGTTGCTCGGCGTGAGCGGATAGAACGTCATGACGAGCAGCGCGGCAAGACAGATCGCCAGCGAGAGATAGGCAAGCGGTGCGCGGGCCGAAACGCCGGCATAAGGACGCGCGTGCGGTTCGTACATCAAGCGAATCACCTTGAAATACGCGTACAGCGAGATGGCGGTACCGGCGATCAGCAATCCCGCCAGCCACGGATATCCGGTGCTCACGTTGGTCGAAAGGATCAGAATCTTTCCGAGGAAGCCCGCCGTCGGCGGAAATCCCGCCAGTGCGAGCAGGAAGAACGTCATCGCTGCGGCGAGGAACGGCCGGCGCTGCGCCAGGCCCTGGAAGGCCGCAATGCGTGAGCCCTCCTCGTTCTCACCCGAAAGCAGCGCGACGGTCGCAAATGCGCCCAGGTTCATGAATGCGTACGCGGCCAGATAATAGATGGCATAGCGTACGCCCAGCGCGCTGGCGCCGGCGAGCGCGGCGACGATGTACCCGATCTGTGCGATGCCCGAATAGGCGAGCAGACGCTTCATGTCGGTCTGCGCCAGCATGCCCAGGTTGCCCGCGATCATCGAGATCCCGGCAATAATATAAAAAGGAAGCAGCATCGCGCCGGACGCGCCCGGAGCGATTGCCGCGTATGCAAAGCGCGCGAAGACCGCAATTGTCGCCGCTTTGGTCACGACGCTCATGAATGCCGTGACGGGCAGGGGTGCGCCTTCGTAGACGTCCGGCGACCAGACGTGGAACGGAACCAAGCTCAATTTAAAGGCCAGCCCCGCCAAGAAGAGACCGCCTCCGATCCAGTACAACGGATTGGCTGCCAATGCGGGTGAGCTCAGCGCGGAAAGCGCGACGCTTCCGCTCGTGCCGAAGAGCAGGGCCATACCGAACAGCAAAAACCCCGATGCGGTCGAACTGAGGATCAGGTATTTGAGCGCGGATTCGCGCGACGCCGGCCGGTCGGCCAAACCGCACAGGCAGTAGAGCGCGAGCGAGAGCAGTTCCAGACCCAGGAAGATCGTCATTAAATTCGCCGCGCCGGCCATCAGCATCGCGCCGGACGTACTCCATAGGAGCAGCGCGGTCGCGCCTGCAACGCCTTGAGCCTTGCCGATCGTGCCGTAAAGCCCGAGCGAAAAGATCGCAGCCACGACGATAATCGCTTGCAGCACGATAGAAAAGCCGCCCAGGATAAAGCCGCCGCCGAACGCGTCGTGCGCCGGTGCGAAATACTCCGAACCCGCATAGACGCCCGCCGCCGCCAGACCTGCGATACCGATTCCGATGGGCACGTAGCGGCTGGGCTGCTTGGGCGCGACGAGATCGGCCAGCAGCACGGCGAGCGCCGTAAATCCCACGATGAACAGCGGAGCAACCGCGTTCCAATCCTGTGCGGTAAATGGATTGGCGATCATTTCAGCAGTGCTCCCGCGGCGGGAACGACCGTCGAGAGAACGGCGTGCGGATAACACCCGAGCACCGTCACGGCCGCGAGCAGCGGCGCCAAGGCGAAAGCTTCCGTGAGGGTCAGATCCGGGCGCTGCGGAATGTCCTCGACCTCCGGTCCGTTGATGACGTCCTGCAGCAAACGCAGCATATACGCGGATGCGAGCACGATCGGCACCAGCGCGATAAGCGCGGGCCAGAACAGGCCCGCTTGGAAAACGCCGGTTAAGGTGATCAGTTCACCGGCAAATCCGGCCAGGCCCGGTAGACCCAGTGCCGCAAGCGCGGCGATCGTGAATGCGCCGGCGAGCTTCGGATTGGCGCGGCCAAGGCCGCCCAGCCGGGTGAGCGAACGCGTCCCCTCGCGCTCTTCGACGTAGCCAAGAGTCAAGAAGAGCGCGGCGCTGAACAGGCCGTGCGCGACGATATAGAGCAGCACGCCCGCGATCGCGACCGGATTCAAGCTGAAGATGCCCAGCACGATCAGCCCCAAGTGCGAAAGGGAGGAATAGGCGACGATTCGTTTGGTATCCGTCTGAACCAGGGCGATATACGCGCCGTACAGCAGCGAGATGAGCGCGAGCGTGATGAAGATCCAGCGCGACTGCGCCATCGCGCCGGCGAAGAACGGCAGGCAAATCACCAAAAAGCCGTAGAGCCCCGCCTTCGATTGCACGGCGCTGACGACGGCAGCCATCGGCGGCGGAGAGTCTGCGTAGGTCGGCGGCATCCACGTGTGCAGCGGAAAGACCGGCGTCTTCACTGCAAAGGCAAACGCGAAGCCCGCAAAGATCCACGGAGCCCACGCACCCTGCAGCTGGTGCGCCGTGCCGATCACGTCGGTCGACCCGTAGAGCACTCCGAAAGCCGCGGTTGCCAGCAGCAGCAACAGGCCGCCGGAGAAGTTGTAAATCAAATACCGCCACGCGGTTTCGCGATGGCCGCCCCAGCCGACCAGGGCGAAGAACGGCGGTATGAGCATCAAATCCCAAAACAGCGCGAACGCGAGGACGTCTTTGGCCTCGAAGACGCCCATCATCGCGCCCTCGAGCATCAGCAGCAGCGCGATCAGCACGCGCGGGCGCGTCATGTTCGTGCCGAGGATCGCGCAGAACGCGCACAGCGCGAGCAACAGCACGATCCAGTATGCCGGCCCGTTCCACGCAAAGTGCAGCGAAGCCGTGAAGGGCCGCGAGAGCCAGTGCGCTGCGAAGTTGCCGTCCCCGCCGAGCACGATCGGAACCAAGAACGTGATCGCGGCGACGGCGCAGCCGGCAATCTTGCTCGCGCGCGTGTCGGCGCGCGGCAGCCCGAAGAGCGCTAAGCCC
>DASRDE010000015.1:0-3281 GCA_035652755.1 Vulcanimicrobiaceae bacterium | reverse complement strand
TGGCGAAGCGCGCTTTTCGAGGCCGTCAACCGCACGTAGCGTCTTTCGCACGAGGGTCCGAACCTGCGTTCTCGCAGGTGGGTGCGGCCCGGGCGCCGGTCCGGCAGCCGTAAAGGCCAAGCCGTACCGTCGTGACCGAAGCTGATGCTCCCTAGGTTCTCTCGTTGGTCCAGCACCTATGGTGCGCTGCGCGCTATGCGCAGTCGACGTTCCAACCTTATCATCGCGGTCAAGACCTTGACTTTTGCGCGCCGTGCGTTCTCACCGTCTTGACGCCGGTGCGCGGCGTCGTGAATGCGCGGCATGTCGATCGCCGTTCCGCGCCGGGCACAGAGCGACTATGCCTTGGCGAAGCGTTATCTTTGCCGCGATTCGTCCGAGCGCGGGATCTTCGCGCGCATCGAAC
The DNA here is from genome assembly GCA_035652755.1 of Vulcanimicrobiaceae bacterium. Lineage (GTDB taxonomy): Bacteria > Vulcanimicrobiota > Vulcanimicrobiia > Vulcanimicrobiales > Vulcanimicrobiaceae > DASRDE01. Next base: position 2,875 of record DASRDE010000015.1, on the reverse strand, counting down.
ATTCGCCCACGCATTTCCGCTTGCGTATCGATCGGCGCGGAGGCGATCGCTTCGATCCCAACACCAACGCGGTTTGGTGGGATCCGTACAGCGCGCTGCGCACGACCCGGGGCGGAAAGCAAAGCCCCGCGTTGGGTCTGGCTCACGAGCTCGACCACGCCGTCGCATCGCAGGATCGCGAGCAGCAGCGGCTGCACCAACCGGTGCCGCGGTACGACAACTTCGAAGAGCGCCGCGTCATACGCGGCTCGGAGCGTCACGCGGCTCGCACGCTCGGCGAGGGAGTGCGCTTCGATCACCGCGGATCGCTCTACCGCGTCGCTACGCCGGTTTCGCGCTGAAGTCGGATGGGTACCCTGCGCCTGCAGAGAGTGAGCGAGATGGACGAAAGAAACGAGCGCGATGTACAAGGCCGGCCCAGCGACTACGGGAGCCGCACACTCGCAGAGACTGCAGATGGAGAACCTCGCGAGGAGCGCGGCACGGCCGATTCCGCGCTGACCGATGACGAGGACCGCTCCGCCGACAGCACTACCACCAACCACTAAGGAGCGGACATCTCGTCGAGCGGCGGCGCCGGAGCACGGCGCCGCCGCGACGAATGCGACGGAGCATGACGCCGCTCCGGTTATCGATCGAGCGCCTCGATCTGCCGCTGGTTCATCGCTTCACCATAGCTCGCAGCAGCGAAGACGTCGCGCACACCGCCGTTGTCCGTTTGGCGTGGAACGGCTTGCAAGGCTTGGGCGAAGCAGCGCCCAGCGAACGCTACGGGGAGAGCGTCGACAGCGTTCTTTCGTACTTTGCCGAGCATCCGCTGCACGCATCCGATCCGTATCTGCTCGACGGCATTCTCACGCAGCAGATTCCGTCCGCCGCGCGATGCGCGCTGGATCTGGCACTGCACGATCTGATCGGAAAGGATTGCGGTCTCCCGCTCTATCGCCTGTTCGGCCTGGATCCACAAGCCACGCCGGTCACCTCGTTCACCCTGGGCATCGCGGATCCGCAAGCGACGCTCGATAAACTCGCTGAAATCGCAGACCACCCGATCGTCAAGATCAAACTCGGCCGCGGCGACGTGCGAGCGGACGTCGAGATCGTCGAGCTGGTGCGCTCGGCGTACCGCGGAACGGTTCGCGTCGATGCAAACGAAGGCTGGACGCCGGATGAGGCCGTCGCAGCCCTGAACGAGCTGCGCCGGTACGACGTAGAGTTTTGCGAACAGCCCATTCCCGCGGGGCACCCGGAGCAGTTGCGGTTCGTGCGCGAACGCTCGGCCGTACCTATCGTCACCGACGAGGACTCGCTGACCGCGGCGGACTTGCCGCGCCTGATCGGCTGCGTCGACGGGGTGAACGTGAAGCTCGCCAAGACCGGCGGACTGCGCGGAGCGATTGCGATGATCCATGCGGCGCGTGCGCTCGGTTTTAAAGTCATGCTCGGCTGCATGGTCGAGTCCCAGATTTGCGCTACCGCTGCGGCGCATATCTCGCCGCTGGTCGACTGGGCCGACATCGACGGACCGTTTCTGACCAAAGACGATCCGTTCACCGGCATCCGGTACGCAGATGGGAAGATCGTGCTGCCCGACGGCCCCGGGCTGGGCGTTGGGGAACGGGCCGCCGTTGCATAAGCGCCGCTATCTGATCCTGGCGCCGTACGCGTTCACCGAAGCGAAGACCGCACACGGCGTCCTTCGATACGGCAGCGACCCGACCGTCGCCGTGATCGATCCGCAATTCGCGGGGCGGCGCGTTTGCGACGTCCTTGCCTACCTGGAATCGACCGCCCCGATCGTACCGGACGTATCCAGCGGCATGCACTTCGGGCCGACGGCCTTGCTCATCGGAACGGCGCCCAAGGGCGGCCGGCTTCCGGCGCAGTGGCGCGAGCAGATCCTCCAGGCGATCGACGCCAAGCTCGAAATCGTCAGCGGCCTTCACGACATGCTCTGCGACGATGCGGAGTTTGCCGCTGCCGCGCGCTCCGCGGGCGTTGCTATTCGCGACGTGCGAAAACCGCCCGAGGTGCCGCTCTTCTCGGGGGACGTGTACGGCGTAAAGCCGCCGATACTGCTCGCGGTTGGCAACGACTGTGCCGTCGGCAAGATGACCGTGATGCTGGAACTGGCGCGTGCCGCGGCCGCGTCGGGGACGCGCGCGGAGTTCGCGCCGACCGGACAAACCGGCATCATGATTGCCGGCTGGGGCATTGCCGTCGATCGCGTCATCGCAGATTTTACGACCGGCGCAGCCGAGCAGATCGTGCTCGAAGCGGCGCGGCGGAAACCCGAGTATATTCTGGTCGAAGGACAGGGCAGTATCAACCATCCAGCCTACGCCCCGGTGACGCTTGCGCTCATGTATGGAGCCGCACCTGACGCCCTGCTGCTCGTGGTCGACCCCAAACGCGACCGCATCGAGGGGTACGACACGCCGGTCGTGGGATACAGCGAATTGGTGGCGGCGCACGAATCGATCGCCGCGCGCGTCAAGCCCGCGGCCGTCGCGGGCGTGGCCGTTAATACATTCGGGCTGAGCGACGATCGGGCTCGCAGCGAGATCGCGCGTGTGAAAACGCAGACGGGCCTGCCCGCGGACGACGTCGTCCGGTTCGGCGCGCGTGCGCTGTGGGATGCGATCGCGCCCGCGCTGCGCAAGAGCCGGCCGCTGATCGCACAGGCAGCCGTATGACGATCGTTCGTCGCGTAACGCTCGCCGTGTTCTGCCTGTGCCTGCTCGCTGCGTGCAGCCGAACGGGCGGCACCGTCCGCGGCACGCACAACGCATGGACGCAGCCGGGCATCGTCCGTTTAGGCGAACCCGACGAACCGGATAGCCTGAACGCGATGTTCGGGCACACCTATGCAACG
>DASRDE010000014.1:0-23274 GCA_035652755.1 Vulcanimicrobiaceae bacterium | reverse complement strand
GCTTCGAATGCCGCGCGCGGATCGGACGCCAGGTCGAGCTTGTTGATCGCGACGATGACGTCGCGAAAACCGAACCACCGCAGGAACAGCGCCTGCCGCCGGGTCTGAAACGTGATCCCGTCGTCCGCAGCGACCACCATGACCGCGGCGTCCACTTCGGAGGCTCCGCTGAGCAGGTTGCGGATGAGCTCGCGGTGTCCGGGCGCGTCGACGAAGACGAGATCGCGGGTCTCGCGCCGCACCCAAATCCGCGTGACGTCGAGCGTAATGGCCTGATCGCGTTCCACTTGGAACGCATCGAGCAGAAAAGAATATTCGATCGGCACGCCGCGGCGGGCGCTGGTGTCTTGGAGCTCCTCGAGTCTTTCCGGCGTTACTTCGCCGAGATCGACGAGCAGCCGGCCCAGGATGGTCGATTTTCCGGCGTCGACGTCGCCGACCATGACGACCCGGACCGCGCTCACATATACCCCGATGCGCGAAGACGCTCGAAGGCGTCTTCGCTTTCCCGATCCATGGTTCGGCCCGCGCGTTCCGGCAACCGCGTCGTGCGCAGCTCTTCGATGATCGCGTCGAGCGTGCCGGCTGTGCTCGGCACCGGTACGGTGATGTTGCTCTCGCCGAGCGAACGGTACCGCATGCCGTTGCGTGCCAGATACAGCGGAACGTACGGAATGTTCTCGCGCTGGGTGTAGCGCCAGATGTCGATCTCGGTCCAGTGCAGGAGGGGATGAATCCGCACGTGCGCGCCGTCCGGAACTTCGTAAGGAAAGTAGTCCCAGAGCTCGGGCGGCTGCGTTCGCGCGTCCCAAGAGCCGTCGGCGTTGCGCGGACTAAACACGCGTTCTTTCGCGCGGATGGCCTGTTCGTCGCGCCGGATCCCCAGGATAAGGCCGCGATAGCCCTCGCGCAGTAAAAGCGCGCGCAGCCCGGCGGTCTTTCGCGCCGCATGCCGCGCCGCGGGCGGAAGCGTTTGATCGACGCTGCTTTCTGGCGGGCATTGCTCATTCAGCACGGGCAGTTTCCACCGCTCTACCAGACGATCGCGAAACTCGTACACCTCGGGAAACTCCATGCCGGTGTCGAGAAGCACGAGCGGAAACGGCACTTCGCCCAGAAACGCCTTGCGCACCATCCACAGAAGGGCGGTGCTGTCTTTTCCGATCGACCAGAGCATCGCCAGCGGAGCGACGCACGCAAACGCCTCGCGCAGAATGAAGATCGTTCTGGCCTCGAGCTCGTCGAGGCCGTCCGAAGGCGTCATGCTCGTCCGCGTGGTTAGGAAGCGGCCGCGGTAATTCCCGCCTTCACCTCAACCAGTTCGCGCAACAGATCGGCATAACGCTTCGTCGAATCGCGCATGCTGCAGTCGCGCACGGCTTTTTCTCGCGTGCGCGCGCCGGCCTGGGCGCGAAGCTCCGGATCCGCCACGTACTTGCGAATCAGCGCAACATAGGCGTCCCGGTCGCCGGCGGGAGCCAGCTCGACGACGCCGTCGAGCAGCGTCTGGGCAACTGAGGTCGTCGCGCTCTCGCCGACCGGATCGAGGTCGGTATCGGTCACCCGGCGCATCGCGGCGATGGGCAGTCCGGCCTGCATCGCATCGAGCAAGCTTTGACCGCCGGGCCAAGGATACGAATCGCAGTAGAGGTCGACGCTCTTGAGCAGACGCGGACCGTCGGCCTGACGGTTGCCCAGGAATTTCACGCGCGCCGTCACCCCGCAGCGATCGAAATAAGCGCGCATGACGTCCCATCGCTCGTCGTTGTCTGGGCCCGCGATGAGCAGCCACGCATTGGGTTCGACCGCGAGCACGGTCGCCATCGGTTCCAGGTACTCGTTGTTCGCGCACTTCTCGACGCGGCCGAAGGTCGCCAGAACTACGGCATCTTCCGGCACACCCAGCAAGTGGCGCGACAGCGGCTCGGCGGCGTCGATTTCGTCCGCAATCGCGACGTACGGCCCGGTGTACCGCGCGCGTCCCGGCCATGCGGTGTGCGACTCTTGTTTGGGCGAGAGCGACTGGTTGATGAGGTCGTATCGGCCCGCGAGCGGTTCGAGCGCGCGGTTGTCCCACGACTGCACGGGAGCCGCGCCGATGCAGCCCATCATCTTTGCGGCGGCGTCCGAAGTCGATGCCATGTACACCGCGATATCGGCGGGATTGGCATTGAAGTACTCGACGAGCGAGCCGATTTGCTGTGAAATCTTCCCTTTGGGAATTTGATGCCACGGAATGCCGGTGCGCAGGAATGCTTGGCCGATTGCCGATTCGACTCCGTGCGTTCCGCCCAGGCCCGTCGACACGAGGCGCACGTCGAATCCGAGATCTCGGAAGATCTGTGCGCGTTTGAGCGTGACGATCGACGGACCGTCCTGGTCGATGAGCTTCGTGCACAGAATGGTCAGGCGCAGCGGATTGGACGGCGCTGCGGCAAAGGCCGGCGGTGCGAAATGTGATGCGGCGCGCTCGAGCGCCCGGTCGATCTCCGCGTCATGCGTATAGCGAAACGCTTTTTTCGAACGCGGATCCCGCGCTTGTCCGGTGATGGAGGCCCGCAGCATCGTCTCCTGCAGCATGCCGGCCCCCGTGTCGATCTGCCCGTTGGCCACAGCCTGCAATCCCAATTGCTTGAGCGCTTCGGCGTAGACGGCGTCGCAGTCCGCCATCGAGTTGAGCCCTTTGATGACTTCCAGCGTATCCTGGACGCGGTAGCCTTCGGCCGCCGCAGTCGCACCCGCGTAATCCAAAGCGTTGCGGATCGCGGTCTTTGCCAGCGCCAGATTCGCAAGGCGGCGGAACTGTGCGTTCGGTGCATCCAGATAGACTCGGACTTCGTCGGGGCTGACGTCTTCGCGCCAGTCGATGCGCCGGGCGAGCTCGGCCGGCGAGAGCTGCGCGACTGCCGGAGCGACCGCCGCAGCGGGCGGTGCGGTGCGGTTCTTTTGCCGGTCGATCACCTTGGACGTATAGGCGCGGGACACGTCGAACAGCTGCGCGAGCATCTCGATCTGTCCGAGATCCCGTGCGGTCAGCGCCTCGTAGAGTTCGCGCGAGAAGGGCAGCAAACACGCGGCCTGCTCGGTCTTGTTGTGGCGCAGATCTTCGGAGACGAGCTCCGCGATAACGGCTTGCAGCTTTTCGCGCGGCGGCATCGGCAGGCCGAGCCCGGAGATCATGTATTCCGCCTCGCCGATCGGATTCTCGAACCAGCGCGTGTACTCGACAATCGCCTTGAGGCGATCTTTTCCGTGGATCAATGCGTCGACGGTGTGCTCGAGCCAGAGCTGTTCGGCGAGCGTGCCGTCCATGCCGTCGCGCTTGCGCAGCGAGCTGGCGACGTCGCGCGGATGGCGCACGACCAAGACGAAGCGCGCATCCAATCCAAGCTCGGCGATGATCTCGTTCCAGAGCGGCAGCAATCGTGACGTGCGGGGATCTTTAAAACCCCAGATCTCCGGGACGGCCGCGACTTCGCGGCGCACCAAATCCTTCAGCTGCTGTTTGTACGGCTGCACGGCCGGAAGCGCCCACCACCGGTCCGGAAACGGCCGCTCCGACGTGCTTCCATCCCACGCGCTGCCGAGCGTGCGCAGGATGTTGTCGTGAATGTTCGCGATCGAAACCGACTCGAAGTATCCTTTGGCGTTGTGTTCGGTCGGCGGCATCAAATCTTCGCTGAGCGAGACGCCGAGCGCATTGAGAATTCCCGTCGTCAGCGAGGTTCCGGAACGGTGCATTCCCAGGACGAACACGACGGTGCGGGAGCCTGTCGATCGCGTATCTTTAAGCACAAAGAGTTTATCGGCCCGAGCCTAAATAAGGGTTAGCAGGAATGCCGACGCACTACTACCGCTATTTCGGTCTCGAGCGCGATCCATTTCTCGATACGGCCGATCCGTTTTTTTATTGCGAACTGGGTCCGCTTCGTAAAGCGAAGGATCGCCTGGCGAGCTCCATCGACGAATCGCGCGGCCTGACGGTGGTCCTGGGCGAACCCGGGACCGGCAAGACCAGCCTCTCTTTGGCGCTCGAGCAAGAGATGCTCGCCGACGACCGGGTCGTGCTCGGTAAAATTCTCGATCCGACGTTCGGCACGGACGTGGAGTTCCTGATGGCGGTCGGCCGCGTCTTCGGCCTTTCCCTGCCGCCGAGATCGGGCGCCTCACTCAAGAATGCGCTCAAGAATTTTTTCTTCGAAGCCGCGGTGCTCGAAGGGCGGACCCTGGTGCTGGTCATCGACGAAGCGCAGAACCTGGGCGACGAAAACTTAGAGGCGCTGCGCCTGCTGTTGAACTATCACGTACCGCAGAAGAAATTGCTGAACATCCTGCTCTTCGGACAAAGCGAATTGGAGCGGCATCTGCATGCGCGTGAAAATCTTTTCGACCGGGTCGACGGCTGGATCCGGCTCGAGCCGCTCGACGATGCGATGCTCGCGGCGATCTTGGAGTACCGCCTGGAGCGCGCCGGGCTGGCACGCGGCGCGCGCCTTTTCACTCCGGAGGCGCAACGTCTGCTCGTGACCTCTTCCGGCGGCTTGGCCCGCCGCCTTATGACCCTCGCACATCTGTCCATGCGGGAGGCGGCCGACCGCGCCAGCACCGTCGTGGGGCACGATCACGTTCTGGCCGCACTTGCGGCACGCGGTTCCCCGGCCATGGCGGCGAACGGAGCGGGAACGGGAATGTGGGAACGATTGCTCGGGCGTCTGCGCCCGCCGTCATGAAACGCAAACGCAATCCGGATTTCGAGGCGAGCGCGGATATGAAGCTCGTCGAGCTCCAGCGCAAGTCCCTCGGCGTGGCGAAACGCTCGCGCGGGAGTTGGGAGTCGCGCGGCAGCGAGCCCGGCGCCTCGGCCGAGATCCCGGCGCCGCCGCTCAATAGCGCGGTTTTGGTCTGCGATCTCGCGGGCGTACCCGACTCGGGCCTGATTCCGGGCGCGATCGCGACGATCTCCCTGAGCCTGATCAACGAGGGTGTCAAGCCGGCACGCGCGGTTCGGGTAACGGTACCCCTGCCCGGCGGCGCCTCGTACCGCAACGGCTCGTTCGTGCGCGACGGCACGCCGCAATTGGACGACGCCGCCGACGAACTGTTCACCACCGGCACGAACGCGGGCGACGTCCCTCCCAAAGCGCGTCTGACCTTTCTTTGGAAGATCGGCGTTCGAATGGGGAACAAGCCGCTGGTGATAGCTCCCCACGTCCAGGCCGAAGAGTCGGCCGTCGTCGGCGCCGAGCCGCTCGTGCTCGCGCGCAAGGAAGGCGCCGCGGCGGTCTTGCCTGCGGACATCGTGGCCGCGCCGTCCATTCAACCCGAGCCTCCGCCGCCCGAGCGGCCCTTTTACGAGCTCGAGGAAGACGAGCTGCTCGAGCCGCTCGCCGAAGCTGCAACGGCCGAGTATCAGCCCGCGATCGAGCCGCCGCTGCCGCCGTCCACCCCGCTGCCTGCGCAGCCGGAGCCGGCACCACCGCCCGCGCAGCCCGAGCCCGTCTGGGAGCCCGGAGAGCCGGACGCCGAGCCCGAGATGCCGCCCCCGCCCGTTCAGCCGCCCGACGTTGAGCCCGCCGCGCGCGAAGCGATTCTGCTCTACGGACGCATCGACCGGCCCTCGCTCGCGTACTTCGAGCGCCTGTTCACCGGAACCAAAGCGCCGGCGCTGCTGCAGCATTTCATCTTAGGCGGCGCGCTCGCGTGCTCGCAGACGCCCGACGGCGCGGATCCGGCGAATCTGGGCGCTCATCTGGATGCGCAAAGCCAGCTGCTGCAGCGCATCGTTCTGCACGAACGGCTCGGCAAGAAAGAACCGCTCGCGGAATACGCCGGCGAGCTGCTGGCCGCGCCGGATGCGCTAATTCCCTCGGAAGTTGCGCAGCCCGAGCCGCTGCGCGAACGCACCGCGCTTCGCCTCTTCACTGAGATCGACGCGCCGACGCTGGCGATCGTGCGCCGCATGCAGGAAGAGCCCTCGCGGTGGGACTTCAACAAAGCACGCCAGATGACGCTCGCGCTGCAAGCGCGCAGCGTCGCTGCCGACGCGCCGCCCGGACGCATCGACGACGCGAACGCCGCCTTGCGCGCCTACGCGCAGACATCGTCGATGCAGTTACAGCGATTTTTCGTCCGGATGCGGATCGATCGCACGACCGCGCTGCTTTTTTCTGCGGACGAAGCGCTCGATGCCGCCGCGCGCACGCTGATCGCAGCGTTGATCGCGCTGTTCGACGAGCGGAACTAGGTCAGGCGGTCCAGAGAGCCGAGCCGTTTTTGCGCCGGCCGCTCACCCGATGCCATCGAGCGCGCCGCCGATTTAAAGCGCGAGATCAGTTGGAGCCGCTCGGTGACCGACTGACCGAAATGCTGCAGGCGCGTCATCTGATTCTGACGGATCGCGTAGACGTAACGAATCCGGCGAAAGATCTCTTCGTCATACGCAGGCGTACGCGCGTCCCGGGCAGCGTCCAGCGCATTCTGCAGCGCGTGCGTGACGCGCCGCGAGTCGGCAATCGCCGCATTGAGCTCGCCCCAACTGCGCCGCATCATCGCGCTCTCGAGCGTGCCGCACAGGGACTCGAGGGTTTGAAGCTCGCTTTCGACGCTTTCCAAAAGCGCCGCGCGCTCAGCCAACTGCGGCAAATCCGCCTGCCTGCGGCGCCGCCGGCGCCTGCTGATGCATGGTTTTGAACTGCGAAACGGCCTGGGCCCACATCTGACGGTATTCTTTGAAGTTGGGCAGGATGCGTTCCACGCGGTCGGCGTCCTTCTGCATATTTGCCAGCACGAGCTCGTGATGCCAGAACTCGTAGACGCGGAACAGGTTGCGCGCGACTTCGCCGCCGATGTCCATGTCGAGCGAGCCCATCAGCAGACAGAGCGCGCGCTGCGCGCGAAGCAGCGCCTTGTGAATTCCCTCGATGTCGTTGCGGTCGCTGCGCAACTTCTCGAGCGCCTGCGACGACGCCAGCACGAGGATGTCGAAGATCTTCACGATCAGGTCTTCCTTGGAGGCGGTCGCAATCGACGTCTCCAGGTAGCGTTGATCCGCAGTGCTCTTCATGACCATGTCACTACGTCTATCGGCTAGTGGCCCGGACTTGTGAAGAACGAGCCCAGCTGCTGCTGCAGTGCTTGGTAGCCCGCAATGGCGGTTTCGCTGGCGACGAACTCTTGACGGAGCATGTCGGCCTGCATGTTTGCGTTGGTTTGAATTTGCGTGACCTGCTGCTGTAAGTTCTGGACTTGCGCCTGAATCGCGTTCTCGTAGCTTTGAATCAGCGAGATCGTCGGGACCGATCCCAGCAGCTTGGTGGAGGTGACCGTCGAGACCCCGGTGACGCCCGCAAGGTACGTGCCGATCTGCGTGACGATGCCGTTGGCGCCGCTGAAGAGCGAGGCCACCGCCGTGGGATTCGCGGCCATCGCCGCCTGCAGTTTCTGCACGTTGAGCGGCTGCAGCGTTCCGTCGGTTCCGTTGATGGTCTGCGTGGAGATCGGCTGGCTGTTTCCGGAGCTTCCGCTATTGTTATTCGCGGTCAGCTGCTGAAACGAACTGGACATGTCCAGCCCGATCGACGCGAGGGAGTTGTACTGCGGGTTATTGCCCAGCAGCCCCGAGACCATCGAGACGAGCTGATTCTTGATCGTTCCGACGTCGGCGTTCTTGTAGAGGACTCCGCCGCCGACCGATTGCGCGCCATGCGCGCCGCCCGTCGCCGACTGCACGATGAGCGGGGGCGCCGTGGCCTTGTTGATCTCGGCGATGACGCCGTTGTACGCGGAAACGAACGCCGATACGGCACTGACCAGCGATTTGCTGCTCTGCGAGACCGTGACCGTGAACGGCGTTGCGGGATCGCTTGCCTGAAGGTTGAGCGTCACGCCGGAGATCGCGTTCGTGACGGCGTTGCTGTTGCTGTAGACGGTCTGCGGCGCGCCGCCCGGTGCTTGCACCGTGACCCAAGCCTGCGTCCCGAGCGTCGTCGCTGCGCCGCTGGCGGCAGTTAGGCCGGTCGCCGACAAAAAGTTGCTCGAATCCGAGCCCGATCCCAGAACGATGCTCTGCGGACCGGAGTTTTTGTTCGTGAGCGTGATCTGGCCGTTCGCTGTGTTATAAGAGGCGGTCACGCCTGCACTGGATTGATTGATCGCCGCCAAGACGTCGTAGACGTTTTGCGTTGAGGAGACGTTGATCTGCACGCCGTTGATCGTGAAGAATCCGGGCGTCACCGGCGTGAGGTAGTTGGCGTCGGTCGTCTGTCCCAAGCCGTTGACCGAGTTGAACGGGAGCGAGGCGTTGATGCCGCCGACACCCGCGGTCGCCGTCACGGTGCCGGACGTCGCGCCGTTCTGAACCTGCGCCTGATCCAAGCGAAGCACTTGCAGCAGATTGCCCGAGTCGCCGGGCGAGCCCAAGGCGATCGGCTTGCTCGAGTCGGTAATTTGAACGGTATCGCTCGCCCCGACGAAGCCGATGTTGAACGACGCATCGCCGGCGGCGTGTACGGCCGCGTTGATGTTCGCCAGGATCGTGTTGAGCGATTGGCTCGTCACGTCGTACTTGACGGTCACGCCGTCGATCGTGATGCTGCCCTGGCCCGTGGGGCCGTTGCTCGGCGTGATGGCCGCGTACGAATCGATCAACGGGACGTTCGAGGCGCTGACGCCGCCAATCGTGTCGTTTTCCGTATGACCAAGGTTCGTCGCGGATCGCACCTGCGTCGCCGTCGCGAGCTGCGCGGCGTCGATGACGTACGTTCCCGGACTGGCGGCAACGCTGGGAATTCCCGAGGCGGTCGCGATGCCCGTGTTCGACGAGGTTGCGTCGTACGCGTTGAAGATCGACGGGTCGGAGAGCGCGGTCAGCGCGTTCTGGACCGACGCGAGCATGCCGTTGAGCTTGAGCAGCTCGGCGTTTCCGGCATTGAGCGTCGAGATTTGCGCGTTGATCTGCGTGACGGGCGCCAGCGTCAGCGAGGTCAGTTTTTGGATGATCGAATTATAATCGATTCCCGAGGCGATGCCGGGAAAGGATATCGGCGGGACGTTCGTCCCGAACGTATTCGAAATGTTTCCGCTGCCCAGGCCCGCCACGATCTACGCGCTCCGATCGAGCGTCACGCCGCTCTCTTTGTCGAAGAACTGCGCGATCTGCACCATGACCTCTGCGGGCACTTGGGCGATCTCTTTGCCGGTGTGCGGATCGGTGAAGACCGTCACGATCATGTCGGGATTGTGCTCGACGCGGTACGAAACGTTGACTGCGAGCTGAGATGGAACCGCGCCGCCGAAAATTTTTGCGATCTCGGGTGAGAGCGCGCCGCGCGCCGGCGGCGCCGCGGGAAGCGGCGGTGCGGAAATACCGGATTGTGCTTGAGCTGCCGGAGCCTGCGGCTCCGGAGCTTGCTGCTGCGCCGTCGCGCCGGCGGCAACAACCGTAACGTCCATGTTTAGGCCTCCTACCTTCTACTGCTTATTTCGGCCCGGGCAAGCAAGCATTTTAGGCGGGCACGCCCGCGCGGAGGCTTTGCGCGGCTCCGTAGGCCCGCACCGTCTCCACGAAAGCCCGGTTTGGGTCCCCGTCGCGTCCGGCGGCTGCCGCCAAGCCGGGGTCCGCCGGCGCAGCCCATGCGGCCGCCAGCGCCTGCTCGACCGAACCGATTGCGGCGGGGTCGGCGGTATAAACCATCGAGTTCCACAGCGCCGCAGCAGGCGACGTCTGCGCCACGGCCAGATTGCAGCCGGCGGCTGCTGCCAGGACCAGACGGTGCAGGCTGGGCTGGCTCCACGAGAAGTCGGCAAAGACGCGGGCACGCCGGTAAAGCGCGCTGACCTGTGCCGGGGTCGCGTGCGGCAAGAGCACCGTTCGTCCGTCGAACGCCTCGCGCAGATAAGCAAAGTACAAAGCGTCGGCCACAGGACCCGCGACGACGAGCGGCACGTCGAGAGCCTGCGCGGCACGCGAGAGCATGAGGAGGTTGGCATTGGAGGCGATAGGTGTGTGCGCGAGCACGAAATCCCACGTCCCCGCGAGCTCGTCGACGGGTTCGGGCTCCGCGGCGGCCGCGTAGGCGATCACGCTGCGTATCTGGCCGCCGTAGGCGCATTGCTCGCGCGCGAATCGCTCTTCCGCCGCCGTGCACGCGAGCAGCACGTCGACGCACGACAGCGCCTCGCGCACCGCTCCGGCATACGCCGCGGCGGCTTCATGTGCTGCCGGCGTCGGACGATCGGCGGCGAGCCGGCGCAAGGCCATCATTTGCAGATGCTGGACCAGCGTGGTTTCATCTTGCGCGACGCGCATGAGCGCATTGACGACCTGGCCGGCCCAGGCGAACTCGCCGCCGTCGCCGGCAAATCCGGCCGTCGCGACGATCGGAATGCCATGGCGGCGCCCCTCGGCCAAATAGCGCGCAATTGCCGGATCGCGCCCGAGATCGAATGCGTGGATCAAATCGAAGCGCGACGGATCGGCGGCGGCCGAAGGCGGCGCCATCTCGATCGTAAAGCCTTCGTGTGCCAGGCGCCTTGCCAGTTCCGCGCGATCGTCCCATTCCGCACCTCGCTGATTCATCGGCACGTCGGCATGGACGAGCATTATCCGGCCCGACGACCCGCCGCACGGCACATCGCTGGCGGCAAGCACGGTGTTTCTAAGAGCCGACCGCTCTTTGCACGTAACCGAGAAACTCCGGCACGGCGGCGCATCCTCCGGATCGAACGAGACGACGATCTCCGACGGGACCGGCGTCGCAACCTGAACGACGCACGGGCCTGCTTCGTCGAAGCGCAGCTCGACGCGCGTTCCCGCACGCCCTATGCCGATGTCGCACGGCTCCTGCACCGGCGCAAACGAAACGGCGGAGCCGTACCACCGGGCCGCCAGCGCATTGAGCGCCGAATCTCCAAGATCGCACTGCACGCGCTGCGCGCTGCGCGCCAGAAGCGCCGCTCCGCTCGCGCCCCGAACGTCCGTTATTCCTACCGTTGCGCCCGATGCAAACCGCTGCGCATAGACGTACGGTGAGATTGCGGCAGCCGCGTCGCGGAACGTCGCGGCTCCGGCAAAACCGGCCTCGCGCGCCAGCTCGAAGTCGCGGGCCTCGAGCAATTCCGAGAAGCGGCGCACCTGCTCGCCGTTGACGTTGCCGGTCATCGCGAGCGCTTCGAGCCACGGGAGAACCTGCGCTTCCACTGCATCGAGCGTCGATTCGGGCAGCGCCGCCGCCTCGCGCGGCCAAATGAACGGCGACCATTCACGTTCGAGCAGCATTTCGTGCGCGATGCGGATTGCCGGAATGACGGCGATCTCGCCGTCGCGCACGAAGATCAAATCCAATCCGAGCGCACCCTGCTCGCGCCGCGTGAACACGGCTTCGAGCCGCGCGACCGACAATGACTCCGCGCTAACCAGGCGCGCCAGATCCGAGCTGCTGCGGCTGACCGGCGGCAGCGTCGGATTCGCATTGATTCTCATGCGGCACCTCGGGCAGCGATCAGACGGCGCAGCGCGCTCGGGCTCTTGGCCGGGAGCGCCGGCAGCGCGGCCAGCTCGGGCACGTCCGTTCCCGCCAAACCGTAAACCGCAGCGCCCTGCAGGCCGGCAAGCCACGCGTTCAACCCATCCTCGTCGCTCACCGTGATGTCGGCCACCGCTTGCGGCGTAACGCCGATCTTCGCGAGCGCGCGCTCGATGCGCGAGCCCAAGGTTTGCGCATCGAGTTCGCCCGTTGCCGCAATGCTCAGCAGCGTCGCATCGTTCGGCTCGAACGCGGAAGCATAGCGGCGCACGAACGGCGCGAGCTCGTTCCAATCGCGTTCGTTGCGCACCGCAGCGGCCACGACCAATGCGTACTCGCCCTCGCGTTCACCCGGCGCGTCCGGCGGGAGCGGTACGAAATGGACGCGGCGATCGAATCCGCGGGCTATTGCCGGCCGCAGATCGTATCCGTTCTCGGGAAACTCCGGCGGCAATCCCCACTTCGCGGCGAATTTTTTCCAATTCGCATGCATCGTAGCGGTATAGTCGACTTTGTTCGCGGCAAACGATTGCGAGCCGAAGTGGTGAATGAACACGTCGTCGCAGACGTAGATCTTATAACCGGCAGCCCGCGCGCGCACCGAGTAGTCGTCATCCTCGAAATTGCCCAACCCGAATCTTTCGTCCAGGCCGCCGATCTCTTCGATGACGCGCCGGTCGATGCACAAGCAGAGCCCGATGGCGCGGTCGGTCAAATAGCCTTGGCCGCGAGCGGCTGCCGCGCGTTCGCGCGCGAAGATCTGGAGCCCGTCCTCGCCGGTGTACTCTGCGTCGACCACGAGTTGATCGCCGGCGACCTTGTTGCTGCGCGGCGCAGAAATGCCCAAACCCGGAATGCGGTCGAAAGCGGCGAGCAGTCCGTCCAGCCAGCCTTCGGTCAGGATGACGTCATTGTTGAGCAGCACGACGTATTCGCCGCGCGCCGCCGCCATCGCCTGATTGTTCGCCGCCGCATAGCCGCGGTTTTCGGCGTTGTAAATGACGTGAATGCCGCTCTGCGCGGCCAGCCAGGAGACGGTCTCGGCATCCGATCCGTTGTCGACGATGATGACTTCGTACGGGCCGCTGGTGTAGCGCCGAATGGAATCGAGCGCGATCTTCGTGAAGTTGAGCGCGTTCCAGCTGAGCATGACGATCGAGACCAGGCCGCGTTTGCGAGCCTTCACGCTGCGCAAGCGCTCTTCGATCCGCTGCACGTCCGGAGCGGGCGCTATGCGCGGCTGCGCCGGCGGAAGCGTCGCCAAGGCGGCCGCGGCCACGCGCGCGCCGCGGCGCAATTCGAGGCCGGCCTCCAAGAACTCGCGTACGGCGTCGTCGAGAGTATCGCTCTGCGGCAGGCGGCAATGCTGCGGATACTTTCGCAGCGAGAGCAGCGTGCACCGCGCGTCCAATTCGCTTCCGTAGGCGGCCGCGCCGACGTTCCATCCGAACTCGGCTTCGAGCACGAGCTCGTCCAGCCAGCCTTCGCGCAGCTCGCAGCGCGTATCGACGAGGGCGAGATACCGGTTTCCGCGGAGCTCCATCTGCGCGCGAGCTTCCTGCACGGCCGACTGCCCGCTGCCCGCATACGCGATGCGATCGATCGGCGTAGCATTTGCACGAAGCGCCCGCATGAAATGCGCGTCCGACGATCGGTCGGCCGCACCGTGCAGCAGAATCGTCGCGGGCGGATTCTCCACCGATTCGCAGTAGAACGAGCCGCGCGCAAGGCGAACTTCCCGCCGGTTGTAGCCGCGCTTGAGCAGATGACGCGACCCGTCGACGGCGTCGACGCGGCCGTTCCAGCGCCGCCCGAGCAGCTCGCTGTTCCAGGCGACGCGGCGAAAGCGCTGAACGCCCGACTGCGATTCGTAGTGCGTGAGCACGGCATCGGCTTGGTACACGACGCGCAAACCGCGATCGCGAACCTTCAGGCAGTAGTCGATGTCCTCATAGCCGTTCCAGAAGCCCTCGTCCAAGCCGCCCAACTCCAAGTACAGCGCGCGCGGCGTCGCCAAACAGGCGCCGGTGACCATTTGCAGATCCCGGCTCTGACGCGCGTACGCGAAGTCGCCTTTGTACTGGTGCATGTCGTGCGACGGAACGAAGCCGATGCTTCCGAACCGGTACGGGTAGTTCACGACGCCCGCGTGCTGGATCGTCCCGTCGGGATACAGCAGGCGCGCGCCGACGGCGCCAACGCCGCGCTGCTCGGCTGCGCCCAGCATGCTCGCGAGCCAGCCCGATTTCGCTTCGGTGTCGTTATTCAAGAGCACCAGCGTCCGCCCGCGCGCGATACGCGCGGCCTGATTGTTCGCGCCCGCAAAGCCGAGATTGCGCTCGTTGCGGATGACGCGCACCCAAGGAAACTCGGCGAGCATCTGCGGGGTGTTGTCCGAGCTCGCGTTGTCGACGACGATGACTTCGCCTTCGCCCGCCTCCTGGATCGTCGCAGGCAGCGTGAGCAGGCACTGGCGCGTGAGCTCGGCCTTGTTGAAGACGGGAATGACGATCGAGTAGCGCAGTTCGGACTCGTTCACGCCAGCGCCGCCGTTGCTACCGCTTTGGCATCTTGAAGGCGACCTGCTCGCACGTAGAGATTCGCAAGGTCCGCCGCAATTCGCGCTTTTCCGAACGGCAGCGCGCTGCGCAGCACCGCTTCTGCATCCTGCGTCCGTTCCATCGACTCGAGTACTGCGGCGTACAACGCGATGCCGTCGACGTGCTGCGGATCGGCGGCGATGAGGCGCTGCAGTGTCTCGAGCGCTTCGGGCAGCAGGCCCACTTCACGCTGAACCGCCGCTTGCAGATATGCGGCCAGAACGAAGACGTCGCCATCGGCGGACGTCACGTCTCGTACATGCTCGAGCGCGTCTTGCTTGCGCCCCAAATTCGCGCAGGCGATGGCGGCGCTATACTTTAGCCGCGGGTCGCCGGCGTCTTTAGACAATCCGGCTTGCGCGCAGTCGAGCGCCTCTTGATAGCGGCCTCGCGCCAGCAGCACGTTGAAACGCCGCAGAAACTGCGAAGGCGTTTGCGGTTCGAGTGCGAGCTCGCGGTCGCGCAGCTGTTCGACTGCGGCGGTATTGCCGGTCCGGGCGTAGGCCGCTTCGAGCAGCGCGCCGGCGTCGGGGTTGGCCGGGTCGCGCTCCAGCGCCGCTTCGAGCAGCGCGATGCCGTCGCCCCATTCGTTCTTCTGTGTCACGGCCGCCGCCGCGATGAGCATCTGCGACGCTATCGCCGGCTGCAGCGCTGCGTGCTCGCGCTCGATCACCTCGAGCGCTTCGCGTTCCTTGTGGCGGCGCAGCAAGTAGTTGACGTATTCGAGCGTCGGCTGCTCGGCGTGAAAATCTTCGTAGACCGCGCGAAAGACGCTTTCGGCTTCGCCCAGCCGCCCGACGCGCTCGAGCGATTTGGCGTAGTTGATGCGCAGCGGCTCGACTTTCGGCCGATTCGCCAAACCGCGCTCGAACCACTCGATCGCTTTGGCGTCGTCGCCCTGGGCGACGTACGTCGAGCCGATCTCGCACTGCGCCTTCCAGGCCGGCACTTCGTCGTCGACGATGAACTGGCGGTCCAGGTACTGCGCGTCTTCGATCGCGCGCTCGTACATCTCGCGCGCTTCGTCGTACCGTTTGAGTTCGACCAGCGCCTTGCCCGCGGAGAAATGCCCATTCGCATAGCGCGGTGCGAGCTTGAGGCACTCGTTCGCATACTCCAGGCCCTTTTGCGGCTGACCCAGATGCTCGGTGTAAATATCCGCCAGCGTTTGAATGCCGTTGGGCGTGAATCCGCGCATGCCGTGCTTGCGGCAGAGCTCCCACATACGCTCGAAGCCCTCGACTCCGCGCGGCAAGTCGCCGCCCAGAAACGCGGTCATGCCGTAGTTGTACCAGTGGAAGGCTTCTTCCGGATCGGCCGCAACCTCCGCGCTGACGATCTCCATGTTGCGCGCGTACTTGTCGCGCCCGTCCACGATCTCGTTCAGGTAGCCGTGGTGGATGATGCGAATAGAAGAATTTGCCGACCCGAGCGTCAGCGGCGAGCCGTCCAGGCTCGGAAACTCGTGAATTGCGCCGTGGTACCGGATGCGCGGCGTGTTGGGAAAAATGCGCACGATCGCATGCGAGACGTTGCCGCCGCCCCGGTATTTGTCCGAAGCGTTTACGCAGCGGAGCCACAGCCCGGTCAGATGCGCGGGCACCGTTTTGAGCGCGCGGAGGAGTTCGAGTGATTCGGGATCGAGCTCTTCGTCGGCGTCGAGCTGCAGCACCCAGCGTTTCGTCGCCATGGCTAAAGCCTCGTTCCGCGCCCATCCGAAATCGTTCCGCCATTCGCGGTGCTCGACGCGCGCCCCGAAACGCTGCGCGATCTCGACCGTCTTGTCCGTGGAGCCGGTATCGACGACGTTGATCTCGTCCACGGCATCCGCGGCGCTGCGCAGGCACTGCTCGAGGAATCGCTCCTCGTTCTTGACGATCATGCACAGGCTGATGCCTGCGGGGCGCTGCTCCCAGTCCGGCGGAGGCGCCGGCAATCCGAAGAGCGCGCCGTGCTGCGCCGGCGGCTGTCCCGCGGCGGCGCGGCGTTTGGAGTGTATCCGAAGCGGCATCGGTAGAGTAATCGGCGCCCGAACGTGCGTAACGTGCGGCCGCCCCACTACCTTTGATGAAACTAAACACTTATGGCCTCAGGCAGCCAAACGTTGGTGGATGGACCGAAGGTCGGGGGCCCCGGCGGCTTTGCCGACGGGGGGCGTGGAGGCCGAAAGCCGCATTCGCCTTTTAAACGTTCCCACAAAAAATGAGCCCGTCCGGACGGACGGGCTCACTTTGTGGGAGTGGGACTACTTCGGGCTTCGGTTTATCGGAACAGGCCGAGAACCGACTGCGCGTTCGCGTTCGACTGCGCCAGGACCGAGGTGCCGACTTGCACCAGGACTTGGAGCTTCGTGAACTCGGTCGTCGCTTGACCGACGTTCAGGTCGCGAATCGCCGACTCCGAGGCTTGCAGGTTGACGCCCGCGACGCTGTCGTTGTTCGCATCTTCGTTGAGGCGAACGATGACGGCGCCAAGTTGCGCCTGCTGGCTCAGAATCGTCTGCAGCGCGTTGTCGCACTGACCGATTGCATCTTCCGAGGAGAGCACGCCCGCAGCCGTGTTCGCCACTTGGATGTTGGAGATGCGCAGGGACTGCGCATTGGTCGCCTGGATGCCGATCTGCACCGTGTCGCCTTCACCGGCACCGGACTGGACCGTGAACGGACCGGCCGGCGAGCTGGAGGCCGCAACGGCCTGGCTGACCTTGATGAAGGACGTCGTGCCGGCATCCGCGAGGGTCACGTTGCCGACCGTGATGTTCAGACCGTCGATCGTGATCGTGCCGTTCGCGTTGATCGGCGCGTACACTTTGGCGGGAGCCGACGTCGAGCTGTTGCTGCTCGAGAAGAACGACGCCTGGACTTGCACGGTCGTGCTGTTGACGTTGATGACCTGCAGTTCGACCGTACCGTCGACCGCACCGGCGTTCGACGTGTTGAAGTTGGCCGTCGTTCCGACGCTGGCGACGAGGTTGCCGCTGCCGGCACCTGCGCCTGCTTGAGCGAGCACCGCGTTCGACGTGATGTTGAACGAGGCGTTCTGGTACGGCTGGAAGCCGGAGTGGCTGCCGTCCAGAAGCGGTGCGCCGTTGAAGTTCGTGTTCTGCGCGATGCGGTTGACTTCCAGAATGAGCTGGTTGACTTCCGACTGGAGATTCTGGGTGTCGGACGGGCTGTTGACGCTGCTCGAAGCTTCCACTGCGAGGCTGCGGATACGCTGAATGATATCCGTTTCCGTCGAAAGGGCGCCGAGGGCGACCTGTGCCGCGTTGTTCGCGTTTTGAACGTTCTGCGAGGCGGTGCTGAAGGCGTCGACCTGCGTCTGCAGATTCGTCGCGATCGCCAGACCCGACGGATCGTCCGCCGCGCTGTTGATACGAAGACCGCTCGAGAGTTGGGCGACGGTGTTCTTTAACGCCGCCTGATTTTTGTCCAGATTGTACTGGACTTGACCTGCCAACAGGTTGTTGGCGATACTCAGACCTGCCATTTTTCCTCCATGATCACAGCTGTGTGAGCTGACTAGTCGAGGGGCGACGTCCTATCGCCCTTCGTTTCACTGTATCGGCCTCCAGGGGCGCGACTTTAGTGGTTCTTGTCCGGTTTTGGTGCTTTTTTGCGCGGGGTAAGCGCGGCACGGTTCACGGCCCCGGTCCGGGGCGCCGGCGGGGCGCCTTCGCCGGCCGCTGCGCGGTTGCTGCGCTGGATCTCTTCGTAGATCTCCGATCGGTGCACGGCGATCTCGCGGGGCGCTTCAATGCCCAGCTTCACCTGATCGCGGTCCACGGCAACGACGACCACGCGCACGTTGTCGCCGACCATAATCGACTGATTGACTTTCCGGCTTAGGACAAGCATCGGTGCCCTCCTTGGCGTTATCGCGGCGCGCTCGCCGGCGATTCGGCGGCGGCAGCCGCCTGCCGTGTGCTTCTACGCGGGTTGGGCCGCGCCTTGCGCCTCCAGGCGCTTGCGCGGGATGGGCGTCCGGACCGAGTACGACGAGTTTTCGAGCATGACTTGGCGGGCGCGGTTCGTTTTCAGGTTGACGACGATGGGCGCGAGCAGGTTCATCGTGAGCTCCTCGGCGTCTTTGGTGACGACCACGACGCAGAGCAGCGTGAAATCGGACGGGTCGCGCAACTGCAGGGTATCCGTCGCGTAGACCGGCAGGCGGGGGTCGTAGTCCCCGAAGATCTGCCACGGGTCTGCGGCCGGCAGCGCGATGCGCGGGTCGTCGACCGACTGCAGCCAGACGAAGTTGGGCTGTTCGGCAAGCGAGAGAGCCAAGAACCGCTGCAGGCCGGAGAATCCGGGCAGCCCCCACGGGAACTCGATGATGTCGGTTTCGGCGTACTGGACGGTGCCGAAACGCGTCGTCTCGATCGTCGCGGACTGGGCAAACTCCATCGTGACTTCCATTCCTCCGGCTCGCTTCGAGTCTATTGCAGGTAGTCGAAGAGGGTCTTGCTCTCCAGGCGCGTCGTCGTCGCGTACGCGGCCTGCAGGGCCGTTTGCGCCTGGGAGAACTGCGATATCACCTTTGCAATATCGGCGTCTTCGATACCCGACTGCACGTTGGTATCGTTAACAACCTGTGAACTGGTGGCGCTGCCGACCGCGTTGAGCGTCTGCAGCGTCCCGCCCAGGGTCGAACGCGCGTTGAGCAGCACTTGCGTCGCGTGGTCGACGTCGCCCAACTGGCGCGACAAGTCGTTTTGCAAATTGGCTTGTGTCTGCAGGTGGAACGCTTCGACGAAGTTGCCGGGCGAGGGCGCACCGGCACTGGCAGCGTCGGTTATCGAGAAATTACCCGAGGGCGACGTGAGCGTAAGCCGCTGCTGGCGGTAATCGAAGCTCGCGGAGACGCCGGTCGCTCCCGTTTGAGCGTTTATTGCCGCAAGAACTTGCGGCACCGTGTCCGTTGCCGGGATGGCGATCGTAACGCCGCCGGGTGCTTGCGCCGAAACGATCTGCACGTCGACGTTGCCGTTGGCGTCGGGCACCAGCGGCGTCGCCAGGATGCCGGCCGTATTGATCGGCTGGGCCCCCGCGCCGCTCGTGAACGCGGTGTTGGCGCTGTTGACGCGGCTCGCGCTTTCGTCGTGAACCGCCGAGCTTTGCAGGCTGTTGCGCAGCGCGATCAGCGTTTGAAAGACGTCGGGCGAACCGTCGGACGATTGATAGTTGAAGCCTTGCTGCAGCGTGACGGACGTATTGACGCTCGTGCCGTTGTACAATTGTTGGTTCGACGAACTGAGGTTGCCGTTGAAGGTCACCGACGTCACGGGCTGGCCGTTGGGCGTGACCGGAGGGTTCCCCGACGCGGATGTTCCGCCGAAGACGTAGCGGCCGTCGTACTGCGTGTTTCCGACGCCGATCGCTTCCTGCAGCAGGCTGTCGACTTGACTGGCCAGTGCCTGCAGCTGCGTCGGGCTCGAGTATCCGCCGGCGCCCTGCACCGCGATGGCGCGCGCGCTCTGCATGATGCTCGTCAGCGTCGAAAGCGCCCCGTCCACGCTGGTGAGCTGCGCGCTGGCGCTTTGGATGTTCGCGGTCGCCTGGTTCTCCTGCGCGATCGTCGTGCGGACTTGCAGCTCCTGCGCGATCTGCATCGGGTCGTCGGACGGCCCATTGAGCTTCTTGCCCGTCGTCGACTCGGCACCGAGCTGCTGCTGCTGTACGACCAGGTTGTCGATCTGCGCGATCTGGTTGTCGAACATCGACGACGTTGCGATTCGCATCATGACTGGTTAGCCTCCGTGCTCATCTTAGTGGCCGGCACCCAGGGTGTTGATCACGGTGCTCAAGAGCGAGTCCATGACGTTCATCGTGCGCGCGACGGCCTGATACGCGTTCTGGTATTTGATCAGATTCTGCGTCTCTTCGTCGACGTTGATGCCGTCGACGCTCTGGCGTGCCGTGTTGATGTTCTGCGCCAATGCGGTCTGCGATTGCACGCCCGTGGCAGCCGTCTGCAGGTGCGACCCCATCTGCGTGACCAGGCCGCCGTAGTACTGTCCCAATGTTTGGTTCTGCGCCGACGTAATCGAGAAGCCGGCGGCATGCGCGTTGGCAAATGCGGCGGTGAAGGATTCGACGCCGGTCGCGGGGTTAAAACTCACGCCGGTGACGACGACGTTCTCCTGCGGCGCAGCGCCGCCGGGCTGCGCGTCGACCGTGAGCACGTCGCCTACGTGCACGTTCGTCACGCCGGCGGGAAGCGCGATCGTGTACGTTCCGGGCGCCGGGACGTTCGCCGCGCCGCTGTTGGTCTGCAGTGCGGGCACGCCGACGTTCGCGCTGAACGTCTTCATCAGCGCGTTTGCCGCCCCGTTGTCGCTCGCGCCGAACGCGTTGGATGCATTCTGCTGCACGCCGCTGATGTTGCCCGCGCCCAGTGCACCGAGCAGCGAGGCGCCGGCTACGGCCGGGTTGTTGCTGTCGGTAATCGTGAAGGTCGGGTCCGTCGGCGTCGCCGCAGCGGCTTGTGCCGCGCGGTGAACGAGATCGATGTTCGAAGGATCGCGCGCGAAGACGATCGACTGCGAACTGGCGTTAAACGACGCGGTTACGCCCATGTGCATGCCGTTGAAGTGGCTGATGAAGGCGTTTACGGTCGTGTCGGTCGTGTTCGTGTTGTACGTGAATGCCTGCGCGACGCCGTCGACGGTTACCGTCAGCGTTCCGGCAATGCCGCCGGCCGCCGGCGGATCGCCGAGGGCGCCGTTGCCGTTGAGCGCGGCGGACGTATCGACCGTGTTGTTCGCCGAGTTCATCGGCACGACTAAGGTCCCCGCGGCGGTCGACGCGAGGGCCGCCGGCAACTGCGCCGGATCCGTGATCGCTACGGTGATGTCGGATGCGGAGATCGCGGTACCGGGAACGGCCGGCGAGAACAGCGCCGTTCCGGCGATGCCGTTCTGGTCGTAGCCCGACTCCGTGACGCGATTGACTTCACCGGCCATCGAGCTTGCGAACGAGTCCAGCTGCTGCCCGTAAACGGTCAGCTTATTGTTGTATAGATCCGCGAGCGCGGCCAGCTGACCGCTGCCGAGCGGAATACCCGGCGCGTTCCCCGCGGCGGGCGGGTTGGTTGCAAAGTCGATCTTGAACGTGGGCGCGCCGTTGGCGGCCGTTCCGATCACGGGCCCGGAAAGGTGGTACGCGACGGTATCGTTGACGAGCGCTTGACCGTTGACTGTCACCAGCGCGGAGCCGTCGGGCTGAATATTGGTCTGCGTCGACACGTACTGCGAGAGTTGGTCGATGAGCTGGTCGCGCTGGTCCTGCAGGGTGTTCGGGTTGTCGCCCACCGCCGTCGAAGCGCGAATCTGCCCGTTGAGCGAGGCAATTTGGTCGAGAATCCCGTTGACCGTGTTCACGACCGAACCCGCCTGCGAGATCGTCTGTGCCTGCTGCTGGGAGATCGCACCGGATGCCGAGTTGAGCGCCTGCGTCAAGGCTTGCGCGGCGGAGATGACGCCCGCGCGCGCGCTCGTCGACCCGCCGCCCTGGCTTACGAGCTGGCTGACCGCGGTCTGGAACGCCGTGTAATACGTATTGATACCGTTGTTCGGCTCCCCGAACGCCGACTGAAGGGAGCTCAGGCCGCTCTGCTGCACCGAAAAGAAGTTCTGAGAGGACGACGCACCGCGGAAGAGCGTGTCGTAGGACTGATCGTGAATGCGCTGCACGGACGAGACGATCGAACCGTTTCCGAGCGTACCGGGAATGTGCGCGGACGCAAACGGCGATCCGGAGACCGCGGGCGCCTCGTTAATGTTGACGACTTGCCGGTTCGCGCCCGGAGTGTTCGCGTTGGCAATGTTGTCGGACGTCACGTTGGCCGCTTCCTGGAACGTGTCCAGCGCGTTGCCCAAGATGCCGTAGCCGAAGAACGACCCCAGGTAGCTCATACTTTGCTGCTCACAATCACGCTCGCGCCGGGCGGTGCGACGAAACCGCGCCGCTTATAGACGCCGCTGCGTTCGGTCATCGTCTCCTGCAGCTTGCCGGTGATTTTCATGAGCCGGTCCAAGCCCGCGACGATCAGCGATTTGTTGTTGTTGAGCGTAATGCCGAGCGCAATCGAGCCATAGCGCAGCTCGGAGAGCCGCTGGCTCAGATGCGCGACCATGTGCGGCGGAGCGTAGAGGCAGACTTGCTGCAGCGTCATGTTCCCGAATCCGCGCACCTGCATGCCGCGCCGTTTGGCCGATGCCGCCTGATGTTCCACGCGTGCGGCGTTGAGCGACCGGTCGGCTTGCGTGATCGCCTCGGGGTCGCCGTTCACGAGCACGGTCGTCAAATGATAGGCCGCCGCGTTGACGCGCTGCAGTCCGACCGATTCTTCCCACAGCGCCATGTTGAACGCGTCCCAGGAATCCGAGCCTTGGGGTTTGGTTGCTGCCGTCGTCACGGTGTGAGCTCCCGCTGAACTTGAGTTTTCGATTCGCGCGCCGCATCGGCGAGCACGGTCGAGCGCAGTTGCTGTTCGAGGACGCGCGCGATCCCGAATGAGCCGCTCTGCGCCACTGCCTGCGATCGCTGCTCGTCGAGCATCTGTCCGAACGTCTCTTCGGCCATCGACTGCTTGCCGAACACCGACTCTTTCGGCACGGTCTCGCGCATCGCCGAGAAGAGCATGTCGAGAAAGACGCCTTCGAGCTGCGTCGCGGCCGTATGCAAGCGTTTAAGTGCCTCTTGCTGCTGCGGCGTCAGCTGCTGCGATTGCGCAGCTGCTTGAGAAATTGAAGCGCTATCCATCACCGCAGGCTCCCATAAGTCGTTTTCGGCAGTCCACTTGGCGAAGGGGCCGAAGGCCGGGGGCCCCATGCGCTTTGCGTATGGGGGGCGTGGAGCGCGAAGCGCGTATACGCCATTTTCACTGGATCTCCAAATCCGCCTGGAGCGCGCCGGCTTCGCGCAGCGCTTGGACGATGGCGATGAGATCTCGGGGCGTGACGCCCATCGTGTTGAGCGCGCGCACCACCGAGGCGAGCGAGGCGGCGCCGGCGACGAACGTCAGCTGGCGCTTCTGCTCGACTGCCGAGACGCGCGTATTGTTCTGCAGTCGGCCGCCGCTCGTGCTGAACGGTGCGGGCACGAACTTCTGCTCGTTGGTGATCGTGATCGACAGGTTGCCGTGGGCTA
>DASRDE010000013.1:0-10639 GCA_035652755.1 Vulcanimicrobiaceae bacterium | reverse complement strand
GTCGAGTTCTACGCGGGGAACGCAAAGCAGGCTGCTTACTATTATTGCTGCGCTTTCGGCTTCGATCAGATCGCGTATGCCGGTCCCGAAACCGGGGTGAAGGACCGCGCCTCATACGTCCTCGAGCAGAATAAGCTGCGCTTCGTCATCACGTCGAGCTTGCGGCCGGACGACGAGGTCACGCGGCACGTCGCCGAGCATGGCGACGGCGTCAAGGATATTGCAATCGTCGTACGCGACGCGCGGGCTGCATACGATGCGGCCATCGCCGGCGGAGCGGCGTCTATTATGGAGCCCACCGAGTTTCGCGACGCGCATGGCCGCGTGGTTAAGGCAACCATCGCGAGCTACGGCGACACGGTCCACAGTTTCATCCAGCGCGACGGATACACCGGGCCCTTCTTGCCCGGATACGTCGAACAGCGCAAGACGTACGCCTTCTCGCAAAAGCCGGGCCTGGAGTTCATCGATCACTGCGTGGGCAACGTCGGCTGGGGCGAGATGGATACCTGGGGCGACTTCTACGCGCGTGTTTTTGGTTTCTCGCAGCTCATCTCGTTCGACGACAAGGACATCTCGACCGAGTACACGGCGCTCAAATCGAAGGTGATGACCGATGCGGAGCACCGCGTGAAGTTCCCGATCAACGAACCGGCGCACGGCAAGAAGAAGTCGCAGATCGAGGAGTATCTGGATTTCTACCGCGGCGCGGGCGTGCAGCACATCGCGATTCGCACGGACGACATCATCTCGACGATTCGAGCGCTCAAGGCCAACGGCGTAGAGTTCCTCGACACGCCGGACAGCTACTACGACGATCTGGAGGCGCGCGTCGGCCGCATCGACGAGGCCACGCAGGTGCTGCGAGACCTGCGCATCCTAGTGGACCGCGACGACTTGGGCTACATGCTGCAGATCTTCACCAAGCCGCTGCAGGATCGTCCCACGGTGTTTTTCGAGATCATCCAGCGCAAGGGATCGCTCAGCTTCGGCAAGGGCAATTTTAAAGCGCTGTTCGTTTCGATCGAAAAGGAACAAGAGAAGCGCGGAACGCTTTAGGGAGCCGATGTCTGCGGTAGTCGACGCCGTGATGCTCGAGACGCGCGCTGGCGATCTGGCAAAGCGGTCCATTAAAACCAGTGCAAAAATCGCGGGGATTCGGCTTGCGGCGTCGTGCATGGATCTCACGACGCTCGAAGGCAAGGATTCCGAAGGCCGCGTGCGCTCGCTCTGCGCAAAGGCGCGCCGGCCGTCGGAACGGCTGCCCGATATGCCGCCCGTTGCGGCCGTCTGCGTCTATCCCAGTTTGGTCCGCGTCGCCAAAGACGCGCTGCGCGGAAGCCCGGTCAAGGTCGCATCGGTAGCGACGGCTTTTCCAAGCGGCCTATCCTCGCTCGAGGTCAAGCTCGCCGACGCGCGTGCGGCTTTGGAAGCGGGCGCCGACGAGATCGACATGGTCATCGACCGCGGCGCGTTTCTGTCGGGCCGCGCGCAGGAGGTCTTCGACGAAATCGTCGAGGTCAAACGGGTCTGCGGCGACGTGCACGTCAAAGTGATCTTGGAGACCGGCGAGCTCGGAACGTACGACAACGTGCGCCGCGCGGCGGATCTCGCACTCGATGCGGGAGCCGATTTCATTAAAACCTCGACGGGCAAGGCCGGGACGAACGCAACCTTTCCCGTTGCCGTGACGATGTGCGAAGCGATCCGGGATTACGCCCGGCGTACCGGAAGGCGCGCGGGATTGAAGGTCGCAGGCGGCGTGCGAACGACCAAACAAGCGCTGACGTACCTCGTCATCGTCAAAGAAACGCTCGGAGATGCGTGGCTGCGTCCGGAATTGTTCCGCATCGGCGCGAGCTCGCTTCTGGACGATCTCCTCATGCAGTACGAAAAAGAACTGACCGGCCGGTACTCGGGGCCGGAGTATTATCCAAAGGATTAACCCGCTTTGACCAGCGTCTTCAATTACGCCCCATCACTGGAAACGACCGCTCCGCGCATCGCTGCGCGTTACGAGCTGTTCGTCGACGGCAAGTGGAGCGCACCGGCCGAGGGCAAGTACTTCGAAACCGTCAATCCCGCGACCGAAGAGCGTTTGAGCGAAGTTGCATCGGCCGGCGCCGCCGACGTCGACCGCGCGGTCCGCGCCGCGCGCAGAGCCTACGAGAAATACTGGCGCAAGTTGCGGCCGGCCGATCGCGCGAAGTACGTCTACCGCATCGCGCGCGCCATCACCGAGCGCTCCCGGGAACTTGCCGTGCTCGAGACGCTCGACGGCGGTAAGCCGATCAAGGAGTCGCGCGATTTCGACATTCCGGCGAGCGCCGCGCACTTCTTCTATTATGCCGGCTGGGCCGACAAGCTCGAATGGGCCCTGCGCGCCGGCAAAGCACCCGAAGCGATCGGCGTTGCCGCGCAGATCGTGCCGTGGAACTTTCCGCTGCTCATGGCGGCGTGGAAGCTCGCGCCCGCCCTGGCCTGCGGTAACACCGTGGTGCTCAAGCCCGCCGAGACGACTCCGCTGACGGCATTGGCCTTGGCGCAAATCATTGAGGAAGCGGACCTTCCGCCGGGCGTCGTCAACGTCGTAACCGGCGACGGCACGACCGGCGCGGCGCTTGCGGCGCACGACGACGTCGACAAGATCGCATTCACCGGTTCGACGGAGGTCGGTAAGGAGATCGCGCGGACGGCGGCGGGAACCCGCAAGCGCCTGACGCTCGAGCTGGGCGGAAAAGCCGCGCACATCGTCTTTGCCGACGCACCGATGGATCAAGCCGTCGAAGGCATCGTGAACGGGATTTACTTCAATCAGGGGCACGTTTGCTGCGCCGGGTCGCGGCTGCTCGTCGAGGAAAGCGTTCACGACGAGGTCGTCGTGCGCCTCACCGAGCGGCTTCAAACGCTCCGGTTGGGCGATCCGTTGGACAAGAATACCGACATCGGCGCGATCAATTCGCGCGTGCAGCTTGAAAGGATCCGCGAGCTGGTCCGCAGCGGGATCGACGAAGGCGCCGTGCTCGTCCAGCAATCGTGCGAGTTGCCCGAACGCGGGTTTTTCTTCCCCGCGTCGTTCTTCACGCAGGTCCAGCAGTCGCACCGGATCGCGCGCGAGGAGATATTCGGCCCCGTTCTTTCGATTCTAACGTTCCGGACGCCGGATGAGGCCGTGGAAAAGGCGAATAACACACCCTACGGTCTTTCCGCGGGGGTATGGACCGACAAAGGCAGCAAGAACATGTGGGTGACGGGTCAGTTGAAAGCGGGTGTGGTCTGGTGCAACACGTTCAATCGGTTCGATCCGAGTTCACCGTTCGGCGGCTATCGCGAGTCCGGATTCGGCCGCGAGGGTGGCGTCCACGGATTATATGAGTACCTGGTTCACTAGCAGCTCCGCCTTCGAATCACTCTTTCGCAACGCACCATACGGAATAGCAGCAGTCGATCGAAACGGCGTCTTGGTCGCCGCGAACCCCGCTTTTGCAAAAATCACCGGCTTCAGCGCCGATCGCGTCGTCGGGTGCAGCACGCACGACACCGATCGCGTGGCGATCCGAGCCTTCGCCGACGAGGCGCTGGACGCGGCGTATACGGGGGAATCGCTGTCGCGCGAGATCGAGTTGCAGCGATCGGACGGCACGTCGATCTGGTGCGAGGTCACCAGCATCCCGGCCGGCGGCGATTCCGGCGTGCACGCGTTCTTCGCACTCCAAGACGTAACGTGGCGCAGCGGCGAGAGCGGCGACGGCGCGGTCACGGCGATCGGCCAACTTCGCGCGAACTTCCGCCTGCTGTTCGAACACAATCCGGCGGCGGTGCTCGGGCTCGACACCAATCTTTCAGTGATCGACGTCAATCCGGCTGCACTCCGAAGCAGCGGATACAAACGCGAAGAGCTCATCGGGCGTGAGGCTGCCGACCTGGTGCCGCCGAGCCAGCGCGACCACTTACGCATCTTTCTCGGACAAGCGCTGCACGGCGAAGCCGTACCGTTTCCGCTCGACGCGTATGCGGCAGACGGCCGGCTGGTGCAATACGAAGCAACGGCGTTGCCGATCGTCTCGCAGAATCGCGTCGCCGGCGTCTACGCGCTGCTCGAAAATGTTACCGAACGCATGCGCGCGGAACGCACCGTCGCAGCTCAGCGCGAAGAGCTCATCGATCTGGAAACCGATTTGCGATCGCTCTTCGATCGCAATCCCGACGGGATCATGCTTTTCTCGGTCGACGGAACGCTGCTGGATGTGAATGAAGCCGCTGTCCGAATAGCGGAGGCGCCCAAAGAAGAACTCATCGGCCGAAACATGCGCGAACTGGTCGACGAAACAGCGTACGCCCGGATTTGGCCGTTCTTCCTTCGCGCCGCGGACGGCGAAACCGTACGCTACGAGATCGCCACGAGCCGCCGCACGGGAAACGAGCTCGACGCGAGCGTCACGCTTTTCCCGAAGTACGCGCAAGGCGTGGTGATCGGCGTGTATTCGATGTTCGCCGACATCACCGATCGGCGGATTTCGCAACGCAAGATCGAGCGCCAATCTCAGCGCATCCGCGATCTCTATCTCTTGGCGACCGGGCCGGACACCGACGCCCAAGTCATGGCGGCGCTGCAGACCGGGTGCAGGCTGCTGGCGATGGAGAGCGGCGCCATTCTTCTCGAAGGTACCGAAGGCGCGCTTTCGCTCGAAGTCCGCTACGACACGCTCGAGCCGCTCGCACCGGCCACCGGCGACCTCATCGGCATCGCGCGCAACGTCATGCGGCACCGCGAACCCGTCTCGGGAACGCGCGAAGCGGCAGGCGGAAACACGATGGCGTGGATCGGATCGCGCCTGTCCATCGGCGCAGGGCCGCACGGCGCGCTGATCTTCACGCGTCAGGGACAGCGCGCTGCCGCGTTTGAAGAGACGGATTTGGACACGCTCGCATTGATGTCGGCCTTGGTCGGCAGCGCGATGGAACGGCGGCGTACGCGCGGACGGCTCCGGACGCTGGCGTATTACGATCCGCTGACGGGACTGCCGAACCGCGCGTTCTTTTTGGAACGGCTGCACGACGCGCTGACCGACGCGGAAGGTCATCCGCGTCCGCTGGCCGTCCTGTTCGTCGATCTCGACCGGTTCAAAGACATCAACGACACGCTCGGCCATTCGATGGGCGACCGGTTCTTGCAAATGGTCGCACACCGCATGGACAGCGCCCTTGACGGCGGTACGATCGTCGCGCGAATGAGCGGCGACGAGTTTGCGGCGCTGCTGCCCGCCGCCGGAGACACCGAACCCGCGCGGGAAAGCGCGGCGCGCGTGATCGAAGAGATCGAAAAACCGTTCCACCTGGACGAATTCGAGCAGTTCGTGACCGCCAGCGTGGGCATCTCGTGTTTTCCGCGCGACGGCCGCGAAGCGCAAACGCTGATCAAGAACGCCGAGATCGCGATGTACGACGTCAAGGACCGCGGCGGCAACGGCTACCGCTTCTACGATGCCGCACTCGAGGCGCCGGTCCACACGCGCCTGGCGCAGCAGAAGACGCTCCGCCGCGCTCTGGAACGCGACGAGTTCGTGCTGCATTACCAGCCCATCATCGAGGTCGCGACCGAATCGCTCGTCGGCGTCGAAGCGCTCGTGCGCTGGAACGATCCCGCCCGCGGCTTGGTCTTGCCGGATCAATTCATTCCGACCGCGGAAGCCAGCGGCCTCATCGTCGATCTCGGCGAGCTGATCGTCGCACGCGCCGCGGCGTTTATCTGCGAATGGCACAACCGCTCGCTGCCGCTGACGCTCGCCGTGAACATTTCGGCGCGTCAGTTTCATCAGACGGATCTCTGCGATCGGCTTGCGGAGATTTTGCGCGAGGCGAAGCTCGATCCGAAGTGGGTCGAAATCGAGATCACCGAGAGCATGGCGATCTCCGATATTCCCCATGCGGTCGACACCGTTCGGCGTTTGAAGTCGCTCGGCGCACACATTGGGGTCGACGACTTCGGCACCGGGCACTCCTCGTTGAATTATCTGCGGCGGTTCGAGATCGATCACATCAAGATCGACCGGTCATTCATCGCCGGCATCGCGCGCGAACAGAGCGACGAGACGATCGTCCGGGCGATGATCGCGATGGGTCACAGCCTAGGATTGACGATCGTGGCCGAAGGCGTCGAGACGCTCGAGCAACTGCAACTTCTTCGTCAATACGGATGCGATCGCGCGCAAGGGTACTTCTTTTCGCCCGCCCTGGACGCGCAAGGGCTGGAAGCCTACGCCGCCGCGCGAGGAACCCGCAAGGGCGCGCAGTAAGCCCCCCGCATGGACACCCTGGCCGCGGCCGAGCCGGTATTGGACCGCGACGCGCTGGCACGCTGGTACCGGCGCAACCGCGAGCGCAGCGAGCGGCTTTTCGGGCTGGTCGACGAGCAGTCGTACTACGAACGGCCGATCGCGCTGCGGCATCCGTTTGCGTTTTACGAAGGCCATCTCCCGGCGTTCAGCTTCTTAGTACTCAACGAACGCGGTCTGCGGCAAGAGCCGCTCGATGCGCGCTTGGAAAAGCTCTTCGAACGCGGAATCGACCCGGCCAGCACGCAGGCCGCGCAGGCACTGCAACCCAGCGACTGGCCGACGCGCGCGCAGATATTGGAATTCGGCAGCCGTTGCGACCAGCGGGTCCTCGATGCGATCGCGCATGCAAAACTCGCCGACGCTTCCGTTCCGCGCCTGGCACGCGGGCAAGCCGTTTACACGATACTCGAACACGAAGCCATGCATCACGAGACGCTCGTGTACATCATTCATCGCCTGGCGGCCGATCGCAAAACGTACGTACACCAGGAGCATACCGACTCGACGCCGCCGGCCAACGAGTTCGTCGACGTAGCCGCCGGGACGGCAGTGTTGGGCGCGGACCGAGAAACCGCGCCGTTCGGCTGGGACAATGAATTCGCCGAACACAGCGTCGACGTCGAGCGCTTCGGCGTCCAGCGCTATCCGGTCACCAACGGCGAGTATCTCGAGTTCGTGCGGGACGGCGGGCCGCCGCCGCCGTTCTGGATCGAGCGCGACGGCGGCTTTGCGTTGCTGGGAGCGTTCGAGGAGCTGCCGCTGCCCAAATCATGGCCCGTCTACGCAACGAACGATCAAGCTCGCGCGTACGCGGCATGGAAAGGCGCGCGGTTGATGACTGAAGCGGAATACCACCGGGCAGCGTTTGCTACGCCCGGCGCGCACGTTCGCGCCATGCCGTGGGGCGACGCGCCGCCGCAACCGCAGTACGGCAACTTCGATTTTGCCCAGTTCGACCCGCAGCCGGTGGACGCACATCCCGCGGGCGCGAGCGCCTGGGGCGTGGAGCAACTCGTCGGCAACGGATGGGAGTGGACGCAAACGCCGTTCGCTCCATTCGAGGGTTTCGAGCCCATGGCCAGCTACCCGCAGTACAGCACGGACTTCTTCGACGGAAAGCATTACGTCATGAAGGGGGCCTCACCCGTGACCGCGCGCGAACTGCTGCGCAGCTCCTTCCGCAACTGGTTCTATGCGGACTACCCTTACATGTACGCCAAATTCCGCTGCGCAAGAAGCGCGTAGCCGGCCCCCTCAAGGAGTACCTTACGTGACCACGACCCTGACCGCCAAGAAGACTCCGATCACCGTTGCCTACGGCGACGGCATCGGTCCCGAAATCATGGATGCGACGCTGCGCATCATCACCGCCGCGGGTGCGCAGCTGGACGTCGAAAACATCGAGATCGGCGAAAGCGTCTACAATCGCGGCCTCTCGAACGGGATCGAAGATTCGTCGTGGGATTCGCTGCGCCGCACGAAGGTGTTTTTAAAGGCGCCGATCACCACGCCGCAAGGCGGGGGATTTAAGTCCCTCAACGTCACGGTACGAAAGACGCTGGGCATGTACGCGAACGTGCGCCCGTGCGCCTCGCTCCATCCTTTCGTGGCTACCAAACATCCCAACATGAATTTGGTCATCGTCCGCGAGAACGAGGAAGACGTCTACGGCGGTATCGAGCATCGCCAGACCAATCAGGTCACGCAGTGCTTGAAGTTGATCTCGCGTCCCGGCAGCGAGCGCATCGTCCGCTACGCCTTCGAATACGCGCGGGTGAACAAGCGCAAAAAAGTCACGTGCTTCACCAAGGACAACATCATGAAGCTCACGGACGGGCTGTTCCACAAGATCTTCGATGAGATCGCCAAGGAGTATCCGGAGATCGAGAACGAGCACTGGATCGTCGACATCGGCGCTGCGAAGATGGCCGATTCTCCGGAAGCTTTCGACGTGCTCGTGATGCCGAATCTCTACGGCGACGTGCTTTCCGACGTGGCCGCACAAATTACGGGCTCCGTCGGCCTTGCGGGCTCGGCGAATATCGGCGACCACTGCTCGATGTTCGAAGCCATTCACGGTTCGGCGCCGCGGCGCGCGGGCCAAAACCTGGCGAACCCTTCGGGGCTGTTGCACGGCGCGATCTTGATGCTGCTGCACATCGGCCAGGGCGAGGTTGCGGAAAAAGCGCACAACGCCTGGCTGCGCACGATTGAAGACGGCGTCCACACGTACGACATCTACAAGGAAGGCGTCAGCCGCCGGAAGGTGGGCACCCGCGAATTTGCCGATGCCGTGATCGAGCGCTTGGGCCAGCGCCCGCAAACGCTGGCGCCGGTCGAATACGCCAAAGGCGAGCAGATGGACATCGCCGCGCGCGCCGAAGGCGCCCGCGCGCAGAAAGCGCACGTGGGGGTCGACGTTTTTCTCGACCTGCCCGGTGGAAATCCGGATACGATCGCGGATCGCCTTGCGAAGGCGAACGTCCCGGGAGCGCGCCTGACCGTGATCAGCAACCGGGGCACCAAAGTGTGGCCGCAGGGCAACCCCGACACGTTCTGGAGCGATCATTGGTGCTGCCGCTTCGAGGGTACGCCGTTCGGCGCCGATACGATGCTCGCGGTCGTCGGCGCGGTTGCCGCAGCAGGCTTCGAAGTCGTTAAGACCGAGAACCTCTACACGTTCGACGGGACGCGCGGCTACTCGCTCGCGCAGGGTCAATAAGCCGCAGATAAGTGCGAGACGCCGTCGAGCAGCTCCAGCTGCGGGCCGGCGGCGTCGAAGCGAATGCGCGTGATGCCGGCGGGCGAAAAGCGCACGCCGCGCGTTACCGCGGAATTTTCGCCGAACAGCGTATCGAGCACCGCGTGCAGCGGTCCGGCGTGCGTGACGACTAAGGCGTTCTCGGCGTTCGCGTTTCGAAGGTCGTCGAGCGCTTCGCTCACGCGTCTGCGCAGCTGCTCGAACGTTTCACCGCCTACGGGGGCGTAACGCCGCGCATCGGTGACTCCGGCGGCTGCGGCTTCCGGCCACCGCTCGAGGATCTCTTGCCACGTCAGCCCCTCCCACTGCCCGAAATGGAACTCGCGCCACCGCGGATCGGGAACGATCTCGAGGTGCGGCGCGATTATACGGGCCGTTTGCATGGCGCGCGCGAGATCGCTGCTGACCGCGCGGTCGAAAACGTCACCTTCCAGCGCGGCGGCGATTGCCCGTGCTTGCAAAAGCCCGCGTTCGTTCAGCGGGACCTCGCACTGGCCTTGAAAGCGGCCTTGGACGTTCCAATCGGTTTGGCCGTGACGGACGAAGGTCAGCCTCACAGCGCTTGGCGATCGATGTCCGCCGACAAGTCCGCCAAATGTGAATCGACGCAGTCGCTGACCAGCGTCCACACGCCGCCGTTCACGTCGAACTCACAGTACGCGGCATTGAGCGCGCGCACGGTGCGCAGCTCGACGATACCGCGACCGGTTCTTTCGAGCAAGGCAATACGCACGACGACGTCGTGCGTCATCAGCAGCGTGTCGCACGCGGGCTCGAACCCCTCGACGAACGCCCGCCACCGGTTCCACACGTCCTGCAGGCTCTCTCCGCCTTCGAACTGCACGTCCTGCGGATGCTCGCGCCACGCGCGGTAGAGCGCGGGTTCGGAACGTGCGATCTCGTCGCGATACCGGCCCTGCCAAGTGCCGTGCGCGATTTCGAGCAGCAGCGGTTCGAGTTCGATCGGTACGCCGGTCGCGATGGAGAGCGGAAGCGCGGTTTGCACGCAGCGCGAGAGCGGGCTGGAAATGATGCGACCGATTCCGGCATTCCGCAACGCGCCGCACAACGCGCGCGCCTGTGCCTGTCCCAGCGGCGAGAGCGGTGTTTCCAGCAAACCTTGATAGCGGCCGACGGCGTTCCACGTCGTCTCGCCGTGCCGCGCGATCCGGACGATCGGCACGCGTTCTAAAAGACCGCCGCGTCGACGCGGTGCATGCCGGCCATCGAACGCATGGCTTCGAGCTGCTCGCGCTGCGGCGGGCGGTCGATGGCCATCACCATCAGCGCCAGCGGCGACCCCGGGGCGCGCGCGACCTGCATCGTCGAGATGTTGATCCCCGCATCGCCCAAGATCGTACCCACTCGGCCGACGACGCCGGGCACGTCCTCGTGGCGTGTGACGATCCACGCTCCCTGCGGAATCGCGTCCAATTCGAAACGGTCGATCTCGACGATGCGCGGCTCTCCCGAAACGACGGTCGCCGTTATTCGATGCGAGCCGCCCAAGATCGCGATGTACGAAGAAAACGGCGACGAC
>DASRDE010000012.1:0-3072 GCA_035652755.1 Vulcanimicrobiaceae bacterium | reverse complement strand
TTTCGCGAACGTTTGCGGCGTCATGCCGCCGGGGCGCTGCTCGTCGGTTGCCGCGGCGAGATCGGCGACGGTGAGGATACCCGCGCCGTTCAGCCGCGAGATCTGGCTGCGGCGAATCCAAGCGACCTGGCTGAGGTGATCGTCGTTTTCGCGGATCGCCTGACACGTCGCCGACCACTTGCACGTTTTGCAGTGGGCGACTTTGTGCGGGTAGAGGACGCCCGCGTCTTGCTGAGCTTGCAGAAACCGCTGCTTGAGCCGGCGATAGTAGGGGAGATAATCGGCCAGTCGGTAGCGCCGCTCCTCGCCGTTCCCCAGCACGATCGAGGCGAACTGCGGCATCGTGCCCGTAATGCGGGCCAGCTGTTCGCTGTAGTTGCAGATTTGAATGATGAAGTACGGTTTGGGATTGATCGCGAGCTTGGTGTCGATGACCTCGTAGGACCACGGCCAGCGCGCGCACGGCGTCTCGATGCGGCGCAAAAAATCGGGGTGCCCCAGGAATTCGCCGTCGAAGAACGTCGCTTGGTAGATGATGCGGTCGCCGCGCTCCATCGCCGCGATGCTCTCGCGCTGCGCCTGTTCGATGGCTTCCAAGGAATGACCGGGGCGCTCGAAGGCCGCGATCTCCCCGCCGCTTTGGGTCAACGCCTGGAGATAGCGCCGTTCGTGTTCGTCGCCTTTGCGCGCGAGCAACTCCGTCGACGGGTCGTCGCGCTCGGGCGCGGCGCGCAGGCCTTGCGCGACCTCGCGGTCCAGGTGCGTGAGGTAGACGCACTCGAGGTAATTGGTGAGGTCCGACGCTGCGTAGACGAAGCGCCCGTCAATCTGCTGCATGTATACCTCCGGAGCCCTTTCGCCGCTTCATGGGCCCATTCCATCACAGCCAAGTGCCAGCAGTATGTCATCTACGCGCGAATGCCGTCCGCAGCCGCGGCCTGGGGGCGCCTGCTTACTGCTCGCGGCACCTCGACCTGCTACCCTCGGACCCATGACGACTGTACATCAACCGTTTCTGACCGACGTGGTCGAACTGCGCGAGCGCGCGCGCCGCGAGATCGAGAAGGGCGCCGTGACGCCGAACTACGCCGGTGACGTCGGCCAAGCGATCAACGTCCTGCAGGCGGCCCTTGCAACCGAGATCGTGTGCGTGCTGCGCTACACGATGCACTCGGTCGCTGCCGCCGGCATCGACAGTGAAAGCGTCAAGGAAGAGTTCGCTCAGCACGCCGACGAGGAACGCGAACACATGATGCAGCTGGCCGAGCGCATCAATCAACTCGGCGGCACGCCCGACATGGACCCTGAAGGACTGCACACGCGTGCGGCGAGCGAGTACGGCAGCGCTCAAAAGCTGATCGATATGATCAAGGAGAATTTAATCGCCGAGCGCATCGCCATCGAGCATTACCGCGAGCTGATAGCGTACTTCGGCCAGACCGGCGACTCCACGACGCGCGTGATGCTGGAAGGGATTCTGGCCAAAGAAGAAGAGCACGCCAACGACATGCACGACCTGCTGGTCGCGCACGAAGGCAGGCCGTTCCTAAACTCTTAGCGCTTCTAGAGCCGGCATCGAACCGTCGAGCGTTCGATAGCGCGCCAGTTCGATCGCCGTGTATGCCTGCGCGCCGATCTCGCAGAGCCGCTCGAGCGTCTCGATCTCGTCCGGATCGAGCTTGGTCCCGTCGCGATGGATCCCGTATACGGCGAACGCGATGAGGTCGTCGCCCTGAAAGAGCGGGATCGCGACTGCGGGTGCCGGTCCGTCGGCGGCAAACTCCTCGGCGACGTGCCGGCGCAGGTCGCGCAGGTGCAATTTGGTGCGCTCGGTCGATAAGAACCGCACCAGTTCGTGCTCTGCGTCGAGTGCCGGCGCGTTCGTACCGCCGCAGCCGGCGCAGTCGGTCATTGCGAACGTCGCGCCCGCCGGACGGAAGAGCGCGGCCATGGCGAGCTCGAGTTTTTCGTACGGGGCCTGAACCAGCGCGCGGTCGACCGTGCCTTGGCTCTTGGCGCGAAGCAGCGTGCGCGCCATCCGGTGCAGATACGTTTCGGCATCGTGTTTGCGCCGGAAGAGGACGAAGTCGACCATGGCTTCGATCCATCCGTACGCGCGATGGAGTGCGAAGGCAAGCCCGATCGTCACCGCGGCGTCAATCGCCATGGCGACGCGCACTTGGTTGAGATAGGCGCTGGTCAGCCAATCGACCATGCCGATGACGCCCACCACCAGCGTCGTAAGAGCCGCGTAGACGACGGTACGGCTTATGACGAAGCGCACATCGATCACGTGACGTTTGAGAATCGCATACGTGAGCGAGAGCGGCATCACGACCGTAAGGTACGCGAAGAAAATCCCAAGCTGCTGATGCCCGCCCACGGTCATATTGTTGCGCAGGTCGTTGACGACCACGCCGAAGATAATTGCGAAGGCGGCCCAGCCGAAGCGCGCCCGCTCCGTGGACTGCATCGTTACGACCCGCGCGATGACGAGCAGTACGGTCAGCGCGGTGATGGCCCCGTCGATGAGTGAGCCCGTCTGCAGTGAGTATACGTGCGAGGTGTCGATGAAAATGAGGCCGGCGTAAGCCGCCTGCGCGGCGCATGCGGCCGCCGCAGCCCAAAATGCGGTCCTGCGCCAGCCCGCGGGAATGCGGTCGTCGGGGACGAGGGCGGCGAACATGAAAAGCAATGAAGCGCCCATGGCGGTCAAAAACCCCGCGGGCGTCGCGGTCAGCGCGTAAAGCCATCCGGGCAGGTACGTCGCTTGTTGAGCGGCGAGAGACGGCGCCGACGAGAGACAGTACGCATAGAAGATCCATGTCGCGGGGCTCGGCTTGACCAGCACCAACGCAATGCCCGTGATCAGGAAGATGAGCAGTACGCAGACTCGGAGCGCGCCCAGTGCATTTGTGTAATACGGAAAAGGTACGTCGGGCCCGGCGCGCGCCGTAAACCGGATCGTCTGAATCGTTTGTCCGCGCCGGACGCACGTGGAGATGACCGAACCCGGCCGGTATTGTTGCTTAAATCCGTCGGACGGGAGGATGAGCAATGCGTAGTCGCGTG
>DASRDE010000011.1:0-8304 GCA_035652755.1 Vulcanimicrobiaceae bacterium | reverse complement strand
CTGCCGAAAATGGTGCGGACGGCGCGCATGACGGAGCAAGCAGTAAAGCATGCAGGGATCGCGGCGCCGCTCATGGTGATGCGCAGCGACGGCGGCGTCATGGACGTGCGCGAGATGGAAAAGCGACCGATTTTGACGCTGCTCTCCGGACCGGCTGCCGGCGTTGCCGGCGCGCTCTTGCACGAGAATGTCACCGACGGCGTCTTCGTCGAGGTCGGCGGAACCAGTTCCGATTGCAGCGCGATTCGGGCGGGGATGCCGCAAATGCGGCCGGCGCGCGTCGGCGGGCACCGGACGATGCTGCGAACGCTCGACGTGCGAACGCTGGCAATCGCGGGCGGCAGCATGCTGCGGGTAAATCAACGTGCCATCGTCGACGCCGGACCGCGGTCGGCGCACATCGCCGGAATGGCATACGCAGCGT
The DNA here is from genome assembly GCA_035652755.1 of Vulcanimicrobiaceae bacterium. Classification (GTDB taxonomy): domain Bacteria; phylum Vulcanimicrobiota; class Vulcanimicrobiia; order Vulcanimicrobiales; family Vulcanimicrobiaceae; genus DASRDE01. Next base: position 7,880 of record DASRDE010000011.1, on the reverse strand, counting down.
TTACCCCTGAAGAGATGCTGCGCGGCGCGAGCATTGAATTGCTTGCGCCCGGGCCTCGCGATCCGCGCGATTACGCCGCTCTGCGCTGCACGGACGGAAGGTACGTCGCGCTGACGGCCACCTGCGCGGCAAATGCGCTCGGTTTAGTGCCGACGGAAGCGTTCGCGCGCGGCAACGCCGCCTCCGCGCGGCGCGGCTTCGAGCTGTTGGCATCGCACCTGGGCTCCGATGCCGATACGCTCGCGCGCTTCGCGCTCGAAATCGCATCCGCGAAATTAATCGCCGCCATCGAAGAACTGATCGCGGATTACGGCCTCGACCGGGAAACGCTCGCGGTCATCGGCGGCGGTGGCGGAGCGGCAGCGCTCGTTCCGTTTGCGGCACAGCGCGCGGGCTTCGAATTTCGGCTCGCCCGCGACGCAGAAGTGATTTCGCCGATCGGCGTGGCGCTGGCGCTGGTGCGCGAGGTCGTCGAACGGACGATCGTCGATCCGTCGGCGGACGATATTTTACGCGTGCGCCGGCAGGCGCAAGATGCGCTCGCGCTTGCGGGCGCGAGCATCGATCGCATCGAGGTCGCGATCGAGATCGACGCACATCGAAACCTGGTGCGCGCGACCGCCTCGGGCGCGGCCGAGCTGGCTCAAACCTCGGCTCGCGGATTGCTAAAGGACGCCGAGCTCCACGCCGCGGCCGCCAAGCTGCTGCGCGGCGACCCCCACTCGGTACGTCTCGTCGCGCAGACGTCCGGGCTTGCGGTCTTTGAAGGAACGCGCGCGCTCGATGGGCCGCTTGGGCGCAAACGCATGGTGCGGGATCTACGCGTGCTGGATCGCACGGGCGTCGGCCGGCTCTCGCTGCGCGATGCGCAGGTCCGCGAGACCGATGCCCGCAGCGCCCTCGACGTCTTTGCCGAGATCGCGGAGTCGGCGAGCTCGTTCGGTGACGTTGGGCGCGCGCTTCCGGAGTTGTACGTGCTGCACGGCGCCCGCATCGCCGATTTCAGCGGACTTGCGTCGGCAGCACAGGCGGTCTCGCTCGTCCAAGAGGAACTGCGGGGCCGCGATCCGGCCGAGCCCGTCGTCATTCTGGCGGCCTCCCGCCCGGCGTAACTTCAACCTGCGCGGCGAATAGATACGCTCATGGCGAAGATGACCATCGAAAGCAACAACGTCCAAGTGCTGCTCTCAGGCATGGACAAGTTCTGGAGCGTGCACGGCTCGCTGCAGATACCGCTCGCGCACATTACGTCCGCGCGCGTGGAGGACGAAGACGGGTGGTCGCACATGTGGCGGAAACTGTGCGGCACCAACGCGCCCGGCCTGAAGATGGCCGGCACGTTCTTCATGCAAGGCGGGCTTGCGTTTCTCGATTACGAAGACGGGCGCAACTGCGTCGTGCTCGAGACGCAGCACGAGCGCTACCGGCAGGTCGTCGTCCAGCTCGATCGCGGCGACGATCCCGACGTACTGGTCGCCGAGATCAATCGCCGCATCGGTCACGTCTAAGTCATTAGTTGACGCGGGGCTGCGTGGGTGCTAAGCCTTCGGCTTCCTGCAGTGCGACGGTGCTCTTGCGCCGGCCGTAGGCGAAGTAGAAGACCAGCCCGATTATGAGCCACACGATGAACCAGAACCACACGATCGGGAAGAAGCCGAAAATGACCGGGTTGCCGACGCGCAGGTAATAAATGAGGCCGAACGCGGTAGCCGCGGACAGGATTGGAATCAGGTACGGTCCTCCCGGAAGTTCGAACGCGCCTTTGAGCTCGGGATGGCGCGTGCGAAGGATCGGAACCGCGATCGACACGAGGATGAACGCCGCCAGGGTGCCCATGTTCGTCAGCGAGCCGACGATGTTGATCGGGGTGAACGCCGCGATGGCCGCGATGCACAAGCCGAAGAAGATCGTCGCGAAGATCGGCGTGCGCCACGTGGGGTGAATGCGCGTGAATGAAGGCGGGATCAGTCCGTCGCGCGACATCGCGAAGAAGATGCGGCTTTGCCCGAACATCATGACGAGCAGCACCGTCGTCAGGCCGGCTATCGCTCCCAAGGAGATAATCACGCCGGCCCACGCCAGCCCCACGTAGTTCATCGCGAACGCGACCGGGAAGGCGACGTTCAACTTGTAGAACGGCACCATGCCGTTGAGGATCGCGACGACGATGATGTACAGAATCGTGCAGACGAGCAGGCTCATGATGATGCCGAACGGCAAATCCTTTCCCGGGTTCTTCGCCTCTTCGGCCGTCGTGGAGACCGCGTCGAAGCCGATGTAGGCAAAGAAGATGAAGGCCGCACCGCCGAGCATACCGTTGATGCCGAACGGGAAGTAGCCCCCCAATCCGGTCAACGGGCCGGCCGGGAGATGATAGTTGGCGCCGTCGATGTGCCCGACGCCGACCACGATAAAGAACAGCACGATGAGCAACTTGATCGAGACGATGATCGCATTCACCGTTCCCGATTCGCGCGTGCCGCGCGCGAGCAGCGCAGTAATGACCAAGATGATAAAAGCCGCCGGCAGGTTTGCGTATCCGGAAACGCCGGCTTGCCCCGAAAGCCCCCAATGCGGCCCGTTCGCCCAAACCGCGGGGATATGAATGCCCCACTGGCTCAAGATATTCACGAAGTAGCCCGACCAGCCGATACTCACCGTCGCCGCGCCCAACGCGTATTCCAGGACGAGATCCCAGCCGATGATCCATGCCAAAAATTCGCCCATCGTCGCATACGTGTACGTATACGCGCTGCCGGAGATCGGGATCTTGCTCGAGACCTCGGCGTAGCACAGCGCGGCCAGCGCGCTGACGATGCCGGCGACGACGAACGAGATCGTAATCGACGGGCCCGCCTTCGTCGCCGACGCGACGCCGGTCAACACGAAGATGCCGGTGCCGATAATTGCGCCGATGCCCATGGCCGTTAAAGCCCACGGACCTAAGGAGCGCCGCAGGCCATGCTCTTGGTTGGAGCCTTCGGCGAGGATGGTCGCCAGCGGCTTGATGCGTTGCATGATCATATTAAGGGACGTGAATTAACCCTTGCCGGGCGACTCCCTGGTCCCTATATGCCAAAACGTTGTCCGGGATGCTACGCGCTGGTATAGCCGACGTACAGCCCGCGGCCGTTCAGGCCGGGCTCGATGAGCTCGCCGTACAGCCCCGCCTTTCGGAATGCATTGCGGTACTCGTCGTCCGTGAAGAGCGTCAGGCGGTGCGGTTCGGTGAACGTACGGATGCCGTCGCGCGATGCCACCATATAGTGGAAGTTGAGGATCGACACGTTGCCGTCGCGCCGGCTCACGCTCATGCGCGCCACCTTGAGGTCGGGCTCGTCGACGAAGAGCGCGTGAACGAAGCCGTCCTTCCACTGCGCGGGACGGAGCCACGGCTCGACGATGACGACACCGCCCGGACGGAGATGGCGCGCGAACGTCTGCAGCGTCTGATCGAGGCGCCCAACGTTGGGCATATTGCCGATCGCGCCGAAGAGAGAGACGATCGCATCGAAGCGCTTTCCCAAATTGAACCCCATCATGTCGCCCAGATGGAACGGCACGTCGGGATTGCGGTCGCGAGCGATGTCGAGCATCGATCGTTCGACGTCCAGTCCCTCGCACGAGAAATCGGCTCGGAGGTATTCGATGTGCCGCCCCGTACCGCAGCCGGCGTCGAGCAGTGCGTTGCCGCCCGAACGGCAGCGCTGCTGGACGATATCCCGTACCTGCGCGGCTTCCTTCTCGTAGTCTTTGCCCATCGCGCGGTACAAGGCGTCGTAGTATTTGGCGGACTGCGTATACATGTCGCCCGCTTCATTTTTGCCGAGGCAGGCAATGCCTGCGCGCGGCCGCGAAAGGCCAGCACGTGCTGCAATTGGAGCGCCGTTTCGACGTGCTCGTCGTGGGCGGCGGAAATGCCGGATGCGCGGCGGCCGTTGCGGCAGCGCGCCACGGCGCGCGCACGATGCTCGTCGAACGGTATGGCTTCCTGGGCGGAACGGCGACCGCTGCGATGGTTGGCCCGTGGATGACGTTCCATTCCGGAAGCAAGCGCATCGTCGGCGGCATCGCGCAGGAAATCGTCGAGCGGCTCGAGCGCAAGGGCGCTTCACCGGGTCACGTAGCCGACTCGTCCGATTACGTCGACACGATCACGCCGTTCGATCCGGAGATCCACAAAGCGCTGCTCTTCGAGATGATGCGCGAGTCGGGCGTGCAGTTGCTCCTGCACGCGTACTTTCTAAGAACGATTGCGGCGGGGGACGAGGTCGAAGGCGCGGTGTTTGCGACGATCGGCGGCGAGCGCGAGTATCGCGCTTCGGTCACGATCGATGCGACCGCCGATGCGCTGGTGGCCGCTTCTGCGGGAGCTGCGACGCAGGTCGGCGACGAACGCGGCCGCGTGCAGCCCGCCAGCCTCATGTTTCGGCTGAGCCACGTCGATCTTGAAAAGACCGCTTCCTACGTGCGCATGCACCCCGATCAGATGCGGACGTCGCTCAAAGCGCACGAACGTGCGGCGCGCTCGTTAACAGCCGTCGCGGGCCTGTACGACCTCTGGAACGAGGCGTGCACGAAGGGTGAGGTCTCCGTTCCCCGCGAGGTCGTCTCATTTTTCGCAACGCCGTACGAGGACGAAGTGACGGTGAATATGACCCGCGTCACGGGGATCGATCCGCTCGATCCGGACGACGTCACGCGCGCGGAAGTCGAGGCGCGGCTGCAAGTCATGCAGCTGCTCGAGTTCTTCCGGGCGCGCGTTCCCGGATTCGAACGCTGCCGCTTGGCGGCGACCGGCGCGCAGATCGGCATACGCGAGTCACGGCGAATTGCCGGCGAGTACACGCTCACGCGAGACGACGTGCTGCAGGGCCGTTCGTTTCCGGATGCCGTTGCGCAAAGCGCTTACCCGATCGACATCCACAATCCGGACGGGAGCGGAACCACGACGCATCGCCTGCAGCACGGTGCCGCGTATCAGATACCATACCGGTGTTTGGTCCCCGAACGCGTCGATCGGCTGCTCGTAGCGGGGCGCTGCATTTCGACCACCCACGAAGCGCTCGCCTCGACGCGCTTGACGCCGACGGTCATGACGCTCGGTCAGGCGGCCGGCACCGCGGCGGCGCTCGCGGCCGCCGAGGGAAAGCGGGTTCGCGATCTGGACGGAGCGTTGCTGCGAGCAACGCTCGAACGCGACGGCGTGCTTTTGTGAACCCTTTCGAGCTGGCGCGCCGCCTCGGCATTCGCGTGGAGCTGGCGGATCTGGGCAGCTGGGGCGGGCACGCGGAGCTGCGTTCCGAGTACGATCCGCAAGGACCGGTCATCCGGATCAATGCGCGCATGCTCGATGAAACTGCGCCGCAAGAGACTGCGCGTTTGGTTGCGGCGGCTATCGCGCACGAGCTCTATCATCATCGCGAAGCGTGCGGAGAAATTCCGCGCATCGCCGATCGTGCGCAGCGCGAGCGCGCCGCGGACGCCTTCGCGCGCGAGTTGCTGGGCCGGTGAGCGAGTATTTCGCGGGCATCGACGGAGGTCAATCGTCGACGACCGCCGTCATCGGCGACGGCGACGGAAGAATTCTCGGACGCGGGGCGGCCGGTCCGTGCGACGAAATCGGACAAGGGCCGGAATCCACGCGCTTGCGCGATGCGCTGGAATCCGCGCTCGATCGTGCTTCGCGCGCAGCCGGACTGCCGCCGGACGTGCGCTTTCGGCAGATCGTCGCCGGAGTGAGCGGCTACGAAGGGCGCATTTACGGGCAAACGCCGGCGCTTCCGGCAACAGCGCTCAGCATCGTGCACGACTCGGAGATCGCTCACGCCGGCGCGCTTGCCGGCGACGCCGGCGTGATCGTGATCGCCGGAACCGGATCCGTCGCGTTTGCAAAAGATCGCGCCGCGCGCGCGATGGTGGGAGGCTGGGGCTACCTCTTCGGGGACGAAGGCGGCGCATTCTGGATGGCACGCGAGGCCGTGTGTGAAGCGATGCGCGATGCCGATGCCGGAGAGCCCAGTGAATTCGGCGCGCTGGCGCTCGAACGATTTTCGCAGCCGTCGCTGCGGCATTTGGCGCGAGCGTTCTATGCCGGTGAGATCACGCGTGCGGATTTTGCCGCGTTCTCCATCGACGTCATGAGGTGCGCGCAGCGCGGGAATGCGTCAGCGGCGCGCCTGGTGCAAACGGCGGCAAAAGAACTGGTGTCGCTGGCGTCGGAAGCGATAGCGCGTGCGCGGTTGGGCGCGGATTGTAAGATTGCGTTCGTGGGCGGTTTGCTGCAGAGCGCGGCCTTGCGCGAGCAGGTGATGCAGCGCGTGCGAAGCACGCTCCCCGCGGCGCGGATCGCCGCGCCCAAATTCGACGCTCCGACCGGCGCGCTGCTGCTCGCCTACCGGTTGTGCGGCAACCCTGCGGAGCCCGTTTCATGAGCGTGCTCGATCGGCTGCGCGGCGGCTTGATCGTTTCTGTGCAGGCGCGAGCCGGATCGGCGCTGGACGATCCGCACGTGCTCGCGGCGATGGCGCTGTGCGCTCAGCAGAATGGAGCTGCCGGCGTCCGCATCCAAGGGGCGGCCAACCTGCGCGCCGTGCGCGCGCGGGTGACCGTCCCGATCGTAGGCATCGTCAAACGCGAATACGACGGCTTCGAACCGTACATCACTCCGACGCTGCGCGAGGTTCGCGAAATTCTCGAGTGCGGCGCGGAGATCGTCGCCTTGGACGCGACCGCGCGGCCGCGTCCGGAGGGTCTGAGCCTGCCCGCTCTGGTCGCCGCCATCCAAGACGGCGGCGCACTGGCGATGGCTGATTGCGCACGGGCCGCCGACGGAGTGGCGGCCGCGGCGGCCGGCGCCGAGATCGTCGCGACCACGCTCTGCGGTTATACAAAGGAAACCGCGGGCGCGGCCCTGCCCGCTCTCGACTTGGTACGCGAGCTGCGCGGATTGGAGAGCTTCGTCATTTGCGAAGGCGGGATTCACTCGCCCGATGCGGCGCGTGCGGCTCGAGCGGCGGGCGCGGATGCGGTCGTCGTAGGGACGGCCATCACCGACACGGGCTGGCTGGTGCGGCAGTTCGTTTCCTCGCTTGCGCCACAAACGTCGTGGCCGCCGTAGGACGCTTTTCCCTATAGTCAAATAGGAGAGGCCTCACCGACGGCGGCCCAGCGGGGCGCCGCGCGTAGAGGCATGCGCTTTTTGGAGCTAGAGTGGCAGTAGAAAACAGAGATCCGGCGGTGCGGCTCGATCGCGGTTTTTGGGTCGTGACGGCCGTCTTGGCCGTGCTCGCGCTCGCGGTCATCGCCTTCTGGATCGCGGCACCGATTACGAGCATCATGCCCGAGTCGGTGGACAAAGCGATCCAGATCGACACGCTGTACCGCTTCCTGGCGGCCTCGGGCTCGGCGCTGTACGTGTTCGTCGTCGGCTATATCCTGTATTTCTCGTTCAAATACCGGCGGCGCGCGACGGATGCGGCGGACGCCATCGGCGTGCAGATTCACGACAGCCACACCCTGGAGTTCTGGTGGACGCTCGTCCCCTTTATCTTCATCGTGGGCTTGGCGGTCGTGAGCGTGCGGATCTTCTACGGTATCGTGCCGTTCAATATGCCGGCAAATGCGCTCGTGGTCGAAGGCATCGGCCATCAGTGGTTTTACACGTTCCGCTATCCCGGCATCAACGGCGAGGTCGGCGACTTGCACCTGCCGCTGAATCAGAAGATTACCATGCACGTCAGCTCGTACGACGTCATCCACTCGTTCTGGGTACCGAGCATGCGTCTAAAGGCCGATATGGTGCCGGGCCTGGTCAACACGCTCGTCTTCACGCCGACGCGGCTGGGCAAGTACGAGATCGTCTGCACCGAGTTCTGCGG
>DASRDE010000010.1:0-18537 GCA_035652755.1 Vulcanimicrobiaceae bacterium | reverse complement strand
TTCCATGAATATTTCACGCCGTGCGGCCTTTGCGCCGTCTGCGTGCTTACTCGCAATGACGGCATGCTCGGGAGCGGCGCCGGTCCTTTCCGGGACGGCGGCCGCGCCAGCGGAATCGGCGAGGTTCGCAAGCGGCGGCATAGCGCCGCCATACACCGGCGAGATCTTCGTCTCTGCCGGACGCGTCGGCCACGGCGGCATCTTGAACGAAGTCGACATCTACCAAAAAGGACCGGCGCATGCGCTGCTCGGCAAGATCACCAAAGGGATCTCGAGCGCCAACGGCATGACGATGGACGCGGCGGGCAACCTGTACGTTTCCAACGTAGGAAATGCGACCATCACCAAATACGCGCCGGGCAGCGTCACGCCGAGCGTAACCTATCGATCGCAGTTGACCAATCCGCTCACGCTGACGATGGGCGCGGACGGAACGCTCTACGCGGTGAATTATTACCCGCCGGGCCAAGGCAGCGCGATCTTCGAGTACGCGCTGGGCAGCACGTCGCCGACGACCAAAATCAAACTGCCTGGCGGCGCCGAAGGCATGGCGCTCGACGCGAACAACAATCTTTACGTCGGATACAACACGAACTTCTCGGAAGTCGTCAAGTTCGCGCCCGGATCGAAAACGTACGTCGATACCGGAATCCGGGTAGGATTCGTCGGTTGCGTACTGTTCGACAATAAGGGCAACCTGCTCGTGTGCGATCAGATAGGCCCGTCGATCAACGTCTATAAACCGGGCGCGACGACGCCGTTCAAAACGATCTCCACGCCGGGCATGGTCGATCCGTATCTTGCGGCGTTCGGAAAAGATTACGCGCGCCTATACGTTGCGGACTCCGCGTCGAGTACGTTCGACATTTTCGATTATCCCAGCGGGACGCTCGCCGGCCAAATACAGCGCACCAATACGTCGTACGGCGTCGCGGTAACACCGGGAGCCTTCTGACGAACGCCTGCCAGGTTAGATGCGCTGCGGGATGGGTAACGTTCGGCTGCTATGGGAAATGAAATCAAGAAAACGATCGACGACGTCAAGGATGCGGTGAAAGAAGGGATCCACCGCGGAAACGCAGCGGGCGAACGCGACACTCGCGCGGCCTTCGGCGACGTCATGACGCCGGGCGAAAAGGCTTCGTCCGTAACGCGTGAGATTTCCGAAGACGCCAAAGCGGGAGTCGACAAGGCGAAACGAACGCTGCGCGACGCCACGTAGATCGGTTCTTACCTAGTACAAGCAAAACGGGGCTCCAAGCGGGGCCCCGTTCTGCTTAGCCGAGCGCCTGGATTAAGATTCATTAAGCCGGGTACGATTCGGACACGATGCAAGCAACCGCAGTCAAACGCGATCTCCAGCAAGCGCAGGTTTCCCCGGGAACTTGGAGTTGGTGGAAAGAGTGGACCGGCTACTTGGTCACGGTCCTGCCGTACGTTTCAGCGGGGATCGTGCTCATCCCATCGCTTTCGGTGTACGTAAAGGGCGCGGTGCTGCTCGCCTTCACCATCTTGGTCTTGGTCATTCGCGTCGTTCACGAAAAGGCGGGAATCGAAGTCACGGGCGAACCGCAGCGGAAAAAGCGTCCGTAAGGCGGGGAATCTGCAGCCTTCCCGCGTGCGGCGGTAGTCGTAAAGGGCACTATGAACTCTCAAACGTGCCCGCACGCCGCGGAGATCCGCGACGTCAAGCCCTCCGCTCAAGGCTGCCAAGAGTGTCTGAAGACCGGTAGCACCTGGGTACACTTGCGCGAATGTCTGGTCTGCGGTCACGTCGGCTGCTGCGATAGCTCGCCGAACCGCCACGCGACGAAGCACTACCACGCGACGTCGCATCCGGTGATACGTTCCTTCGAGCCGGGCGAAGAGTGGCGTTGGTGTTACGTCGACGAGATCATGATTTAGCCGGCGGGACGGCCGGTTTGGGCAACTCCTTGAACGACTGCTTGACGCGGTATTCGCTCTGCGGATAGCGTGAGGCGAGTTGCGCCCACTGCGTGAGCAACTCGTCGCTCTCGGGATCGCGGCGATAGCGGGAGACGCCTAAATAATACTGCGCCTCAGGCGCGGCGTAGCTGGTCGAGTATTCGCGCAACACCTGCTCGTAGAGAGCCTCCGCGCGATCGTAGCGCTTGGAACGCAGGTGCGCCATTGCAAATCCGCAGAGCATCCGCGGTACGAATTCCGCGGGCGGCAAGAATCCGTCCCAGCGGTACAGCTCGTCGCGGTTGTGCGTGAAAACGCGCACGTCCGGGGTCCAGATGTGATGGAGCTCGTGCAGCACCGCGTTATTGGCCGGATTCGAGTTGTCGAATTGTACCGGTATTGCGTGCGCGGCGATGGTTTCCTGAACTGCTGTGAATGGATACGTCACGGTATCCAGTGCTTGACAACCCCCTCAATGATTGTTGAAAACGTCGACTAATACGAACCGGTGCTCGGAGCGGGCGCGCTCCAACGCTGCATTCAGGTCGTGCTCCCAGGGGATTCCGCGCTCAGCTGCCACGTTGCAAACCTGCCTTTCGGGGACGATCGGACGCGCTCAAAACGCCGGCAATCGTCTGCGCGGTCAGTTCGCCGATGCCGTCCAAAACCCGGTCTGCGAGCGAGAGCGCGCTTTGGCTCGGAGGAAAAGCTCGATTCGGAATGGCGACGACCGCCAAACCCGCGGCGCTAGCCGAGCGGATTCCGTTTGCCGAATCCTCGATCGCGGCGCACCGCCGAGGGTCCGCTCCCATCAGTTCCAGCGTGTGCAGATAGACCTCGGGCGCGGGTTTGCCGCGCTCGACTTCGTCCGCCGAGACGACGATTTCGAAGTACGGCGCCCAACCGGCGGCGTCGAGCACGGCGCCGGCGACCGCTCGCGCCGCCGACGTCGCCAACGCCAGCGGGTACGCGGCGGCCAGCGCGTTGAGTGCATCCGCGGCGCCCGGAATGATCGGAGCGTCCGCCGACAGACGCTCTGCAACCTCGCCGATTACGCGATCGGCGATTGCCGTTTCGTCCAGCGGAACTCCGAGCGTTTCGTGCATGTACCGCGACCACTCACTCGTGCGCATGCCCATCATCGCTTCTTGCGCGCCGTCGCTCCAGCGCAATCCAAAGCCGGTCACGAGATCGCGGCGGACGTCGCGCCACACCTGTTCGCTCTCGACCAGCGTGCCGTCCAGATCGAAGATGACGCAGCTCGATTTCACGCCGTCCGAGCGAACCGGTCGTAGAGCCAGAGCAGGAGCGTCGTGAACAGTCCGATGGCGGTGAGGATGAGCCAGACGGTCGACGGCTGCGCGCTGTTGCCGTAGTGAGAGAGCAGCGATCCGCCGAGCCATCCGCCGACTATGGAACCGATGCCGATCGGCAGAAACGCGAATCCCATATACGTCCCTTGCTGCCCGGCCGGAGCCAAGCGCGAGACGTATTCGTAATACCTGGGGGATTGCACGATCTCCCCGAGCGCGAGCACGACCAGGCTGAGCACCGCCATGAGAATGCTCGGATGCACCGGTATGAGCAGCCACGCCAGCGACGTAATGAGTGCGCCCAAAACCAAGGCCTGGAACGGCAGCAGACGGCGCGTCACCGTGTTAATCGCGACCGTGAAAAGGATCACCATCAACGGATCGGTCATTAAGACCAGCGGGGTGTTCGCGTTTTTGTCCACGTAGTGGACGATGTACAGCGGCAGGATGAGATACTGCTGCCAGTATACGATCCAGTAGCCCGAGAAAATCGCAAGGAAGAGCATGAAGCGGCCGTTGCTCGCGACTGTCAGGAAATCGCGCGCAGACTGCGCAGCCTTCTTCGGTTCGGCCCTTTCGCGCGGTTCTTTGAAGAACACGAGCACGACGATGACCATCGCAAAGACGCTCAGCGCCGCGATCATGAACACGGCCTGCGTCGGAAGCCGCGAATGCAGCCATCCTGCCAAGAACGGGCCCAGCGTGCTGCCCACGTTGACCATCGTGTAGTAGATGGAGTAGCCGATGGAGCGGACGTTCTCGTTCGATGCGCGCGCCGTCGTGCCGACGACCGCCGGTTTAACGAGCGAGACGCCCAGCGCGGGCAAGAACAAGATGATTCCCGCAAGCAGCGGCAACGGCATGACCGCCCGCGCGGGAGCAAGCCACGGCGCGCCGATCGAGCCAATCAAAAAGTACGCGATCGTCAGAATGAAGTACGCCGTCGAAAGCGCGCGCCGGAAGCCGATGCGGTCGGCCAGCGCGCCGCCGAAGATGGCCATGACCCAGACGGCACCGCCGAAAATGCCGCTGAGGCTTGCGGCCGTCGTGCTGGAGAGCCCCAGCGTCTGGTTGAGATAGACCGCGAGCGTCGAAAATACGGCGTAGTACGAGAGCCGTTCGAAGATCTCGCTGATGTTCGCGACCCAAAACGGCCGCTCGAAGCCCGTCCTGATCTCAGCCCACGTTGGCCGCGTGCTCACACTTCCGCTCCCTCATCATAGGCAGACGCAACGCCGGCCTGAGCCGGCGTTGGCTTCCCTTACTTTGAACGCGGTTACGTGCCCTTCTCGCCTCCGGCGTAGAAGATTATTTTCAAGATCGCTTGCGGAACGGTGACGAGCGTGTTCGGATCGCCGTATGCCGCGTAGATCTCTTCGTGCGCCAGGCGCAGATGGTACGCGACCGAAATGTTGGAGCACACGCCCAGGCAATTGCCGCCTCCGTTGGGCTGGGGCGGATAGCCGACCACCCGGCGCAGGCCGACGGCAACGGACGAGTTCGGTGCGAGCTGGTAGGCGTACGACGCACCGTCGAACCACTGCACGTTCGGAGCCGCGGACGGGAAGTATTGCGCAGTGTTGTCGACGGTCAACGTCACGTAGCCGCGGCTGCCGACGCGCAGGGTCGAGCTCCGGAACCACGTATCCAGCCGGCCGTTCCCGTAGCGCCCGGTGTTGAAGCTGAGCGACGTCGGTGTCGCCGAAGAGCCGTGAGCCGGAAAATTGTTGATGTTGTTCTGCATGCCGCTGTGATAGGTGATCGAAAACCCGGCGCTCTGCGAAATCGGCGTGAGGATGCCGTCGAATGCAGAGCCGGGCGCAATTCCGGATCCCGGCAGACGGGAGCTGAACAGCCAATAATTCGATCCGGTCGAGAGCTGCACGTCGATCGTGCTTTTGGTCAGGAAATCGATGAGCGCGAAGTTGTCGCTCTGACCGATGCCGCCGGGAATGCCGTTGAACGTCGTGCTCTTGTAGCGATCGATCACGCCGTCGATGCCGATGGACGACAGGAAATCGGGCGGATTGAAGGTCCAGATCCGTGCTGAATAGAGCGCGTAGCCCGCGATGCCCGGATGCGAGTCGAAGCCGTCGACCGGACTGAACAGCGCGCCCATCCTGCGCATGGAGCCGAAGAGCGCAAAATGCTGGTTGGCCCAACCGCCTCCGCCGTCCAACCACGTCCCCTGCGCACGATCGCTCACATTGGTGCCGGATTCCCACGCGAAGTTCGTATAGAACGATAGGTACTTGCCGTTGTACCAGCTCAGGCCGGCCTCATTCGCATCGTCGACCAGGCCGGGGAGATTTGCGCTGACGTGCTCGAACGCTCCGTTCCAACGGTTGTCGTTCGACGTGTAGTCCAGCGCCGTTGCGGCATCGCTGCGTCCGGTACGAATGGCGTCGAAAGCGGCAAAACCGAAGTCGCCCTGTCTGCCCTCGAACGCGTACCCTTCGCGCGGAGTCGGTATCGACGGGGTGTACAGAATGGTTCTAAAACCATTGCAAACATCGCAATTGAAGTTGTTGTAATATCCGGCCGCTTGCGTAAAGAAGGGGCGTACCTCGCTGAAGATGCGCTGGTAAACCGTCGGCGATATCGACTGCTGATCGAGCTCGACGTTGGAATAGTCCGGATGCAGCGTTCCGAAAAACGCCGACGTCTGCGTTACCGGTATGGAAAAATCCAATCCCGTACGGGACGTCGATCCGCCAATGGAAGGCGCCGCAGCCATGCCGAGCGCGTACAATGCCGCGCGCGGTTTGGGAAGCGGCGGCCTGGCTACCAGCGGCACGGTGACCGAAGCTGCCCGAGCGGGATCGTCGGGGTTCGTTTGCGCGCCGTCGGAGGACCACACGTCGAGTTCGCCGCTGGCGCGCACGTAACGCACGAACTGCATGCGCCACGTTCCCGCGTGCGCGCCGTGTATGACGCCGAGCGGAATCGCCATCGTCACCGTGTATCCGCCGCCCGCAATGCTCCCGTACGACTCCCAATGCGGCGCGAACGCAGTATTCTCAGTGGACGCTTCGTTGTGCGCGCCGATGGGGTTCGATTCGAATTGATACTGAAACCCGGCGGGCCCGGTCGGCCATAAATCAACCCAGACCGCGTCGTCCGGCCACGCGATCCCGCCGTTGATATTGCTGCCGCCTGCGACCAAGTCGTTGCCGTGTGCGGAAGCGACGATCGGCTCGTGCTGCACCGCGTCGAAGCGGACGTACAGGTACTTCCCGTCCGTCGCAACGTGCACGGTCGTCGAATCGCTCGCGCTTCGTCCATGCGCGACGTCGCGATCCAGCGAGGCGCCCGCGATTTGGCTCCAGGTGGACGATGCCGCTGCCGGCGCCAGAGGCGGCGCGCTTTGAACGACGGGTACGGTCAGGGTCGGCAGCATCGCGTATCTCCTAATTCCTTAAGAGATACTACCCGCGGCCTCCGATTGTGTCAACTAATATATTAGTTGTGCCGCCGGCTTGGCACCGGGACATCGCACACGGAGAAGTCGGCGCCGTGGGCCCGCCGTGCCGCATCGACGAGGCGATCGAATTCATGCGATTGCGGGTCGAGCACTTCAATGGACGGGCGCGCCGACGCAGGCAGATCGCCCAGGACGCGCACGCGCAGCATGCGATCGGGGTGCGCTGGCGGTACGCCCACCGCCGCCGCACGGATCGCGTCCAGGCCGGCGACGATGCGGCCGACGACCGTATAGTCGTGATCGAAGTTGCGCGTCGTGCCGCGCATGAAAAAAATCTCCGCGTTGGCCGAATCGACGTCCCGCTCGCGGCCCATACCCATCACACCGTCGCAATAGGCGCCCCACACGCGCGGTGTTCCCGCGGCGAACGAAGCCGCAACCGGAAGTACGCCGAGAAAGCCTTCGGGCGCAAGGCCTTTACGCACGAACCGAATTCGAGAGGCCGCTATGTTCGCGGAGAATTCCGCGCGCAAATCCGGCAAGGCCGAGCGGTCGCCGTCGTGATTGTGCGGATCGCCGGTCTGCACGAAGTTAAAGCCCGGCCGGTCGACAACGCGCCACATGAGCAGACCGTCGTACACGTGCATCCGGGCCAAACGCTTTATGCGTTCGACCGCATTCGGTGCCAGAGCAGGCTCGAGCGCGACGACGACGCGCCCCTTGGTGGTATCGACCACGAGCGCGTTGGCCGCATCGATTGCGTGCCAAGGGTTCGCGAGCGCGCCAAACAGCACCAAAGCCGCCGGAAACATGATGCGCCGTTAGGCGCGAAACCGCAAAGACCTATCGCGATTAATGCAGAATGGCACGCAGCTATGAAAAAGCGCGGTTTTCCGTTTTTCGCGAGCGGCGCCGTCACGCTCGCCGCACTGACCGCCGGTGCATCCGGCGCGGGCGCCGCACGCCAAGCATCGCTCGCAGTACCCGCGGACGTTCGCGCCGTTTTCGCCACGCCCGTGTACAAGAATGCGACGTGGGGGCTGCGCGTGCTCGATGGATCGAAGGTTCTAGTCGACCTTCACCCGGAGCGAAAATTCTTCATCGGTTCGGTCCGGAAAGTCTTCACGGTCGGCGAACTCCTGGACGCAGTTGGGCCCGAGCATCGCTACGACACCCCGGTGTATCGGGTGGGCCGTGTTGTGCGCGGAGTGCTGTCCGGCAATCTCGTCCTGCTCGCCTCCGGCGATCTGACGATGGGCGGCCGCACCAATCCCGACGGATCCATTGCCGTTAGCGATTGGGACCACAATGAAGCGGACTCGTTGGGGAACGCGATCCTCACCAAACCGGATCCGCTGGCAGGCTACGCGCGGCTCGCGCGCGCGGTTCGATCCGCCGGCATCACGCGCATCGAGGGCGAAGTCATCGTAGACGATCGCCTCTTTCAGCCGTTCGATTTTCGCGGTCAGTTCGAACTACGCCCGATATTCGTCAACGACGATGCGGTCGATCTCGCCATCACCGCGGGCCGCCTAACGCATCGCCCGGTTTCCGCGGCGCTCGCAATCCGCGATCGCCTGCGTACCGGTCCCGCGAACTCGCCAAATACGCTGAAGATCGATCCCGAGTTCCCCAAGTGCATCGGAACGCCGGGATGCAGCGCTACGATAGAAGGCTCGCTCCCGGCCGGCTTCACGCCGCCCCTGACCGGCACGAATACGCTGGTCCAAACCGTCCGCATCACGCAGCCCTCGAATTACGCGCGAACGGTCTTCATCGAGTCGCTGCGCCGCGCCGGCGTGTCGGTGACCGCAAAGACCGTAGAACCCAATCCCGTGAGCCTGCTTCCATCGAAAACCGCATACGATTCTTCGAACCAAGTCGCGGTGCTGCAAGGCATGACGTACGCGCAAGACGCCAAGCTCGTGCTGAAGATCAGCTATAATATCGGCGCCGATACGAGCCTGCTGCTGTTCGGCTTGACACGCGGCGCGCATGCGATGCCCGCTGCCCTGCAAGCCGAGCGAAAGAACCTGGCTGCGAACTTCGGAATTCCGCCATACCAATATTCGTTCTTCGACGGCAGCGGAGGAGGAAACACCGCTGCAACGAGCGCCGCCGTCACGCGCATGCTCCAAGAATTGGAGCGCAGGCCCGCCTTCCGCACGTTGTACGACGACCTGCCCATCCTCGCGGTGGACGGCTCGCTGGCCTTCGTCAAAGATTTCGAAAAGGACCCGACACTTTCGGGAGCTGCGGGTCACGTACGAGCCAAGACCGGCACCTACGTCGCAGGGACTCCCTCAGGAAAACCCGTGCTCAAAAGCCAAGCTCTCGGCGGCTACATCACGACCAAGAGCGGCAAACATTTGGTTTACGAGCTCGTGGTCAACGACGTGCCCATCGACTCGATCGCCGACGTGGTCCGCGTCTTTCAAGACGAGGGCACGATCTCGGCGATGCTCTGGCGGGATTATTAGGCCTTACCGATATTTTCGGATGGCCGTTGCGATTTCCGTGCGAGAGTGGACGGACAGCTTTTCAAAAATCGAAGCGACGTGTTTTTCGACGGTTTTCTTACTGATACCAAGTTTGTCGGCAATCGCGGCATTGCTCATCCGCGACGCGACCGCTTCCGCAACGTCTCGCTCCCGCGGCGAAAGCAGCCCGTCGGGTTCGCGAGTACCGTGCCCAATGCCGGCTTGCGCGAGTTCTCGCGCTTGCTCTTCAAAGAGCTGCCACCCGAGCCGTCCGCAAAGGTCGGCTGCTTCCCGCGCGCGTGCGGCCGCCTCCTCTTCGCGGCAAGCCCGAGCTGCGACGATAGCAGAACACAATGCTCGGTTCGCTCGCGCGGGTACGTTGTCGTCGTCGGGCGCCGCGGCGTGTTCGATCAAAGAAAGGGCTACGTCCATCGGCAGTTCCCGCACCGCGAGGGGAAAGACCATGATCGCGGAGGGATCGCTCCAGCTGATGAGTTTTACCGAATGGTGAAGGTCCGACAGGCCGGCTTGCCGATCCCCGCGGTGGAGATAAAACGCCGCTCGTTGCGCGAGCACCTTCGCCCCGTCGCTTCCGTGAAACTCCCCATGCGGTTCTCCCAATACCGGGCTCATAACCTGCGCGGCAAATGCCGGATCGTCGGCTCGCAGAGCAATCGTCACGCCGCACGATGCGAGCACCTGTCGTGCAACGGCTACTTCTTCGTCTTGAAAAACGGCGGTGGCGTGCGAATACGCGCTTGGGACGTCCCCGAGCAGGATCGCGCGCGCAGCACGCACGCTCCGCAGGTAGACGCCGAAGCCGGATAACCGATGTTTTTCGGCTAGCCGCTGCGCACACAGCAAAGCTTCATCGAATTCCGCGCGGGCTTCGACGTACATCGCCGTTGCAGCAATGCCGCCGTATGCCGTCGCGGCGACGAACGGCACCTCGATCATCGGCGCGACGTTCAATGCTTCGCGCGCCGCCGCTAGCCACCGTCGAGGTTCGCCTCGGATGGCAGCGATCGTCATCTGGGCCCGCAGATAATTTTGCCTGACGATCGGCGGCAATTCGGCGGGATGAGCAATCGCGCCGGCGTATCGCTCTGCGTCCTCGAAGCGCTCGACCGCGCTGGTCGTAGCGGCTAAAAACGCGAGCAGCCGGTGTCGCGCCGCTTCGGAGAGTTTCGCGCCGTGCTCGCTCAGAAACCGGTCCGCGTGCTCTACGTCCAACGTTCCGGTGCGATTGACGACGTCGCCGACAAGATACCCTTCCACGCGAGCCGCATCGTCCCATTGACCATTCTCCACCAGCAGCGGAGCCAAGGCGCGCCACGTCGCGATCGACCGGGTCATATTGCCGGCGCTTTGATACGCCGAGCCCAACTGTTCCATTAGCCTCGCTCGTTCGCGAAGATCGGACGCGCCGTCGACGGCGCGCTCGAAATAGGTGCACGCATCGCTGACGGCTCCCATCGCCAGCAGCGCGCGCCCCGCGCGCTCGCTATAGCGGCGAATACGCTCCTCGTCGCCGGCGCCGTACGCGTGTTCCGCTAAGGCTTCGACGTAACGATCGTCGTGCTCGCTTCGTTCGAGCGCCGCAAGCACGCGCGCATGAATCGTCTGGTTCGATGCCATGGATTCGTAAGCGGCTTGCTGGACGAGCGGATGCGAGAAGCGATAGGCGCCCGGACGCGCCGGATCGGTTTCGATCAAGCCGGCATCCAGGCAGGCCGCAACGCCGGCTGGTGTTTGCTCAGCCTCCCCGTCGCACGCTTCGGTAAGCAAAGGCAGATCGAAGCGGTGTCCGATAACGGCCGCGCGTGCAATCGTCTCCTGCGCGTATCCCGGAAGCGAAGCGATCCTCGAAGCGATTGCAGCTCGAACGGAGAGCGGCAAACGCGCAACGTCGCCGGTCGTTTCGAATTGCTTGGCGAGTGCCTCTGCAAAAAATGGATTCCCTGCGCTTCGCCGCACGATCTGGGCGAGCGCCTCCGGCGTCGCCGTCGGACTCATCTGGCCGGCTGCGACGCTTGCGATCTCGTCGTCGGCCAAACCCCGCAGATCCACCGGGTGAACTTCCGGGTGGCGCATTAATCCACCGACGGCTTCGAAAAACGGTGACTCGCTCATGAGCGCGTCGGCCCTGTACGCACATACGATCAACACGCGCAGCGATGCGATCTTTGGTGCGAGCCATCGCAGAAAATCCAGCGTGGAGAGATCGGCCCACTGAAGATCGTCGATAGTAAAAATGACGGCGCGCTTTTGCGAGGACCGTGTCAGGACCTCGAGCAGTATGTGAAACAGCAACGATTGCTTGCCGACCTCCTCATGCGTCTGGGCACCGCCGATGAACCGGCGCAAGACGGCCTGGGCTTCCGGCGCCAGCGCTACTTCAGCGGAGGACAGCAGCGCCGTCACGAGCTCGCGAACCGGAGCGAACGTTTCCCGTCCGCGTTCAAAACATTCGCTGGCGACGATGGACTTCGGGCGGCCCGTACGCGAGGCTTCGATGAACGTCGAGAGCAGGCGTGTCTTGCCGATGCCGGCGTCGCCGCCGACAAGCACGATAGATCCGCGGCTGTGCGCAAGGCGATTGCGGGCGGCGCTTAGGAGCGCAAGTTCAAGAGCGCGTCCTACAAACGCGCTGCGTCGGCCAAAGGTAGGGTTTGCCCCCATACTCCCCCGTGCGCTGAAAACCTATGGTTGTGACATGAGCCGTTTCGGCGGCTCGCAACCCTCACTTCGACAGGGAGCAGTTATGCCATTGCACGAGCTCAGACGGGTAACCGTGCGGGTGCGCCCGCGCTTCTTTCTGCTTTCACTCTTGGCCTCGGCTGCACTGAGCGCGTGCGGCGGATCGGCGGTACCGCCGTCACCGGGGAGCGCCGCCGCCGCCGTTTCCTCGCAAGCCGTTACCGACGCGCCGGGCGCCGTCGCTTGGCCGCAAACGTATCACGACGGCGGCCATACGAACTTCAATCCGAACGAAACGCTGCTTTCGGCCGGCAACGTCTCGGGTCTCAAAGAACTTGCCGGTCTGACGATCGGAAACGGCGTGCAAGCGCTAGCGCTCAGCGCCGGACGGCTTTTCGTCATCGGTCCGAGCGGCACGGGAAATTTGCTGGCCGCTTATAATGCAAAGACGTTCAAACTCCTTTGGAGCGAAAACATCGGCGGGACGCCTCTTTCGACGCTTGCGATCGATGGCAACGTCGTTGTGACGGAATGCACGCTATCGGACGGCGGAAACCACTTCGGCGGCGTTTGCGGCTACAACACGTCATCCGGAGCGCCCGTGTGGCAATGGGGTCGATCCTGCGGCAGTAGCTGCGTGCCGGAATCAGAGCTCGACACGCCGATCACGTTTGAAAATGGGGTCGTCTATTTCGGATATCTGTACGAAGGAGATCCGGCGGACTATATCGTCGCGCTGAATGCCACGACGGGCGGCGTGATCTACGACAACAGCTTGGGCAGCGTCAATAGGCTGAACGGCCATGCGCCGGCAGTCGGCGGCGGGAACATTTTCTACAGCTGTTTTGCGGACAGCGCCGTGTGTGCCTTCAACTCGAGCGGGGGACCGCTTTGGAAATCCGCCACGGGTACCCCGCTCAATGCGCTCGCCTATAGCAACGGTTTGGTGTTCGATCATTACTCTTACCCGACAGGCAATTCCGGTGTCCTTGCCCTGAATCCATCGAACGGAGCAGTCGTCCATTCGTACACCTACTGTACGCAGTCGTGCGGCAACAATCCGAACCCAGTCGCGGTTGCCAAGGGAATGGTCTACGTGACGAGCGCCGACAATAGCGGCAGTCTGTATGCGTATCACGTCGGCGGCGCATTGGCGTGGAGCAAGTTGAACCTAGCCGGTGCCACTTCACCCTCCGTTGCGAACGGCGTCGTGTACGAACCGGAGGCCGGCTCCAATTCGCCGACAGTGCAAGCTTTTGATGCAACGACCGGCGCACTGTTGTGGACCAGTCCCTACGTAGGCGCCCAAAACGGGGGAATTCCGGGCGCGTCAGCACCCGTAATCGCCAACGGCGCGTTATACGCAGTCAGCAACACATGCGGTTTCGTCTGTTCGTTCACGGTGCACTAACTCACCAGCGCCCGCTCCAGGAAGAACGAAAGCCCGGTCCTACGGCCGGGCTTCTTCTTTTTCCCTATCCGCGCGACGAGCTCAATCAAAACTCCGCGGTCCGACGTGATCCGCGTCTTTTCAAGACGAGGGCACGATCTCGGCGATGCTCTGGCGCGATTATTAAGCCTTCGCGTCAGGGTTTGCCGGGCGCGAATCCCTGCGCTTGCATCCACGCGTAAAAATCCTCGCTCCACCGATCGCTCGTCGTGCCTTGATGCTTCATTCCGAAACCGTGACCGCCGGCGCTGTAGATATGCGCTTCCGGTTTGGCTCCCGCAGCGCGAAGAGCGGCATAGAACGCGTTGACCTGGTTCAGAACCTGCGGATCGTCCTGTGCCCAGGCCATGAAGATGGGCGGCAGATTTTGTGGAATCGGCGGCATCGTTACGAGCGGACCGCCGTAAATGAATCCGGCGAAGTCCGGCCGTGCCGCCGCATCCTTCTGCAGTACTGCCGCACTGGCGACCATTCCGCCGGCGGAAAAGCCGAGAACGCCGATCTTGTGCGGCGAGACGTGCCATGCCGCCGCATGTTCCCGAACCACGCTCACGGCTTGAACGCCGTCGGCCATGCCCCATCGGCACGCGACGTCTTCGTTGAGATCCGGCGGTATGCCCGATCCGCGCTTTTCCATCGTACGGTACGCCAGCACGAAAGCAGCGATGCCCCGCTGCTGCAGCCAGCGCGCCACGCTTTCGCCTTCCAAGGTGAGCGTGAGCGCTATGCACGCACCGCCGGGCGCGACGATGACGCCTGTGCCGGTCGCCTTCTTCGGGTCGGGAAGGTACACCGTCAGTGTCGGCTTCACGACGTTGATGGCGACCGTACCCAGCGGCGTGTTGCGAACGATCGTTTCGCGCTGCGTCCAGTTCTGCGAACCGGGAGCGGTGCCGTTCCATATCGGAATCGTCACGGGCGCGATCGTCAGCGCGGCGATAATTAAAGACGTCAGCATTCGCCCCTCCCAAATACCATGCTCCAGTTCGTTTCCCACTGCGCGCCGCCGTCGACGGAAAAAGCCTGCTCCCATCGAGGCTGCTCGCTCTTGCACTCCGACCAAACGTACCGCACGAAAACCGGCGTGTCGCCCTCGAAGTCGCAGCCATAAAACTCGCCGCGATCGCCGTCAAATCCGCCGCGTACCGGCGCAAGAAGCCGTCCCGAGCGGTTCGTCGTCCAATGAATCGTCCAACGCCCTGCGTCGCGATCGAGATTGCGCAAGCTGCAGCCCTTTATTCCCGAGCTTGGAAAGTCGAATTCGTCAACGCTGACGACACCATCTGCGAGCGTAAAGCCGCGGCACGTACCAGCCTCTTCGATCCACTCATTACTTGCTGTCAAGCGCGATCGCAATTTTCGGTGCCTGACGTGCCAGCGGCCGCGCAGGAAATCGAAGTCTCCTGGAGAGCCGCCGGTCGCGAGCTGAATATTGGATCGCGCGGTCGGCACCAAGTGTGTAATCTCTGCCGGTTTCGGATGCCCGAGAGAGAGACGCTCGGGCTCGATGCCGTCGAGCAATGCCACCACGGCATGTTCACCTTCCCGAACGGGTAGACGCGGGAAGGTGTTTGGCGAGTCCTCGACCGAGAACAGTGCCGCCACGGACCCTCCGTCGTGCGCATAGGCCGCGTTGAGGTCGCGTACACCGCGCCCGGCGAATGACGCTGCATCTGCTTTGCTCCCAAACGCGTACGTCACGGCGAGCAGCGGTCCGCGATATCGGCTTCGCATCAGCGGCGGCGAATCGGGTGCCGGCCGGAGCAGCAAGACGTTGTCCGAGTCGAGCATCGTGGCGTTCGCAGCTTCGCTGTACCGCTCCCAATAGGGTCCGTCGTAGAACGCCTCGAGCGACTTCCGGCGGGACTCCATGTCGGGAAAGCCGCGAATCCACACGAAACGGTCGGTACGCCGAGCGTCGCGGAATAATCCGATTACGCTTATCCCCAAAACTTCCTGAGTCTCGATAAACTGCCGCTCGAAGAGCTCGATGAGTTCGTCGCGCCTTCCGGGCCGCAAGGTATATTGGCGAAGTTCCAGCACGGCGGGAAAAGCAAGGGCGGTCGTCATGGTTACCCCTCGAAATCGGACGATCGTCCGGTTGTGGTTGTGCTATAATAGGACGATCATCCTAATCTGTCAAATGGCGAAACCTTGGCGCGAAAAGAACGGGCAAAGCGAGTATACGACCCGGAGGCGACCCGGCGCGGCATCCTGAGCGTGGCTTCGGATCGTTTTCAGAAAGCGGGCTACCACGCGACGAGCATGCACGATATCATGCAACTGGCCGGCGTGCCCGGGGGGTCGCTGTACTACCACTTCCCGACGAAGAAGAGTCTTGGCCTTGCCGTTATTCGCGAAGCCGTTGCCCAATCGATAGCGGAAACCTGGATCGCCCCGCTGCGCACGTGCAAGTCGGCAAAAGCGGGCATTCTGAAGGCGTTCGAGAGCGTCGCAGACCAGATCGAGCGCGACGGGCGCGGCGTCACCGGATGTCCGCTGAACAACCTGACTATCGAACTTTCCCTTGCGGATAAGGATTTCCAATCTGCGCTCCGCGACGTGTTCGATTCGTGGACATCGGCAATTGCGGCGCGTATTCGCGAAGATATACGCGGGGGAAAACTGCGCGGCATCGAGCCCGCCGAAACGGCGGTCGCCGTAGTGGCGAGCTTTTCCGGCGCCATGGCCCTTGCGAAGGCGGTTCAGGACGCTCAGCCCATAAGAACCTGCGCCCGCAAGATCGGCTTTCTGTTTGCGCCGGCGAGCGCGAAAACGTCACGCCGGCTGTCACACTAAGAATGCAGGGCTGCGAACATTTAACTACAGCATTTAGCGGCGGCGCCGGCTAAACGTTCTGCGGCGAATCTGCGGCGCTTTCTCCAGGGTCGTCGCCACCGAAGCATCGGACAACGGATGCTCGATACGCTCCAGCCGCTTACCGATGGAGCGCTCGATATTGGCGAATAAGTCGGTTTCGTCACGTGAAACGAATGTAATGGCATCGCCGAGCCGCTGCGCACGCGCAGTGCGGCCGATTCTGTGGATGTAATCGGCGGGTTCCTGCGGGACGTCGTAGTTGATCACATGCCCGAGATCGAGGATGTCGATCCCTCGTGCGGCAACATCGGTGGCGACCAAAACGCGATAGTCGCCTTTTTTGAAGGCTTGCAGCGCGCGCGTTCGCTGCGCTTGCGATCGATCGCCGTGAATTCGGTCGGCTCCGATATTATGCCGTGAAAGCATCGCGGCCAGGCGCTCGGCGCGTGATTTCGTCCGTGTGAAGACAAGCGCGCTGAAAATAGTATTGTCCTTGAGCAGATCCACCAGCAGTTCCGTTTTCTTATGCTGCTCCACCGAATATACGGCTTGCGTAACGGTTTCTACCGGTATGGCGGCGGGCGCCAAATTGACGCGAACCGGATTGCGCAGCAACTGGCCGGCGAGGGCGGTTACGGTAGACCCGAGCGTAGCGGAAAAGAACAGCGTTTGGCGACGATTCGGAAGGCTCGCTATGATGCGCTTCACGGCGGGCAGGAAGCCCATGTCGAGCATGCGGTCCGCCTCGTCCAGCACGAGGATGCCGACGTCGTTCAGAGGCGCCTCACCCTGCTGCATCAGATCGAGAAGGCGGCCGGGCGTTGCAACGATCACCTCGCTCTTACGGCGAAACGCTTGAATTTGCCGTCCCATTCCAACGCCGCCGTAGACCGGTTCAACGCGAATTTTGGTGTATTTCGCGAGGAGTCGAAGGTGCTCGGTTATCTGTTGGGCGAGTTCGCGCGTCGGCGCTAGAATCAGTGCGCCCGTTTTGCGATCGCGCGCTTTCAGCAGCGCTTGCAGGACCGGCAATCCAAATGCGGCGGATTTGCCGCTTCCGGTGGGAGCGCTGGCGAGCAGATCGTGGCCGGCAAGAGCCGGAGGAATGCTCAGGCGCTGAATGGGTGTGGGGGACTGGTACTGGAGCTCTTCGACCGCGCGAAGCAACTCGGCACTAAGTGCTAATTCTGAAAAGGTAGAAATAACGTCCAATCTTTCGGGCGGCGCAACTTATCGACCGCTCGTAAGATCGCGCATGGGTGGTGGGACACCCTCTCATAAAGAGGCGTCCCTTGACAGGCACAACCCCATAGGCCTCAAAAAGGTTGCGCCCCGGGGGGTCCACGTTTCATGAAAGCACTTTGGCTCGTTAGGCACGGCACGTGGGAGATTCGCGAGAGCGCCGATCCGCAGCCCAAGGCGGGCGAGGTCCGCATTCAGGTGC
Organism: Vulcanimicrobiaceae bacterium; assembly: GCA_035652755.1. Lineage (GTDB taxonomy): Bacteria > Vulcanimicrobiota > Vulcanimicrobiia > Vulcanimicrobiales > Vulcanimicrobiaceae > DASRDE01. The sequence goes on along the minus strand of DASRDE010000010.1, from coordinate 980 downwards.
GCGCGACCGGCTTGAACTTTGCGGAGTTGATGGCAAGCCAAGGTCTCTATCCCGACGCTCCCAAACTGCCGGCGATCTTAGGATATGAAGCGGCCGGCACGATCGATGCGGTCGGCGAGGGCGTCGATGCATCGCGAGTCGGCGAGCGCGTCGTCGCCCTCGTACACTTCGGCGCACACGCACAATACTGTTGCGTTCCTTCGCAGACGGCGCTCCCGATTCCCGACACAATGCCTTTCGAGGCTGCCGCCGCGCTTCCGGTCACATATCTGACGGCGTATCACCTCTTATTTTTCGCCGCCAATCTCCGGGAGAAAGAATCGGTGTTAGTGCATATGGCGGCGGGCGGCGTCGGCACGGCAGTGTTACAGCTTTGCCGTACGGTTCCAGGCATCGTCACCTTCGGCACCGCGTCGGCATCGAAACACGACAGGCTCCGCGAATATGGCTGCACGCATCCGATCGATTATCACGCGGTCGATTACGCCGCCGAAGTGCGGCGCCTTACGGATAATCGCGGCGTCGACGTGGTGCTCGATCCGCTCGGCGGCGGGGATACGCGCAAAGGCTACAGGCTGCTGCGCGCAGGCGGCCGGATCATCGTCTACGGATTCGCGAACCTTCAAAGTCGACGACGTAATGTGCTGCACTTGCTGGGGCAACTAGCCCGCGTCCCGCGTTTTTCGCCCTTGCAGCTGATGAGCGCAAACAAAGGCATAGTCGGCGTCAACATCGGCCATCTTTGGAGTCGAGCCGATCTCTTGCTCGAAGAAATGCACGCCCTACTGGGGCTTTACGAACAAGGGAAGATAGCGCCCGTGATCGACGCGGTTTTGCCGCTCGAACGCGGCGCCGAAGCGTACGCGCGCATCGCCTCCGCCGCAAACGTTGGGAAGGTCATCCTTACAATCGGCGGCACGTCAGAAAGGTCTGCCGCATGATTTACGTCTTTCACCCGCCATCGCGCAACCCCGCGCCGC
>DASRDE010000009.1:0-16150 GCA_035652755.1 Vulcanimicrobiaceae bacterium | reverse complement strand
CGTATTACGAGCCGGACGAGCAGGCACTCTTTACGGGCGACACGGTTCTGGGGGAAGGATACGTCGTCATCGCGCCGCCGAACGGCGCGATGCGGCCGTATCAACGTTCGCTGCAGCGGCTACTCGACGATTTTCCTCAAGCGCGCGCGATCTTCGGCGGACACGGCGAGCGCGTGGACGATCCCAAGGCCAAGCTGCGCGACTACTTGGAGCACCGCCGCGTGCGGCAGGAGCAGATCGCCGGGTCGTTGCGGCGAGGCCCCAAGACGATTCCGGATCTCGTGCGCGAGATCTACGCCGGGACAGATCGCGTCCTGTGGCCGGCGGCAGCCCGTCAACTGCTCGCATATTTACTTGCGCTCGAAGAGGAAGGCGCGGTGCGATCCGAGCCGTCCGGGCGGGCGATGACGCCGGAAGAACACGCGATTCTGAATCCCGAGTGGGAAACGATCGTCGGCGCGGAACACGCGCAAACGGTCCGCGCCGAACTGGGCGCGCTGCTGCGGCTCGATACGCTGCGCGTGTATCGCGCGACCTAGAACCTGTTCGAAGTCGCTTAATTCGGCAGAGAGTTCGGGACCGTCGTGACCGCGGTGGGGAAGACGCCGCGATAGCTGGCCATGAACTCGCCGTCCGGCATGCTCACTTGCCGAACGACGTTCGTGCCCCATTTGAAGCTCGCATCGACGATGAAGGCCGATTTAGAATCTGCCGCCAGCCGCATGGGCCCCGGACAGACTCCGCCCGCATTACGGGAGTGCTCCGTCTTATACTCATACGGCTTAGGATAGACCGTTATTTGCCCTTCAACACCGCCCGCGCACTGGCCGGGGTTGTGCAACACGATGAGATCGTCGGTCTTCGGATCGACGAGAATGCTTGCAAGGTTGTCGAAGGACAATCGCAGCGGAAGAACCGAGCACTTCCCGCTCTGCAGACCTCCGGCGCCGTTTTGGAATTCGATCGCGCCGCTCGTGGACGTGTTATAGCCGGCGACGATGAGATCGCCCTCGTTGTCGGGAGTCAAGAAGACGCCTTGCGAGAGCAGGCCGCATTTCAGGACCGTCGGTGCAGCAGAGCCGGGCGCGTACATCGCTACGGCGACTCCGGAGTTTGAGTAGTTGTTTGCATAGATCGTTCCGTTCTTGTCGATCGCGACGTCGCTCGGCAAGCCCGGATCTTCGAGCGTCGTCTGCCGCCCGCTTTGCGTGTTGTAGAGAACCAGCTCGCGAGGATTGGCGACCGCAAGAACGACGGTATTTCCGTCTGCGGCCATGCTCGTCGTTCCATTCAATCCGGGAATGTGAGCGATCACCGCAGCGCGGCTTCCGCCGTTGCGCGAAATCGGCCAATAGACGAGATTGGACGCCTGCGTATCGACGGCGACGACTGCGGGTGTTTTAATTGACTGCAGCGTGGACCAACCGCTCGAGGACCGTGACGCCGGCGTAGTCCCCACGGGAGCACCGGCCGGGGGCGAACACCCCGCCAGAATGGCGACAATACCGAAAACCGCGAGGCGGAGGAAGTGACTCATGGGCGTCCTCCCCGAAACCGGACCGGGAGCACAGTATAACACGTCTTAGGCGAGCGGCGTTCTCGAAACCCGCGCCTAGGACGGAACGTCCAGAACGATCTTGCCGAATTGCGCAGCTTGGTTCATGCGCGCGGCCGCCGCAGCCGCCTCCTCCAGCGGATAGACGCGATCGATTGCCGGGCGAATTTCATGCGCCTGCACGAAGCGCAGCATCGCGGCAAAATCCGCGGGCGATCCCATCGAGCTGCCGCGAACGTCGATCTGATTCCAGAACACCGGAAAGAGTTTGATCGCGGCCTCGCCGTGCGTTCCGCCGTACGTGACGACACGGCCGCCGGGCCGCACTATCGTCAACGCGCGCGCGAACGCCTCTCCGCCGGCTGAATCGATCGCGATGTCGATCGGCGCATGCGCGCGAATCGCCTTGTGCCACTCGGGGTCGGTGCGGTAGTTGAATCCGGCGTGCGCACCCATCGCGGCGGCCCGCTCGAGCTTCTCGTCGCTCGCAGAGGTGACCAGCACGCGCGCCCCCGCAGCTACGGCGAACAGCAGCGCAAACGTTTGCACGCCGCCGCCGACGCCGGTGATCAGCAGCGTTTCACCCTCGCGCAGTTCGCCGCGCGTGAAGAGCGCGCGGTAAGCAGTTACGCCGGCCAGCGGCAACGCCGCGGCCTCTTGGAACGAAAGGTGCGGCGGTTTGGGGTGGACGTTTTGCTGCGGAACGCTCACGAACTGTGCGAAGGTGCCGTCGCGGGGCATGCCCAGAATCGTCGCGTCCGGCCGCCATATGCGTTCGTCGGGGCCCCACCCTAGCAGCGGATCGACCAGAACCTCGCGTCCCTGCGCCTCCCCCGCGCCGTCCGAGCCAAGGATCCGGGGCAGGGCGATCTTCGGATACAGCCCCTGCGTGATGAAGACGTCGCGGTGATTGAACGCCGCGGCGCGCACGCGCACGAGGACTTCACCGGCGGCCGGCTGCGGCGGGTCCACGTCCTCGAAAACCAGATCTTCGGGACCGCCGATCTTATGGAGCCGCACAGCCTTCATATAAGCGTCGGTTGGGGACCAGGCAGCCCGGCCCTTCTTGAACGCAGGCGATCCATGGTAAAGTGGATTTAGCCATGGATCGCCTGCTGGTCGCCCTGCTCAACACCGCCGTCCAAGAGCCCGATCCGCTCGAGACCGCGCTGAGCGCCGCACGGTGGTGGTCCACGATGAACGCGCCGGACCCGCCCGGCGTGACGGTCGAGGGAAAGCCTCGGTTCGACGCGGCCTTGGCCGGTGCGCTGCGCGGCCTGCGGGACTCGGTTCGCACGGCAGCCGAGGGCGGAACGGCGACGATCCGCTTCACCGGGACCGCAGCCGACCGCGTGATCTTCCGGCTGGCCGCCGCCGCACTGGACGCGTTCGGGAGCAGGCGCTCGCCGCGGATCAAGCACTGCGCCGGCGCGGACTGCGCGCTCTATTTTTTCGATGCGACCAAAAACGGCTCGCGGCGCTGGTGCTCGCTGCGATGTATGGAGAAGTCGCGCGTGCCCCGGAGGCGTACAATACCCGCGTGAACTTCAAAAAGTTTTTTAAAGGGATGGCCCGGGTCACTCGCAGCTTCCAGCTCGAAGTCGGCCCGGTGCGGGCGCAGGGCGTGCCCGCTATCCTGGTCTCGGTCACGGGCCTGGTGATCGCCGCCGGCGTGGCGCGCGCGCTCACCGAACACTCCGAGCGCCTTCCCGAAACGCTGCGGGAGGCACGCGCGCTCGCGCAAACCTTTCGCCCCGAGCCGCAGGCGCAGCTTCACCCCTGAGCGCTGATAGATGATCGATAATCAATCGCTCACCTCGCTGATTCGACGCTCGATTCCCGACGCGCAGGTCGACATCGTCGACCGCACGGGCACGATGGATCACTTCAACGTTACCGTGCGTTCCCGCCAATTCGCGGGCAAGACGCTCATCGAACAGCATCAACTGGTCTACGGCGCGCTCAAGGGCGCGCTCAAAGACGGCCGCGTGCATGCGGTCGAACTCAAAACCCTCATCTCCGCGGAAGAGTAGTCATGGCTGATCACTTGCAAGAAGAAATCGAGCGCGAAATCGGCGCGAACACCATTCTCGTCTATGGCAAGGGCACGAAAACGATGCCCCGCTGCGGCTTCACGCTCGAAACGATCGAGTTTTTCGATCGCTTCGGCTACCCGTTCGAAGTGGTCGACGTGCTGGAAAATATGCCCAAGCGCGAAGCCCTTTCGGAGATGACGAATTGGCCCACGCTTCCCAAAGTCTTTATCGCCGGCAAATTCTACGGCGACACCGACATCTTGGGGCCGATGGCGCAAAGCGGCGAACTGCGGCAAGTCCTCTCACAAGCATTCGGCTACGAAGCCGAGCCCAAGACCACGATCAACCTTCACTAGTGTTCCGCACGCTCGTCACCGTCGAGGAGCTCGAAAAACATCTGGGCGATCGGCAGTGGGTCGTCGTCGACTGCCGCCACCTGCTCCAAGACCACGGCGCCGGCCGGCGGATCTATCAGGCTGCCCACATTCCCGGCGCGCATTTTGCCGACATGGAGACGGACCTGGCCGGTCCCAAGACCGGTAAGAACGGGCGGCATCCGCTGCCCGATCCGGAGCAGTTCGCCGCTTTCCTACGGGAATTGGGCGTAAGCGCCGGCACGCAAATCGTCGCGTACGATGCGGGCGCGGACATGGGCGCGGCACGCCTTTGGTTTTTGAGCCGCTGGATCGGCCACGACGCAGTCGCCGTACTCGACGGCGGTTTTGCAGCATGGGCCGGAATGGGCAAGAAGGTAGCCACGGAGATTCCGGCTCGTCCTAACGACGGAACCATTCAACCCCACGTACGCCGCGATCTCGTCACGCACGCGAACGACGTGCTGCGTTCGCTGGAAAGCAAAGAGTTCTCGCTCGTCGACGCGCGGGGACCCGATCGGTTCATGGGCCAGAACGAAGTGCTCGACCCGGTCGGCGGCCACATTCCGGGCGCCGTAAACCGCCCGTTCCGCAGCAACTTCACCGGGCCGTTCGGTCAAATGAAGCCGCGCGATCAATTGCGCAGCGAGTTCGAAGCCATGGCGATCGCGCCCGAGCAGATGGTGCATCAGTGCGGTTCGGGCGTCTCGGCGGCGGTCAACATGCTCGCGATGGAACACGCCGGGATCGAAGGTTCGCGGCTCTATGCGGGTTCGTGGAGCGAGTGGTGCAGCGATCCCTCGCGCCCGATGGTGACCGCGACCTAGGCGCTTTCGTGCGCTAGCGTTTCAGCGGCGGCGGAACCGCGTACGGCTTGGCGACCGCGCCCGCGGGAGAGGCCATCAGCCGCTCGATTTCCTGCGCGGACGGTTCTTGCGAAAAGTCGCGCTGCGCATCGACGAAGCAGTAAAAACCGAACGGCTCGCTTCCGCGATTGACGAATTGGTGCAGCTCCAGCGGACCGACGTAAACGACGTCGTTGGGTGCGATCTCTGCCAAGGCGTCGCCGACGATCGCGTAGCCGATGCCGGTCTTTACGATCACGAAGTGCTCGTGCTCGTGTTTTTCCAAGCGCGACGCCGCACCCGGCTGCAATTCGAAGTACCGCAACTCCTTGGACGGTCCGGCCTGCGCCGGATCGCTTTTGCGTCCGCCGACGATCGTGTGGCGTTCGACTCCCACCGCCGCGCCGGGGCGATATCCCTCGACCGGTACGCCTTCCCATCCGCGCTCCGATGCGCGGATGACGCGCTTTTGTTCCGCCTTCACGGACCCAGAATACCACAACCTCACGAACGGCGGTGCCGCGCCAGTCGCAAGCCCAGCAGCGTGAGCGCAAAGAGCGCGGCGGCGACGGCAATGCCCGCCAGCGCCGGCAGAACCAGCGCCCGGCGCTCAAATCCCGCACAGCGCGCGTAGCCGCGTCCCTGCGTGCTTTGCGCGCACCAGAAGAGCCGCCAGTTTCCGTGCGTAATCTCTCCGCCGTTCGCGCCGGCCATCTGCATGCGCATCCAACGCTCGCGCACCGCGGCGCTACGCGCCACGCGCTGCTGCGCGATTGCCATTGAGTGCGCGTCCATGCTCTTGACGCCGTACGTGCGATCGAAATCGAGCGTTTGGCTCCACGAATCCGCGTCCCCGTCGTAGGCGTATTGCCGAAAGTCGGCGATGGTTCCGCTCCTCGTCACGTCGAGCTCCAGAAAAGCGGGCGCATTCTCGTACACAGGCGAGATGGACGGCGCGATCAGCATCGCCGTTCCGCCGAGCGTACGAAACGCGTTGCGGTGCGTATGGCCGGCAATCACGGCAACGATGCGCCGGCGCGCGGAGGCGAGCGTTTTGAGCAGTGCGCCGTTCCAGGGTTCGCGCAGAAAGGGCACGACGATGAGCCGGTGCGTGATGACGGTCGAAACGGAGTCCACGCCCGGCGGGATGTGCATGACGACCAGCGTCCGCATGGGCGGCCTGGCGTCGAGCATATGCTGCAGCGCACTCAGCTCGGCCCTCGATGCGTCGCCGCCGGGCACGCAGCTGCGGTAGAGGATCGACCAGTAGACATCGTCGAGCGCCAACGCCTGCAGATGCGGGAGGGGCAGCGATGCCGCGTACGTCCCCAGCGCCGAAAAGTCGCGAACGAACTGCGGCGCCGCGCCGTTGCGATCGACCAAAGGCGCCCAGACGCGCGCGACGCGAGCGAGATACGCGGCACCGGGCGAGGTTTGGTAATCGCCGCACGGATCGTCGTTGTTGCCGAGCACGACGACGAATTGCGCGCGCGGAAAGCGCTGCCCGAAGGCCCCGGCGATCTGCTGCATCGTTCTCACCGCGGCGTCGGCCGGCGATTTCTCGCCGGCAGCCCGCGCTTTTGCGGCCCAATGGTGCGCGAGAAAGTCGCCGGTAACGATCACCACGGCGGGATTGGGCTGCGCGCGGCGCATCGCATCGAGCGCCGAACGGAGCAGCGGCCAATTCGTGTCGTAGCGCGGCCCTTCCGGCTGCGGATCGCGATCGAACGGATTGAGGTGGATGTCGCTCACGACCAGCCAATGCTGCGTTGCCGGGGCCGGAGGCGCCGCGCCGAGCAAGCAGATTGCGAGCAGGGCGGCGAACGTGAGGCGCATGCGCTATTGGTTGTTCAAGACCGAACCGCACGCCTACAGCTTCGAGCAGCTGCGCGCCGACCGCGTTACGCCGTGGAGCGGCGTTCGCAGCTATCAGGCGCGTAACAACATGATGGAGATGCGCGTCGGCGATCTCGGGCTCTTCTACCACTCGAGTATCGACGTGCCCGGCGCGGTGGGGATCTGCCGCGTCGTGAAAGAGGCCTATCCGGATTTTACTGCTTGGGAGAAGGGCGGGGAGTACTTCGATCCGCGCAGCACGCGCGAGCAACCGATTTGGCAGATGGTCGACGTCGAATACGTCGAGCCGCTCGAACACCCCGTATCGCTGGCGCGCATGCGCTTGGAGCCGCGTTTGGTCGGCATGGAATTGCTCAAAAAGGGCCAGCGGCTCTCCGTTCAGCCGGTGATGCCGCACGAGTGGAGCATCGTGCTGGAGCTTGCGACCTCCCCGGGAACGAGCTAAATCGCCGAAGCTTGCGTGAGGAAAACGTGCTGCGCGTTGATCGGCATCTGGCCGGACGGGTGCAGCCGAACGTACGTCCCGTCGCTCTGCAGCTCGCGCGCCTTGACGTTGTCCGCGAAAAGCACCGCCAGAATGTGCCCGTAGATCGTTTCCGCCAGCAGCGGATCGAGCACCGGAACGATCGTCTCGACGCGGCGGTCCAAATTGCGCCCCATCCAATCGGCCGAGCCGATGAAGATCTCCCGGTCGCCGCCGTTCTCGAAGACGTAGATGCGCGAGTGTTCCAAGAAGCGTCCGACGATGCTGCGTACGCGAACGTTCTCGCTGACCCCGGCGATGCCCGGGCGCATGACGCACATGCCGCGCACCTGGAGATCGATAGGCACGCCGGCTTGCGAGGCACGGTAGAGCGCTCGAACGATCTCGCCGTCGGTGACCGCGTTCAGTTTGGCGCGGATGCCCGAAGGACGCCCTGCGCGCGCGTGCTCGGTTTCGCGCTCGATGAGCGCCATCAACTCGCGCCGCAGGTTGACGGGCGCGACGAGCAAGTCTTCGTAGTCCGTGATCTTCGAAAAGCCGGTCAGTGCGTTGAAGAGCTGCGTGACGTCGGCGCCGAGTTCCGGGCGGCACGTGAACAGGCTCAAATCGGTGTACAACCGCGCCGTCTTCTCGTTGTAGTTGCCGGTGCCGAAGTGCATGTAGCGGCGGATGCCGTCCTCTTCCTTGCGAACGACCAGCGTCGCCTTCGCGTGCGTCTTCACGCCGGCAAAGCCATAGACCACGTGCACCCCCGCACGCTCCAGCCGCCGCGCCCATTCGATGTTGTTCTCTTCGTCGAAGCGAGCTTTGAGCTCGATCATCACGGCGACTTGCTTGCCGTTGTCGGCGGCGTCCAGAAGCGCGCGAACGATGGGCGAGTTCTTTCCGGACGTCCGGTAGAGCGTGGACTTGATCGCGAGGACCGCTTCGTCTTCGGCGGCTTGCCGGACGAATTGCACGACCGGGTCGAACGACTCGTACGGATGATGGAGCAGGATGTCGGACTCGCGAATGGCCGAGAACAAGTCGGTCACGCCGATTAGGCGCCGCGGGATCGCGGGCGTGAACGGCGGATCGTGCAGCTCTTCGTAATCCGGAAGGGTCGCGAGCGCGAAAAGATCCGTGAGCCCCATAAAACCGTCGATCTCGTAGCAATCCGTATGACCGAGCTCGAGCGCCTTGAGCAGCAGTTCGCGAATGTACTCGGGCATGCCGCGCTCGATCTCCAGCCGCACCGGCTCGCCGAAACGGCGGCGCTGCAGTTCGGACTCGATGGCGCGCAGCAGATCGTCCGCTTCGTCTTCCTGCAAGTCCAAATCCGCATCGCGCGTCACGCGGAACAGATACGAATCGCGCACCTCCATGCCGGGGAACAGCGAGCTGAGGTGATGCGAAATCAGATCTTCGAGCAGGACGAACCAGCGCTGTCCTTCGGCCGACGGCTCGACGGCCACGAAGCGCGGCAGCGTCTGCGGGATTTTCACGCGCGCAAAGTGCAGCTCCACGCCGTCGGGCGTGACCTCTTCCAATTCGACCGCCAGCGAGAGCGAGAGGTTGGAGATGTACGGGAACGGATGTCCCGAGTCGACGGCCAGCGGGGTGAGCACCGGAAAGACTTGATCGTCGAATGCGCGCTCCAAGTGCGCGCGGCGCTCTTCGTCGAGCTCGGCGACCCGGCAGATGCGGATGCCGTGCTGCTGCAGTTCGGGGACCAGCGTTTCGTTGAGCAAATGCATTTGGCGGCCGAGCGAGATGCGCAGGCGCTCGGAGATCGCCAGCAGATGTTCGGACGGCAGCCGTCCGTCTTCCGAACGGCGATGCACCTGCGCTTCGATCTGCTGCTTGATCGCGGCGACGCGAATCATGAAGTACTCGTCGAGGTTCGTCCCGTAGATCGCCAGGAACTTGATTCGCTCGAGCAGCGGCGTCCGGTCGTCGAGCGCTTCCTCCAGGACGCGGTCGTTGAATTCGAGCCAAGAGAGTTCGCGGCTGAAATACAGCGACGGATCGTCCAGGCTGCGCAGCGGGGGCTGGCCGGCCGGCAACAGTTCGGGGCGCGAGAGCATAGAAGCGTGGGATTCGCCATCGCCGGCGCCAACACTAGGCGCATGGAACCAGGCACGCTTGCCGCGCACGCGGCGCGGTACGTGGAGCTTGCAGCCTGCGCGCTCGCGGCCGCCGTGGCGGCCGGCATCCCGCTCGGCATCGCCGCAGCCCGTGGGGGAATCGCCCGGACCCCCATCTTGGCCTTGGCAAACGCGGGCCGCGTCATCCCCGGGCTTGCCGTGCTCACCTTCGTGATTCCGATTCTGGGGTTCGGTTTCGCTCCCGCGCTGCTCGCGCTGGCGCTCCTGGGAATTGCGCCGATCGCGATTACGACGGACGTGGGATTGCGCTCGGTGCCGCCGCCGGTCGTCGAATCCGCGCGCGCAATGGGTTTGGCTCCGCTGCAAGTCTTCACGCGGGTCGAGTGGCCCGTCGCGCTTCCGATCGTCTTCTCCGGCATCCGGACGGCGGCCACGGAAGTCGTCGCCGGAGCGGTGCTCGCATCGTTCATCGGCGCGGGCGGTTTGGGGGACGATATTCAAAGCGGACTGCAAGCGGATCTGCCCGGCCGCTTGTGGAGCGCGGTCGTGCTGATCGCGGCGATTGCATTCGCCGCGGAAGCCGGGCTGGCCGCGCTCGCGCGCCGCTTGTCACCGGAGCGAGCATGACCGCCATGCGCCGGCGCGAAGCAATCGCGCTTTTTGCATCAGCCGCGGTCATGCCGTCGTGCGGGCGCTCGAACGCCGGCTCCATCGCCGTCGGGTCCAAGAATTTCACCGAAGACATCACGATCGCCGAGATCTATGCGGCCGCCCTGGAACGCGCCGGATTGAAAGTCGACCGCCGCATGAATTTGGGCGCCACGCAGATCGCGCTGGCGGCAATGCGGCGCGGCGACATCGATCTGTATCCCGAATACACGGGCACGGGCCTCATCGACGTCCTGCATCTTCCCCCGATGCACGACGCCCGCGCGCTCTACGGCAAGGTTTCCTCTGAATTCGCGCGGCGCTTCGACATCACGTGGCTCGATGCGTCGCCGGTCAACGATTCGCAGGGCCTGGCGACTACTCGCGCCGTCGCGGCGCGCTACAACCTGCGCACGCTCTCGGACTGCGCGCGCGCAGCTCCAAAGCTCCGCTTTGCCGCGGTGCCCGAATTCGTCGCGCGTGCCGACGCGCTTCCCGGACTCCAAAAAGCATACGGCGGTTTTGAGTTCGCGCAAGTACGCATCTACACGATCGGCTTGCAATACGCCGCGCTGCAGCGCGGAGAAGCCGACGTCTGCGCCGTTTTTACGACCGATTCGCAAATCGAACAGCAGCAGCTGACCGTACTGCAAGACGATCGCAGCTTCTGGCCGCCGTATAACGTCGCTCCGATCGTCCGCACCCCCGTGCTTCGGGCGCATCCGCAGATCGCCGTTGCGCTCAACCGCGTGGCGCCGCTGCTGACCGATGCAGCGGTTCGCCGGCTGAACGTCTCGGTCAACGCGCGCAGAATGGATCCGGCGGATGCAGCAGCCGAATTCCTCCGTTCGGTTTGACGCCGTCACCGTCCGGTATCCCGGGACGGATCGCAACGCAGTCGACGGCGTAACGCTGGAGATCCCGCACGGCAGCTTTACGGTGCTGCTGGGCCCCTCGGGCTGCGGGAAGAGCACGCTGCTGCGCACGGTCAACCGTCTTGTCGTCCCGGTCTCGGGAAGCGTTTACGTCGGCGGATCCGACGTCGCGTCGCTCGATCCCGTCGCACTGCGGCGCCGGATCGGCTACGTCATCCAAGCGGTCGGACTCTTTCCGCACTTCACGGTCGCGCAGAATATCGGCGTCGTCCCATCGCTGCTGCGCTGGAACGCGGAGCGCACCGCTGCGCGCGTCGACGAACTGCTCGCGCTGGTCAATCTCGATCCAGACCGTTATCGGGCGCGATATCCGCGCGAACTCTCGGGCGGCGAAGCGCAGCGCGTGGGCGTCGCCCGCGCGATCGCTGCCGAGCCCGAATTGCTGCTCATGGACGAACCGTTCGGTGCGGTCGACGCGATCGTGCGAAGCTCGCTTCAGGATGAAATCTCCGCGATTGCAAGGCGAGTGCGAGCTACGATTCTCTTCGTGACCCACGACGTCGACGAAGCGCTCCGGCTGGCCGATCGCATCGTCGTCATGCGCGCGGGACGCGTGGAACAATATGGGACTCCGCTCGACCTGCTTGCCCGCCCCGCAAGCCCTTACGTTGCCGATCTGCTGCAGACGCGCGACGTCGTGCGCCGTTTGGGCTTGCTGCGCGTGCGCGACGCCATGCGCCCGCCGGCGGGTGACAGCGACGGATCCATCGCTGCAGACGCGTCGCTCCGCGATGCGCTCAATCAGTTTTTGAGCGGCGCGCAGCGTTTGGGCGTTCGGGAGGCCCAGACGCAGACGGGCATTTTGGAATTCGACGACGTGCGGCGCGCGCTTCGAGCATGAGCTACTTGTGGACACACCTGCCGCTGATCGCACAGCTCACGGGCGAGCACGTCCGGCTCGTGCTCTGCGGTTTGGCGATCGCGCTGGCCGCAGCACTTCCGCTCGGCGTTGCGGCGGCGCGCAAACCGGCGCTGGAGACGCCGATGCTCGCGGCGGCGGGCGCGGTGTACACGATTCCGTCGCTCGCGCTGCTCGCGCTGGCGGTGCAATACGCAGGTCTAGGCTTTTGGAGCGTGGTCGCCGTGCTTGCCGCGTATGCGCAATTCGTGCTCATCCGCGCGGTGACGACGGCCCTTGCCTCGATTCCCGCCCGCCATGCGGAAGCTGCCGAAGGGCTGGGGATGACGGCCGCGCAGCGTTTTTTTCGCGTCGAGGTTCCGCTCGCGATGCCGGTCTTTCTGGGCGGCCTGCGCGTCGCAACCGTCGCACTGATCGCGATCGCTACGCTAGGCGGCTATGTCGGAGCCGGCGGCCTGGGCACCGAGATCTTCTACGGTCTTTCGCGTCAGTATCCGGAACAGACGCTGGCCGGAAGCATTCCGGCGGCACTGCTGGCGATAGCTGCGGACGCCGCGTTCCGATTTTGGGAACGCGGCGTTCGGCGGCGCGTTACCGAGTAGTCCTGGTGCAGTAATCGCGGCCCGACGGCGTCGAGACGCCGCCGGCCGTAACGATAAACGTGCGATCGATCCGGTCTGCCGACGTGCGCTTCCACAGAACTTTCCCGTGCATCGTGCGCTGACCCAGGTAATACGTGCCGCTCCACGTCCACGTGCTGCCGCGCGGCCCCGGAGAGGTGTTGATCGCGTAGGAACCGTCGTAATGGAAATCTTCGTACACCCATTGCTTGTTCGGCGCGACGTACCCGACGTACGCGATTCCGCCGTAGGCATTCGTTTGATTCGCCCAACGCACCGTCGTCCAAGCCGCGGCCGGAGCGGGCGCGATGACCCAAGGAACGCCGGCGCCTTGCGTATGGCACGTCCACGTCCCGCCGAAGGCCTGCGCAAAAAGGCTCACCGCCGCGAACAGAATCCCCATGCTTCCCCCTCGCGCCGCGGGCGCGTCAGCAGATCAACAAGTTCACGCTGAAGCGTTCTTGGGCGTCCAGCCAAGAACGCTCGAGCCGCAGGCCGCAATCGCGCGCGAGCGCGCGCACGTCCTGTTCCGAGAACTTGTAGGAGGACTCGGTGTGAATGCGCTCGCCGGGCGCGAAGGATATCGCAGCCTGCAACGCCTCGATACGCACGAGCTGACCGCACTGTGACTCGAGGTACGAGCGCACGCAGCCGGCGCCGGGATCGTATTCGGCGACGTGGCGGAAGCGATCGAGGTCGAAATCGCCGCCGAGCTCGCGGTTGATGCGCCCCAGCAAGTTTTTGTTGAAGGCTGCGGTGACGCCCGCGGGATCGTCGTATGCGAGCTGCAGCGTGCGCGCGTCCTTCTTGAGATCGGCGCCCAGTAGAATGCCGTCGCCGCTCTTTAGACCTGCCCCGAGAGTCCGCAGCAGTTCGCGCGCCTGCGCGGGTTCGTAATTACCGATGTTCGAACCCATGAACATGGCCATGACCCGTCCGGGGCGGCGCAACGCGCCGTGCCGCAGGACCGCGAAGTAATCGGCCGCGTATGCCAGCACGGTCAATTGCGGATAGCGCTCGACGAGCATCTCGGCCGACGCGCGAAGCGCTTCGCTGGAAATATCGATCGGCGAGTAGTGCAGCGTGCGTTGAATGCGCAGCGCCTCTTCGATCAAGATCCGCGTCTTGACGGCGCTCCCGCTGCCCAGTTCGACGAATTCGACGGGGTTGCCGAGCGCGCGCACGATCTCCCATCCCCACTGGCGCAGGATCTCGGTCTCGGCCCTGGTCAGGTAGTACTCCGGCAGCAGGGTGATCGCGTCGAAGAGCGCCGACCCCAATTCGTCGTAAAAGTATTTCGAGGGGAGCCGCTTCGGATCGGATCCCAAACCCGATGCTACGTCTTGCGCAAAGCTCGGTTCGGCCAGGCGGGGCGGCCCCGCGAGAATCTCCAACCGCTTGCGAACGTCGGTGCCTGCAGGGCGCATCTTTTCCGCCATCTCACCCAGAACCGCCGGAAGTCCTCTTGGGATGCTGCAATCCGGGCCCCCGGCGGGTATATCCGGCTTGGAGGACCGAGCATGATCAGCCAGGACGTCACCATTGCTGTCGGCGGTTTGCAAATGCCCGCATACTTGGCGCGCCCCGCGGAGGGGAGCGGTCCCCATCCCGCGGTGATCGTGCTGCAGGAGGTCTTCGGGTTCACACCCGAGGTCAAGCGCGTCACGGATCTGCTGGCGGCCACGGGCTACGCGGGCCTGGCCATCGATTATTACCACCGCACCGATCCGCGCCTGAGTGCGCCGTACACGCAAGAAGGCAACGAGCGCGCGTTTGCTGCCGCGGCAAAAGTCACCGCGCAGCACTTGAACGAGGACGTGCGCGCCGCGATCGGATGGTTGAACGAACAGCCCTTCGTACGCCCCGGGAAAATCGCGACGTGGGGATTCGGCTTCGGCGCGACGGCCGCGTTCGTGACCGCGGGGAACGCGGCGCTGAGCGGCGCCATCTGCTTTTATCCGGGGCACATCGGCGTGCCCATGCCCGGCGGAGGAGCACGTCCGCTCGATCGGGCCGCGGAGGTCGCGGTACCGCTGCTGCTGGTCTTCGGGGATCAAGATTACTACGTGTCGCGATACGAGATGGATCGCATCGGATCGGCGCTCGACGACGCCGGAATAGAATTCAAGATGCAAATCTATCCGGGCGTAGGACATTCGTTCTTCCGGCACGGGCGCGCCGAGGCGATTGCGGAGACGCAGCGCTATTCGGACGAGGCCGTCGCGCAGGCCGTCGCCGACGCATGGGATCTCGTGCGGCTGTTCTTAAAAGACGCGTTCAGCCGATCACGGCCCGCAGCCGTGACCGGTGATATCCGTACGCAGCATACACGAATACTCCGATCGTAAACCACACGACGAAGCGAACCCACGTCACGTGCGAGAGGCCTGAGACGAGGTAGGCGCAGGATGCCGCGCCCGCGATCGTGACGACGGGCGCGATGGGCGCGCGGAACGGACGAGCCGCGTGGGGTTCGACGACTCGCAGCACGAGCACGCCGGCGCAAACGATGCCGAACGCGACCAGCGTGCCGATATTGACCAGTTCGAGCAACGCCGAGAGCGGCAGCGCCGCCGCAAGCACGGCGACGATCGATCCGGTGAGCATGGTCATGCGCGCAGGCGTTCGAAAACGCGGGTGGACGCGAGCGATTCCCGGCGGCAGCATGCGGTCGCGCGCCATGACGTAGAAGATTCGGATTTGACCGAGCAGCGAGGTCACCATGACCGTCGTATTTCCGGCAAGGCCGCCGAGCGCCACGAGCCAGTAAATACCGCGCGCGGTATGAGCGGCTCCCACCGCGTCGAGCATTGCTGCACCGTCGCTGAGTTTGGCAAAAGGCACCGCTCCGACGGTGACGTACGCGAGCGCCGCGTACAGCAGCACGCCGATTACGAGCGAAAGCATGATGCCTATCGGCACGTCCCGTACGGGGTTGTGCGCCTCCTCCGATGCGACCGTCACCGTGTCGAAACCGATATACGCGAAAAAGACGAGCGCGGTGCTGGCCAGAATGCCGTTCCAGCCGAAAGGCGCGAACGGATGCAGATTGGCAGGGTGGACGGCGCCGGCAACCGCTGCGAAAAAAACCAGCATCGTCACGATTTGAAAGATGACCAGTGCGCCGTTGACGCCGGCCGATTCGCGGATCCCGATAGCCACGAGCGCCGCCACCGCAAGCGAAAAGAGCGCGGCGAAAAGATCGATGTGCGGATGGCCGCCCAGGACGTGCGCGCTCTGGAACTGCGGCGGAAGATGGAAGCCGAGATTGCCGAGCAGGTGCTGCAGGTAGTCGGACCACGACGACGCGGTCGGAGCGACCGAAAGTCCGTACTCCAAGATCAAATCCCAACCGATGATCCATGCGACCAATTCGCCGAGCGTCGCGTACGCGTACGTGTACGCGCTCCCCGCGACCGGAACCATCGATGCGAACTCCGCGTAACAGAGCGCCACGAAGAGACTGACCGCGCCCGAGAGCGCGAACGCTAGTATGACGCCGGGCCCCGCTGCGTGGGCGCCCGCGCCGATCGTCGGAAAGATTCCGCCGAGCATCGTCCCCAAGCCGATCGCCGTGAGCCCCGGCCAACCCAGCGCGCGCCGAAGCGTCGGGCCTTCTTCTTCAGGAAGCGTCCACGAAACCGGCTGCCGCGCCGTCAGGCGCCGGATCAAATGCGAAAAGCTCGCGCGCAAACTAAGTGGGCTTGGGGCAGAGCGATCGGATAGCGGCCTCGGCCTGCGGATCCGCCGGCAGGTTTCGAGGATGCACGTAGACGGCGACGTACCGTTCGCCGTGCACGGTGGCGATGTAGCCTTCGAAGGTCGACTGCGTACCGCCGTTCGTCTTGCC
>DASRDE010000008.1:0-11372 GCA_035652755.1 Vulcanimicrobiaceae bacterium | reverse complement strand
CGCGCCGAGCGTGCGCGGTTTGCTCACCGATCAGCAGGCCTATCTTCGCGCGCTGCTCGACGCGCACGAATACACCGGCGAGCCGCGCTTTTTGCAGCGTGCCCGCGCGCTCGCCGAAGCGATCGCGGCGCACTTTTCCGCCCCGGAAGGCGGATTCTACGATCGTGCGCCGTTCGAAGAAGCGCTGGGCAATCTGGCGGTTCGCGATCGTCCCCTGCCGGATAACGCGTCGCTGGCCGAAAGTTTGCTGCGCTTGGCGGTGCTGGACGATCAGCCGCGCTGGCGCGACGTCGCGCGTTCCGCGCTGCTGGTGTATGCCGATACGTATCAGCGTGCCGGAATCTTCGCGGCGCCGCTCGCAAAAGCCGTGCGGCGGTACCTCTGGCCCGAAACGAGCGTCGTTCTGGTCGGCAGCGTCGCGCAGACTGCGGAACTGCGCGGCGCCGCGCTCGGCTTGCCCTCGCCGTTCTTGTCCGTTCGCACGATCGTCGCCGGTGAGGACGATGCGCTGGAGCGCCGGGGCCTGAGTGCGGCCGAAAAGCCGGCTGCCTTCGTCTGCGCGGGAACCGTGTGCGGAGCTCCGGCCGCAGATTCGGCATCGCTGCGCGATTCGTTCGAGGAGATCGTCCTTTCGCGCGCGCCTTGAAGAAAGAGGCCCGGCGCGGTTAGTTTCCCGGCCGCACGTAGACGTTCCAAAACCACACGCCGTAGAGGCTGGCTGCGCAGGAGTACACGACCAAGGCCTTTGCCCAAACCGGAAACTTCTCGCGAGCTCCCAGGCACATCAGCGCGAACAAGAACGGAATGAAGTCGAGCGCATGGCGCATGCCGTACTGCGCAAAGCCGTTCACGTAGTAGAGAAAATTCGGAATCGCGGTCAGCAGCGCCGCCGCCCAGAGTGCGGCGACCAGCGGACGCGGGCGCGAAGCTGCGAACGCGTAGATCAGCGCAGGGCTCGTCCACGTGAGCGCGACGCCCGAGTAACTGGGACGAAACCACGGCCACGCGGCCGCGTACGCGGGGTACTGTTGGAAGAACGACCACAGCTCGTAGCCCAAGTACCGCAGCTGAAACGGCGAACCGTACGGCATCCCGGCTTGGTCCTGGTGATACCACGTGACGTAGCCGATGTCCGCGGCAGTTCCCCAGCGCGCGGCGTTGTACCAGACCCAGAAAACGGCCGCCGCCGCCAGCACCGCGGCGAACGGCAACAGCCGGCGCGGCGCGAGCCGCAGAGTCATGACGTCGCTTTGCGGATCGCCGGCTGCCAAGAGCAGCGCATAGACGGGAATCGCGAGCGCCATTGTAAATCGCGACTCGGCGGCGCACACGGCCCACAGCGCGACCAGCCACGCGCGGCGCCGCCCGCAGACTTCGACGAGCGCAAGCATCGTAAAGCAGAACGCGCTCACGTGCGCGAGAAACCACACGTCGCCCAGCATCGCGCACCACAACAGATCGGTTCCGGCAAGCGCGAAGGCGCACAGCCAGACGTTGGTGCGATCGGAAAGGCCCAGAAGTTCGCCCAGCCGCCAGCCCGCGCCGATCGCAATCGCACAGAGCACGGCTGCGAGCAGCGTTTGATTCGCGGCGGTTCCGGCGACGGCGACGTACGGAAGCAGCAGAAGCGCCGGTAAGGGTGCTTCGATGACGTAGTGCTGACCATTGTACGCAAGCGCGTCGATGTACTCGCCCGGCCAATCGATCCACACGTGTCCGTGCAGCAGCGCCTGCGCGAGCAAGACGTAGTTGTTGTACGGCGTCGACCGCAGGTGTGAAACGGCGAGCGTCACCGCAAAGGCGGCTGCGCCCGCCCAAACTGCACGCGAGCGCATCAATTCTTCACGATACGGTAGAGCGTAGGCGACGTGTTCAGCGCGATCGTGTGGTATCCGGGGACGCTGCCCCACAGCTTATCGACCACGTACACGGGCCGCGTCTTGGCCCATTTCGGAACGTATTGCGCGTCATCGCTCAGCCACGTCGAGTGCAGTATCCGGCGGCCGAGGCGATGCTCCACGTACGCTGCGTATGCCAGCGGCGTCGCATCGAGCCAGGGTGAGAGGAGGATTGCGTTGTCGGGCGTGCGCCGGAGGATCGTCGAAATGAGCGACTGCGCGCCCGTGTCGTTGCGTTGATCGAACTTGTCGCGGTTCGTCCACAAGAGCGCCCCCGCGAGCGCAAAGAGCGCGGCGGCCCCGAGCAATCGCCCCCACGGCACGCGTTCGGTGGCTCGATGGACTCCGTACGCAGCAAACACCGAGAGGATGAGAAACGAGATCAGGTAGTAACGCTCGGGATCGGCTTCGATCGTATAAGCAAACGTGAAATCCGTGGGAACGGCGAGTGCGAGCAGCAGCGCGGCACCGATCCACCGCTCCGCAGCCGTCAGCAGAACCCCTCCCACGATCGCAAGCGCTAAGCCGACCGGTGTGAATTCTTTGATCGCGGCCAGTGCGTACTTCATGCCTCCGCCCGAATACGTTGCGGCCTCGAACAGGTGCATGAACGTTCCGCCCGCGCCGAAATCCGCGCCGCTGATCACCTGCCGGAAGCCCGCGAGCGACGCCGGGTGCCCGTTGTCCCAAAACGACTGCCCCGGCGGCAGGCCGAGCTGCGCCGTCGGATCCAAATGCATGTGCGTCACCATTGCGCTGCGGATCGGCAAGTACGCGTACACGGCCAGTCCGGCAAGAACCGCGCCCGCAGCGATCGCGGCGGTACGGCGCTCCACGCTGCGCACGCGTGAGAGAAATGCGCACAGCAATCCGGGCCCGAGCAGCGCGACCAGCGGATGCGTCGCCATTCCCAAGCCCCAGACAAGACCGCCCGCGATTAGCACCGCAGGCTCGCGCCGGCGTATCCAGCGGACTGCGGCGTACAGCGTGAGCGCTGCGAAAAATGCGACCGCTGCGTGAACTTCCGTACGAGTTCCGCGCCCCCACGCGATTTCGCCGAAGGCAAAGAGCCATGCAGCCGCGCACGCCGTCCACGGCTCCGGCTCGATTTCGAACGCAATGCGTGAGACGAGCCACGCTGCACCGCTCATGGCGACCGCGCTAAAAAGCGCCATGCGCCAGGAGACCGCGCCGAAGGCAAACGCGTGCGCGAAGAGGCCGCCGGCGATCGTGAAGACGGGAAATCCCGTTGGGTGCATGATGCCGAAGATCCACGGCACGGTCTGCGCTTCTCCCGTATCCCAAAAACCGATGGCGCCGTCGAGGGAGAAGGCGTAAACGGCGAGCGGCACGAGCCACGCGGCCCACCCGGCCGCACGCGCGGCCAGGCGCGGCGCGCTCAGAACGTGGGCAGTGCCGGCGTCGGCAACGGCTTCGGCGCTTGAAACGTGGATTTCGGCAAGCTCCCCGGAAAGACGTATCCGCTAAAGGTAATGCGCTCGCGCGCCGGTTTTCCTTCGACGCTCGCTTCGACGCTCGCCGCCGTCGCCATCCAGTGCTTTCCTGCGCGTCCGAAGTCGATGGTTCCCGAGCCGCTGACGCCGCCGTTCGACGAGTGGAAACGCACCGACGACGGAAGATAGCTTCTTCCGTCGATGGTGACGCCTTCGACGACGAAGGCGCCGGTGACCCCGAGCGGTTCGGCCCGGTAGACGTAATCGTACGAGTTGCCCGATCGCACCGCACGCATGAACAACAGCGCGTACTGCGTGGTGCGCGGAGCGATCGTGTCGAGCGAATACCGGTCGCGGTAGTGTGCGATCCGCGTGACCTTCGGGCGGACCGGCTGTCCTTCGCTGGTGAGCGTTTCGTCGCGAACCAAATCTCCGCTGCGATAGATGCGGTGCGTCTGTTCGATGTTGCGCGGGCCGGCCTGGGAGACGCTGTACGTGAAAATCATTGCCTTTGGCGGCTCGAGGGCCAACAACCGCGCGGCGTAGCGCTCGAGCACCAGTTGCGAATCCAGCGGCGCACCGAGCGCGGCGGCGAGCGCGAGCGCGATCACGCGCTCAGCACAGCCTCGCGAATTGCGTCAACCGCTTGCGGCGCTCGTGCCGGATCCTTGCCGCCGCCCTGCGCCTGCGCGGCTTGACCGCCGCCTTTTCCTTCGACCAGCGGCGCGGCCAGTTTGACCAGATTGCCCGCGTGCACGCCGGCTTTGACCATGTCGTCGCTCGCGCTCACGAGCAAGCTGACGGTGCCGTCGTCGACGCCCGCAAGCGCGATTACGCCGCTGGCCAACCGCTGGCGGATCGCGCTGTTCAGATGGCGCAGCGCCTCGGCGTTGGCCTCGGGCACGACGGCACCGACGAATGTCTTGCCGCCTGCGCGCTGCGCGCGGTCGACGTATGTTTGCGCATCGGATGCGGCCAGCCGGGCCTTGAGCTCGCCTACGGCATTTTGCAGATCGCGAACGTCGCGCTGCAGCTTGGCGATGCGATCGCCCAGCTCGTCGGGTGACGCTGCAAGCGATGCAGCCAGGTCTGCCACTAGCTCCTGCTGACGCTGCGTGAACTCTTCGGCCGAGCGCGAGACGCACGACTCGATTCGGCGGATGCCGCTTCCGATCGAAAACTCGTTCAAAATAACGAACAGGCCCAATTCGCCGGTCGAATGCGCGTGCGTGCCGCCGCAGAACTCGACCGACGGACCCGCGTGCACCACCCGAACGCTTTCTCCATACTTTTCGCCGAACATCATGATCGCGCCGCTGGCCTTGGCCTCTTCGATCGGCAGAACGCGCGTCTGCAGCGGCGTGTCGTCGCGAATCATCTCGTTGACGCGCCGGGCAATCTCGCGCTTCTGATCGGCCGTCAGCGCTCCCGAGGGCGAACGAAAATCGAAGCGCATCCGATCGATCCCGACCCAGCTTCCCGCCTGCGCAACGTCTTCGCCGATGACGTCCTTGAGCGCGCGCTGCAGCAGATGCGCGGAGGTATGATGACGCCGAATCTCCTGGCGCCACTGCGCGTGAACCCGCGCGTGCGCGGTTTCCCCCGTCCGCAGGCTGCCACGCACGAGCGTACCGTGATGGACGATTGCCTCGCCCTGGTATTGCGTGTCGGTCACGTCGAACAGCGCTTCTTCCGATCCAAGCCCCGTCAGCACGCCGCGGTCGCCGATCTGGCCGCCTTTTTCCGCATAGAATGACGTGCGGTCCAGAATGATTTGCGCCGAATCGCCCTGCGAGATCTCGTGCACGATTGCGCCGTCCTTGACGATCGCGACGATCGTCCCTTCGGCGTCGAGCCCTTCATAGCCGAGAAACTCGCTCTTGGTCGCCGGCAATTCGGCCAGCGTAACCGCGGCGCGCTTTGCCGCCGCGTCGGCGCGGGCCCGTTCGCGCTGCTGATTCATCGCCGCGGTAAAGCCCGCATGATCGATTTCGATGCCGCGTTCGGCGGCAATCTCGCGCGTGAGTTCGACGGGAAATCCGTACGTGTCGTGCAGCACGAAGACCGCTTCGCCCGAGAGCCTGCCGCCCGCGGCAATGGACGACAGCCGCTCGTCGAGCATTGCCATGCCGCGCTCCAGCGTGCGATCGAAGGTCTGCTCCTCGGTCCGCAATGCGCTCTGGATCCGCGACGCGTTGGCTCTCAGCTCGGGATAGCCCGGTTCGAGCGACTGCACGACCGCGGGAACCAGCTCGGTGAGAAAACCGTTCGGATAGCCGAGCAGCCGGCCGTTGCGAATGGCGCGGCGGATGAGAAAGCGGAGCACGTATCCGCGGTCCGTGTTTCCCGGATAGACGCCGTCGTTGATCAGAAACGTGACGGCACGCGCGTGGTCGGCGATGATGTTGCGGCGCTCGAGCCGATCTTTCCGGCTCAGCTGTGTCTGCGGCTCGGGCTGCGCGTCGATCAGATCGGTAAAAAGATCCGTTTCGTACATCGAGACTTTGCCGTTGACCACTGCGAGGATGCGCTCCAGGCCCGCGCCCGTGTCGATCTGTTTGCGGGGCAGCTCTTCCAATTCTCCGGCAGCGTCGCGATTGTATTGCTGGAACACGACGTTCCAAATCTCGACCCAGCGGTTCCCCTTGTTTGGTCCGTCGTCCCCGGGTCCGAGCGCGTTCTCCGCGCCGGTGTCGTAAAAGATTTCGGTACAGGGCCCGCATGGGCCGGTGGGGCCCATCGTCCAAAAATTGTCCTCGTCGAAGCGCGAGATGCGTTCGGACGGAATGCCGATGCGATCGTGCCAGATTTCGGCCGCCTCGTCGTCGCCGGTGTGTACCGTCACCGCCAGCCGCGCCGGATCCAGACGCAAGCATCCGGTCACGAACTCCCAAGCGTAGGCAATGGCCTGCGCCTTGTAATAGCCGCCGAAACTGAAGTTGCCGAGCATCTCCAGGAACGTGCCGTGACGCCCGGTTCGCCCGACGTTCTCGATGTCGCTCTTGGCGCCGGCGACGCGCAGACAACGCTGAACCGTTACGACGTTTGTCGCCGGCGGCGGCTCGTCGCCCAAGAATGCGGGAACGAACTGCTCCATGCCCGCGATCGTGAACAGCGTGGTCGACATGGCGTCCGGAATCAAACTTGCCGACGGCACGTGCCGATGGCCGCGTGAGGTAAAAAACTCGACGAACGCCGAGCGCAGTTCCTGGCTTCTCATTGGGTCAAAAGAGTATTAGGCCCGCGCCCCTCGATACCTCGGCCTGCGGTGCGGCCGGCGTGCGGCTATTCCTGGAGCACGTGGCGAAGTTTTTCGAGCGCCTTCTGCTGCAGCCGCGACACGTGCATCTGCGAGACGTTCAAACGCTTGGCAATCTCGGTCTGGGAGACGCTTTCGTAGAACCGCAGGTAGAGAATGACGCGCTCGCGCCCGGTCAAGACCTCGAAGGCCCGCTCGAGATTGGCCTTGTCCTCGAGCAGCGCCAAGCCGGCATCGGTGGTTCCGATGTAGTCGGCCAGCGTCTGCGATTTCTTGTCGCCCTCGCCGGACAACTCCGTATCGAGCGAAAGCAAATTGTACGCCTGCCCCAGCTCCTGCGCCTCGAGGATGTCTTCTTCGGACGCATTCAAGTGCTCGGCGAGCTCGGCAACCGTCGGACTGCGCCCCAGCTTCACGGAGAGCTTTTCGATGGCGCGGTTGACCGCGAGATTGAGCTCCTGGAGGCGGCGCGGCACCTTGACCGCCCAGCCTTTATCGCGAAAGTAGCGTTTGATCTCGCCGACGATGGTGGGCGTCGCATAGGTGGTGAATTCGACGCCGCGTTCCAGGTCGAAGCGATCGATCGCCTTGAGCAAACCGACTGTTCCCACCTGAATCAGATCGTCCAGCGCCTCGCCGCGGTTGGCAAACTTCACCGCCAGGTAGCGCACCAAGTTGAGGTGGGCGACCACCAGTTCGCTGCGTAAGCGCTCGTACTCGGGATCGTGCTCTTTTTTCTTCGCTTGCGCAAAGCGCGCGAACGCTTCCCGGGTTTTCTGACGATCCCAGCGCTCTTCTTCCGTGTGTTGCTGCACTACGGTCTTTGCATCAAGAGACGACTTTTTTGGTCATGACCAGATTCGTTCCGCGTTCGGGATGCACGTCGTACTCGACCGAATCCATCAGCGAGCGAATCAAGAATACACCCAGGCCGCCGACGCGCCCTTCGTCGATCTTGTCGCCGGTGACGGCTTCGGGACGCGCGGCGCGCCCGTCGTCACGTACGCGAACGGTCAGCGCGTCCGGCTCCGTTTCGCAAGTGATCTCGATCTGATCGCTCCCGTGCGCGTGCTGAATGCAATTGGTGCACGCTTCGGCGACCGCGAGCTTGACGTCTTCGATGTCCTCGATCGAAAAATTCAAGCGATTTGCGACGGCAGCGACGGCCAAGCGGGCTACGGCGACCCATTCGGCTTTGCTCGGGATCTTCAGTTCGACCACGTCCGCGGTTTGACGCGCGTTGGTCAAGGGCTGGTTCACACCAGCGCCTTCATCGCGGCGTCTTCGTCGTCGTAGATGCCGAAGATCTTGACCAGGCCGGTGATGTCGAAGATCTTCTTGATCTGCGGATTCGTGCAGACCAGATTCACGGTCCCGCCGTGCTCGCGCACGCGCTTGAGCCCGCCGATGAGCACGCCCAGGCCCGTCGAATCGATGTAGCGCACTTTTTCGAGGTTGATGACCAAATTGTAGTGGCCCTTGTCGATCAGATCGCCGATGGCATCCTTGACTTTGGGCGAAGTATACACGTCGATTTCGCCGTTGAGATCGACGACGTACGTATCACCTTGCGATTCCCGAACGTTAACTTTGATGTCCACGCTTACTCCTACGAGTCCGATGAGTGTAAATTCGATTCCGTGTGCGGCTGGCCCAAATCGGTACGAAGCTGATCTGCCGTCGACCGGCCCTCCTCGACGGCCGCGTCGACGTTGGAGCGCGCCGCGTCGACGACCGTTTTGCCGCGCGCGTACAGGTCGGCCGCGTTTGCCTGCAGCGACGACGCGGCATCCGTGACCTTGCCGCGAAGATCGCCCGTGGCATCCATGGCGTAATTGCCCGCCTCGCGCGCCTTGCCGACGAGCATGTCGCGCATCTCTTCTTGGGAGATCAGATACGCCAGCGCAGCGCCGACGATGGCGCCGACCAAAAAGCCGGCGAAGAATCCGCCGCCTTCCCGCTCCCGGCCGTTGCCGTCGCGGCCGTTGCCGTCGTTCATGCGTTTTCTTCCCTCCCCCGTTCGTTGCCGCGAATCAGACGGCGCAGACCGGAGCTGATTCCGCCGATCGTCGCGCCGACGTTCACAATCGCCGGACTCACCGCTTCTTGCGTCAATTTGGCCGTTTGTGCCAAGGAGGCCGCAATCTGTTCGAGCGAGTTGACGATTCCCGAGAGCCGCGCGACGGTTTGATCGGCCGTGTCGGCAATACCGCCGACGTGCGCGAGCGTCTCACTGACGGGCTTACCCAAAGCAGCGACCTGTTCGTCGATGCCGTCGAGCGTGCGGTTGAGCCGCCGGAGCACCCGCCCCAGCGCGACCATGGCGACGAATACGCCCAGGCCGGCCAGAAACACGCCGACGCCGACCAGCACATCCAGAAATGCCGACCAGTCCAATCCTGTACTCAAGATCTTTTCCCGTCTATCTGAAAGCTTCGGATCTCCTTGGTGCCGGACGGCGAGCCGTATTCCGGTCCTTGGGAGGCCGAAGCGTGAAGCAACTATTCCCTGCCGCTTGGTTATTTAAAAGCGGCCTGCACCCCGTGGACCGAACGCAAGTCCGCGACCGCGGCGGCCAGGACCTCCACGGCCCGGGCGGTTTGCGCCTCGGTGCAGGCACGGCCGAAGGAGATCCGGAGCACGCCGCGCGTCCACTCGGCCGGCAAGCCCAGCGCGGCGATGACGTGGCTGGGCTCGATAGCCCCTGCGGCACACGCGCTGCCCGCGGAGACGGCGATTCCCTCCAGGTCCAAGCGCAGGAGCAGCTCCTCGGAGTCCACGTCCAAGAAGCTCAGATTCGAGATGTGCGGCGCCCGCGGCGCCCCCTCGCCGTTCACGCGCACGCCGTGAACCCGAGCCCGCACCCCCCGCTCGAACGCGTCGCGAAGCGTGGCCGTTCGGGCGGCCGCTTGCGTGCGTTCGTCCATGGCCAGCTCCAGAGCCGTCGCTAATCCGACGATACCCGCGAGGTTCTCGGTGCCGGCACGGCGGGCGTACTCTTGACTGCCGCCGTGCAGCAGCGGAACGAGCGGCGTGCCGTCGCGCACGTAGAGCGCGCCCGTGCCCTTGGGCCCGTAGAATTTGTGTGCGGCCAGCGAGAGCAGATCGACGCCCAGTGCGTCCACGCCGATCGGCAGATACGCCGCCGCTTGAACGGCGTCGGTGTGCATCAGCGCACCCGCGGCGTGTGCTGCTGCGGCAATGCGCGCGACCGGCTGCACAGTGCCCAGTTCGTTGTTGACGTACATCGCGGAAACGAGCGCGCACGGGGCTTGAAGCAGTTCGTGCAAGTGCGCAAGATCGGCGACCCCGTCTCGGTCGCACCGGATCAGCGCAACGTCGTGCCCTTCGGCGCGCAGTGCATCGAGCGCATGCAGCACCGCATGGTGCTCGATCTTCGTGGATATCACGCGCTGCCTGCCCGCAAGGGCGCGAACGGTACCCATCAGTGCCAAGTTGTCGGCTTCGGACCCGCCGCCGGTAAAAACGATCTCCTTCGCGCGTGCACCGATGCAGCGAGCCACGCGTTCGCGCGCATCGTCCAATGCCGCGCGCGCGCGCCGTCCCTCAGTATGGACGGAGCTGGGATTGTGCGCGACGTCGGAAAAGTACGGGAGCATCGCCTCGACCACTTCGGGCCGGACGGGCGTCGTCGCCGCGTTGTCCAAATAAATGCGCTCGTTCACAGCCTGCTCTCAGCGTCGCCTTTTATCGTCGGGGTGTGCGAAGCTCCATTTGCACACACTCCGAGAAGTAGCAACGGATGGGGCGGTCCGAGTCAATCGGACCGCCTCTTTTTTATCCACTCGCCCAAGCGCCGCTCCTCGCCTTGCGTTCCGGGCTGGTAGTAAGCGCGCTGCGCGAGGTTGTCGGGCAAATACGCTTGCAGCCGCTGCGCGGGCGGCAACTCTCCGGTGTGCGCCTTGTACGCTTGCTCGCCGTGGGCGTACCGGTACTCGCGTCCGTAGCCCAGCGACTTCATCAGGCCCGTCGGCGCGTTGCGCAGATGGAGCGGAACGGGTTCGTTGCGCGTTCCCTCGACGTCCGCCATGGCGGCGCCGTACGCGTGTCCTACGCTATTGCTCTTGGGTGCGGTCGCGAGATAGAGCGTGGCATGCGCCAACGGAAAAAACCCCTCGGGCATCCCAACGAAATGAACCGCCTGCTGCGCGGCCACGGCAACCGAAATCGCCCGCGAATCGGCCAATCCGACGTCTTCGGATGCCAGAATCACCAGGCGTCGAGCGATGAACAGCGGGTCCTCGCCGGCGTCGATCATGCGCGCGAGCCAATAGACGGACGCATCCGGATCGCTGCCGCGGATGCTCTTGATGAACGCGCTGATCACGTCGTAGTGCTGATCGCCGCCTTTATCGTACGACACCGCGCGCCGCTGCATGGCATCCGCGACCAGCTGCACGGTGATGCGCCGTTTGCCGTCGGCCTCGGGGGCAGCCGCGGCAGCGAACTCGAGCGTTCCCAGCGCGCTGCGGGCGTCGCCGTTGGAAAGATTCACCAAAGCCGCGCGCGCATCGGGTTCGAGCTCGACGTGCAGCGCACCCAAGCCGCGCTCGGCATCCGCAACCGCGCGGTCGAGGATCGTGCCGACGTCGACGTCGCTGAGCGCTTTGAGCACGAAGACGCGCGAACGCGAGAGCAACGCGGAGTTTACTTCGAACGACGGATTCTCGGTCGTCGCGCCGATGAGCGTCACGGTGCCGTTCTCGACGTACGGGAGCACGGCGTCCTGCTGCGCTTTAT
>DASRDE010000007.1:0-3454 GCA_035652755.1 Vulcanimicrobiaceae bacterium | reverse complement strand
AGTACTGCTGCTTGTGCGCAAGTTCGGGCGAGATGCGCGCGACCAGCATCAGTCCCAGGGACGCGAGCGCGATCGCGAGCGCGGGCAGCACGTCGTCGCGCACTGCGGCCATCGGCTGCGCTACGACCCACACGACGGCCAGGATTGCGAGCGCCAAGAGCAGCCAGGGCGGCCCGATGGTTCCGGGCGGGGCGAAGGAGAGTGCAAACGCGGCTACGGCCAGCGCCATGAGCGTGGGCAGAACGCGCCGCGCGGTGGCGGTTAGTGCAAGCAAAGCAGCGCGTAAAACAGCAGGGTCGCAATACCTGCCGTCACGCATGCACCCGCGCTCGGAAGCGCAGCGCGGTCGCGCGCGGGCTGCAGCGCTTGCTGCGGTTCGTAGCGCACGACCAAGATTTGTTCGTCCGGCGCAACCGTTTGGCGGCGCCCCGCAAGCCGGCGGCCCGAGAGCACGATCGAGTCGCCCACGGCAAGCGAAAACGTGCAATAGGTTGCATCGAGTGCGGCGCCCGCACCCAGCGCGCCCGTGAGTACGCAGACGCTGCCTGCTTCGAATGCATCGTTCTTGGTGAGCGATACCGCGTACCCGTCGCGCGCGAGATAGGCGGCGGTCGAGCCGACGTGGGAGAGATAGGCGCGATCGCCGATCAGCAGCACGAGGGTGATCGAGCATCCGGCCACGACATAATCGTCGTGCGAGCCGCTGCGCGTGCGGACGTATTCGTTCAGATGATCGGTCAGCGAGCGAAGGAGCGCGCCGATGCCTTTGGTGCGCCGCTGCGCTCGCAGCAGTGCGTTGGACCGGAAGCGCCTTTCGGCTTCGGTGCGCAAACGCGCGAGCACCGCGGGCGCGACCGGCTCGCCGTAGATGCGGCCGAAACCATGAGCGACGGCAAAGAGATGAACGCCCGGCGCGATTTCATGCGTCAAACAACAACTGCGATCGCCGTTAATCGCTACGTTCAAGACAAGGGCTCCGTTTCGACGACGCTTATGCGAGTATTGCCTACGTCGATGTCATCTCCCGCCCGCAGTTCGATGCCGTCTCCATCGACCGGTTTTCCATTCAGAAAGGTTCCATTGCTGCTGCCGCAGTCGGCCAGATAGAGGACACCGCGTTCCAGCTCGACCTGGGCATGGCGGCGGCTGACCTCGGCATCGGAAACGCCCACCTGAGCCTGCGACGACCGGCCGATGACCGCCGGCGCGCCTTCCTGCAGCGCCAGGGCAACGTCGCGGGCGGGGCGACCGCCGGCCTCGCGTATCCGCAAGCGCACCTGGAGCGCGCGGGGCAGGCGACGATCGCCCACGATGCCCGGCTGCAGGCGGGCGGCCACGACCGCGAAGGCGGCAAGCGCGGCCACGATCTCGAGCGAGCCGATGCGCAGCGCGGCGTAGGACGTCACGGCGCGGCCTCGACGCGCAGCTGCGTCTTTCCGAAGGCGACGACGTCGCCCGGCTGCAGCGTGCGCACCTGCACGCGGTCCCCGTTCACGAACGTACCGTTCGTCGAGCCCGTGTCGCGCACCACGAGGCGCCCGTCGAGCACTTCGAGCACGGCGTGCCTGCGCGAGACGCTCGGATCGGCGATGAAGATCTCGTTGTCGCGGCTGCGGCCCACGCGCGAGCGCGCGGCGACCGTGTATTCGGCCCCGGCGGGCAGACCGTCGACCAGCCGGAGCAGAAAGCGATCGGCGCGGAGCTGGGCTTCGGGCACGGCGACGTCGATGGCGCCCGGCAGCATCGATTCGTCTTTGTTGAGCGTCACGACGGGCGCGCCCGAGGCCGTTTCGAAGCGGATGCCGACGCGCGCGGCGACGTCGCGCAGCAGCGCGGCCCATTCGCGTTCCAGATACGTACGGTGCGCGCTGAGGCGATCGTAATCGGCGGGGTTGACCGAGACGTCGTAGCGGCTCGGCGCCACAAGCGCGTTTTCGGCCGAGCGGGTGCGGCTTTCCATGACTGCGACGAGCTTGCGCGCGATCTGCGCGGGTTCCAAATCGCTTGGAAACATGTTGCCGAAGGCGCGCTCGATAAAGCCGCTGCACGCTTCTTCGATTCGGGAGAACCAGCTCACGGCGCTAGCGGCTTATAACCGGCGCTCCAGCCGGGAGATGAAGAACCCGTCGCGGCCGGCGAGCGCCGGCGGCACGAGCACGTCGCCCGCGTCGGTTTGAAAATCGAGCAGACGCGCGGGAAGCAGACCGCGCTCGACGTTGTGCGTGCGCAGAAACCATTCGACCACTTCGGTCGTTTCGCGCGGATCGACCGAGCAGACCGCGTAGACGATGGCGCCCCCTTCGAAGACGTGCGGCGCGAGCGCTTCCAGCAAGGCGCGCTGCGTGACGGCCAGACGTTCGCCGTCGCCGGGGTCCTTCCGCCAGCGCGCTTCGGGGTGGCGGCCGACGACGCCCAGGCCGGTGCAGGGAGCATCGATGAGTAGACGATCGAAGCGGCCGGAAAGTATCGGCGCGGTCGCGTCGCCGGTGATGAGCGCGAGCGGGAGCTGTGCTTGCAGAGCGCGCGCTTCGAGCGCTTTGACCTTGCGCGCATCCTTTTCCACGCAGACCAGCGTACCGTCACCGTGGAGGCGCGCGGCGGTTTGCAGCGCTTTGCTGCCGCGGCCGCTGCACGCATCTGCGATGGCCTCGCCCGGCTGCGGATTGAGCACGTCGACGACCAGCGCGGACGTTTCGCTCTGCACCCACCACGCACCGGCGGCTTCACGTTCGCCCGACCGCGCGAGCGCACCGTCGGAAACCAGCACCGAATCCTCGGCCAGTTCGGATGCGCGCGCCTGCGCGCCGCGATGGGCGAACCAGTCCGCAACTTGCTCGCGCGTCGTGCGCGTGCGGTTGATTGTGACCGCGCTTTGCGCGGGCGCGTTGGCCGCTTCCAAAATCGCTTCGAGGCGTTCGAGGCCGAAGACCCCTCGCCATTGGCGCACCAGCCACGTCGGAAACGAGTACGCCGTGCCGAAATATTCGTCTTCGTCGACGAAATCGGCGCGCTGCGGTGCGGGCGGTGCGTCGCGCAAAAAACCGCGCAGCACGGCGTTGACCAATCCCGCGGTGCCGCGATGACCGTGGCGCTTTGCCAACTCGACCCACTGGCTCACCGTTGCGTGCGGCGCGCTGGAGGTAAAGACGATTTCGTAGACCGCGAGGCGCAGAATCTCGGCGATCGCCGGCGGCAGCGCTTTGCTGCGATCGGCAAGGTACGGACGTAAATACCAATCCAGCGTACGGCGCATCTTAACCGAGCCGAAGGCCAGGACCGTGGCAAAGGCGCGATCGCGCGCATCTAATGCGGTTTTGCGGGCGTGATATTCGAACGATTCTTGGGTGCCGCGCTGCGCTTGCGGCGTTGGTGCGAACACGTCGCGCACGACGTGCAGCGCGAGCTCGCGCGCGCCTACTTCCATGACTGTGCGAGCAAGGGCAGAGCGAACGCG
>DASRDE010000006.1:0-12120 GCA_035652755.1 Vulcanimicrobiaceae bacterium | reverse complement strand
CACGCTCGTGCTCGAGCCGCGCTATCTGGTTTTGCCATCGGGCGCCAAACTCGGCGTCGTCATGGACCATAACATCGGCGATCTGCAACGCACCGGTTCCAGCGGAAGCGCACCCGGTTATCTCGGAGCGCTGCCCGTCCCCGCCATCGGGGCTGCAATCGGGGTCTTCAACTACTTTCACCACGGCAAGAACATCGCCGTAAAAAAAGGCACGATCTTCGAAATCTTCCCCAGCGACGATCCATCCGTGGAACACTGCCAATCAACATAGCGCGCCGCAGGCTCGTCCTTCGACTGCGTGCGCTATGCGCCGCTCCGCTCGTCCTTCGACTGCGTACGCTACGCGCGGCTCCGCTCGTCCTTCGACTGCGTGGGCCGCGCACCAGGTGCGCGGCGTAGCTCCGCTCAGGATGACACGGAGCGTCTGTCGAAAGCGAAAGTGCGATGCATTCGGTCCTTCTGGCAGTATGCTGCACGTTAAGCGGCACAGTCCACGCTCCCTCGGGTGCGCCCATAGCGCAAGCGCAAATCGTCTTGCGCGGCGTGCGCAGTGCCGAAACGGTGACCGATGCAGCCGGACATTTTGCCGTTAACGTAGCACCGGGATCGTACGAGCTGCATGCCGCCGCACGCGCGTACGAACCGGTAACGGTCGCTCGCGTTGCCGTAAATGCAGACACGCGCATCGACGTCGTGCTCGAACCGCTCGACTCGCCGAAATTGCGTACGATCGGCAGCGTCACGGTGGACGGCAGGCTCGCGCGAATCAGCGGCGTCATTCCTTCGGTCGACGTCGGGCGAACGCAGATGGAACAGCTCGGCGAAAATCGCGTCGTGCAGGCGCTCACGCAAATTCCGTCGCTGGACGTGCAGTATCCGCACAACGCCGGTGTCGGCGGGCTCGCGACGGTATCGCTGCGCGGGCCCGACCCGTCGGAAACTATGGTGACGCTGGACGGTCAACTGCTCAACGACGCGAACACGGGCGATATCGACGTCTCGCAGTTGCCGGTAGCCGCATTTTCGTCGATCAGCGTTACCGAGGGTCTGGGGCCGCAAGATTTGGAAGGCAGCAGCACCATCGGCGGCGCCGTGAATTTGGTCGCGCTGCGCCCGACGCACGATCCGCATTCGGCGTTCTCGCTCTCGGCCGGTTCGTCCGGGCAGAGCGAGGCGTGGTACAACGCAACCGGATCGGTCAAGCGGCTTGGGTATGCGTTCGCACTGGACGATCAGCAAGAGGCGGGCTACGTTGACGAAACGGCGCCGGTCTGTCCGCTCGCCGGCACCGGGCCGTGCGTGCCGCAGCATCTGGGGTCGTGGGTTTCGCAGCGCGCCGCGCTCGCCAATCTCGAGTACGCCTTCTCGAGCAATTCCAGCGCCGGCGCGCGGGTCTTCACGATGGGCAACGCGCGCGATCAAAGCGCTTCAATCGCCGGCTACGAGAACGTGCCCGGCGGGCCGCTGGCGGGGCCCGGGCCGCAGCTTTTTTCGCAGGACGTGCGCGCCTATCAGATCCATTCGCGATCGCCGCTGGGAGCGGGCGAACTCGTCGCGCAAGCGTCGATCACCGACGACGCGGTCGATCTCGCGGGCGGCGGCGTGGGCAATGCGTTCTACGACCTCTCGCATCAGGACCGGCGCTACACCGAATCGCTGCAGTGGCAACGCACGACCGAGCGCGCGGAAGTCGCGGCCGGCGGATTGCTGCGCCAAGAGCGCTTCGTGGCGCTGGGCGTCGTCCCGCAACTCGCGCAGAGCATTGCCTCGTATTTTGCGCGCGCGGCGTGGCAGCCCGCGCCTAAGCTGCACTTGAGCGCCGGCGCCTACCTTTCGAACTACAGCACGTTCGGGACCAATCTCGACGGCCGTTTCGGAGCGGTGTATGAACCCGATCCCTCGACGTCGCTTCGCTTTTCGGTGGGAACGGGATTCCGCGCGCCGCTGCTGATCGAACGCTACGTCTTTCCACTGGATCAGCTGCCGCCGCCGGACAACAACTGCGTCCAGATCGGGCAAGGCAATCCCAACGAACAGCCCGAGCACGCGACCGAATACGAGCTCGGCGTCTCGCGATCGATTGCGCAGAGCACCTTCGACGTCTCCTTCTACCGGACGAACCTGCGCGACCCGATCGAGAATTTCTATCCGGCGAATACGCAAAACCCCGGATGCGCGACGACCTATACATCCTATCCGATCAACGTCGGCAACGCGGTGTATCAAGGCGCCGAGGCGCGGTACGTCGCGCGCTTACCGCGCGCCCATCTGCTGCTCACCGCGATGTATGGACTGAACGTCGCCTATCCGCTGAATCTGCCCGCCGGCACCGTCGCAAACCCGACGTCGGGGTCGACGCTGGTCAACGGCCAGCAGTTCGAAAACATTCCGCAGCAGCAAGCTTCGTTCGAATTGGATTGGGCGAACGACGGATGGCACGCGGGTGCTTCATCGGCCTTCCGCGGCGCGAACAATCCGCTGCATCAACCGCCGTTCGCGCTGGTCGACGCGGCGTTCGGAAAAGAGTTGAGCAAGGGCCTGGACCTGACGTTGGCCGCAACCAACCTGTTCAGCACCGCCGCGGGGCCGTTCCAAGTCTTCAACGGCGGCGTCCCGTATCGCGGCATCGTCGACCAAGACGGCGCACTCGGCGACATTCCGACGAACCTGCTCACGCTCGAGCCGGCCGCCGTGCGGCTGATCCTTACGAAACGCTTCTAACGCCGGCCGCAAAAGCGGCGATCGCGGGAAGCGTCAGATCGGGACGATCGCGGTGCGGGGCGTGGCCGCATCGGGCAAGCACGAGCGAGTCCACGCGCCCCGACTCCGCCGACTCCCGAATCGACGCGACTTGCGCAAGCGTTCCATATTCGTCTTGTGCCCCTTGCACGATGAGCAGGGGCACGCGGATTCCGGTGAGCAGCGCGCGGATGCCCCACGCGCGAAACTCCGGCTTGAGCCAGATATCGTTCCAGCCATAGAAGGTGCGGTCGGGATCTTCGTGATGGCGCGCCAGGCGTTTACGCAGATGGCCCGACTCGTACGCGGATTTGGCCGCTGCGATGCTTTCAACGGAAATATCTTCGACGAAGGCGTGCGGTGCTTCGGCGACGACGCCACGAATTCTGCCGCGATCTTCGGCCGCGGCGATCAGCGCGATCGAGGCGCCGTCGCTGTGGCCGACGAGAATCGCCTGCGCGATCGAGAAGCGATCGAGCAGTGCCGGCAAGACGATGCGGGCCTCGTCGTGCATGTACGAGACCTCGCGCGGCTCGCGGAGCGGTTCGGAAAAGCCGTTGCCATAGCGCGAATAGACCAAGACGCTGCAGCCGGTCAGCCGGGCGAGCTCGCCGGGAACGTCGTACCACAAGCCGATCGAGCCGAGGCCTTCGTGCAGAAACACGAGCACCGGCGCTCCCGAATCGCCCGCGATGTACTTGGTTTCGAGCCGCCTGCCGGCGACGGTGATGCTGGTGTTCGAGGTCACCGCGCTTCCATTTCGATGTCGTTACCCGAATCATCGAAAAGGAAACGCGTATCGTACGTGAGCGCATCGCCGGTCAACTCGTCGACGACGCGCGAATGAATGTGCAGGCGGTGCAGCTGCCGCGTACCGCGCCGCACGACCCCGCCGTACAAGAAGGCTACCAGCGGCGTCTTCTCCTTCTCGAGCGGCGCAAGGCGGCGTGCTTGGACGAGCATGGTCAGCAAACGTTCCTGCAAACGCGATGGAATCAGGCGCGCGACGTCGTCGGCCTGCATGCGCACCATCTCGAGTTCTTTTTGCGCCTTATTTTCGACGTTCACAGGCTCGCTGTTGCAAAACCGCACCAGCGCATCCCAGTCGTCGGCCGAGATGCCGGTGTACTGCATCCCGTAGCGAAACACGGGACGCCCTTGCAGCGTGCCCGGAATGCACCAGACTTGCTTGGCGCGCGCGACGATCGGCTTGTCTTCGATCTGAACGCGCAGGTTGATCTCGTCCTTGGTGAACTTCGACTGGGCGATGATGCCGACGCCGCTGGCCGAGATGTCGATGCCGCCGACGCCGACCCAGCCCGTTTCGGTCGCGATCCACACGCGAAAGCCGCCGGAGCGCCGCGGGTAGCGCCGCCGGTTCTCGGGCTTGCCTGAAAACCACGTCAATAGATCGAGCACGGTCGTCTAAAGTATCGACCGGAAGGCGCCGATAGCGTAGGCCAGCGTTCAGGAAGAGCTAAGAATCTACCACTTGCTTGGCGTCCCGCTCCACGAGGTCCTCATTAATCCCTATTCCGGCCGCCACCCCGCTCGCGGCGGCAAGCACAACTTGGTGGATGCGCGCGGCGGCGTCGCCGGCGGCGTAACATCCCGGGATGCTCGTGCGGCCGTAGGCGTCGACCTCGATGTGCCCGTCATCGCGCCGTTTGCAGCCAAGCATATCGACCAGCGGCGAACGCTGACGCAGCGGTACGCACAGAAAGATCGCATCGCACGACTCCGTGCCGCCATTCTTGAGGTGCATCTGCAGCGGCTGTTCGCCGGCCGATTCTACCGACGCGACCGAGTCTTGCGCGCACACGACGAGATCGCTGCTCCATTGGCGCAGCTCCCGGGCGAGCTCTTGCGCGGATCCGTCGCGGCCGATGACGCCCAAACGCTTTCCGCGCACCTCCCACGCGTCGCAATACGGACAGACGAAGACGCGCTTGCCCCACTCGTCGGCAAGGCCCGGAATATCGGGCAACGCATCGTACACGCCGGTCGCGAGCAGTAAGCGCCGCCCGGAGAACGAGGATCCGTCACCGGTGTCGACGCGAAACGTTTCGCCTTCGCGCTGCGCGGCCGACGCGTGCGCATCGCGCAGCACGACGCTCGGATATTTGGCCAGTTCGCGGCGCGCGATGGCCAGCAGCTGCTGCGGCGGGGTACCGTCGCGCGACAAAAAACCGCTCAGACGGTACGACGCGGCGTTGCGGGGACGGCCGTCATCCAAGACCAGCACGCTGCGGCACGAGCGTCCCAAAATCTCGGCGGCGCTCAGGCCGGCGGGGCCGCCGCCCACGACGATCGCGTCGTACGTTTCCTGCGTTTGCACGAGACCAACGTACCCGTTATGCGCGTGGGTAGGCCTTGGCAGGCGCAGATTCGAACGCCCAAGCATGAAAACGCTTGCAATGCTCGCGGCGGCCGCGATCCTGGGCGCCGCAATACCGGCTGCGGCAGCGGGAATTATGCGGGCCGAGACCCGTGTCGTTTCCTACACGCCTTCCATGACGACTGCGCGCACGCACGGCCGCGCATACCGGGGATCGTGCTGGACGTCGTCGATCGCTTCGCAGCGCGCGGATGCGTTCCGCTGCATGGTGCGCAACGAGATCTTCGACCCGTGCTTTTCCAGCGGTCCGCACAACGTCGTGTGCCCTTCGCCGCCCGACGCCGTGCACGGCACGTTCATCAGCATGAACAAACCGCTTCCGCCGCACATGGGCCCGATTCACCGAAACGTGTGGATGATGCAACTGGCCGGCGGCATCAATTGCTCGATGGGCACCGGTACGCTCGTGAGCGGCTTTCCGTTCTACTGTACGAAGAATTTGGTCTGCGAGGCGCCGGCGATGAGGAACGGACCGATTTTCGTCACGTGCGGAACCGCGCGCAATGCCGTGACCGTCGAGCAGCGTTCGCGGTATTTGGCACAGGTCGTCTACACGTAACTATTCGCCCGACTGCGAACCGGGCTCGACCACGACCGGGCCGGTTGCCTGCACGCCCGAGCCGATGTCGGGCGCTTTGCCGCCGTGCTCTTCGACCCAATGGCACGCGGCGAAGTGGCCCGGGAAGTACTCGGTAAACGGCGGCACTTCGACTTTGCAGCGGTCGAACGCTATGGGGCAGCGCGTGTGAAAGCGGCAGCCCGACGGCGGATTCACCGGTGAGGGGATATCGCCCGTGAGGACGATGCGTTTGCGCCGCCGTTCGACGTGCGGATCCGGAATGGGAATCGCCGAGAGCAGCGACTGCGTGTACGGATGCAGCGGGTTTTCGTACAGCTCGTCGCGCGGCGCCAGCTCCATCAGTTTTCCGACGTACATCACCGCGACGCGGGTCGAAATGTGGCGGACGACGGACAAGTCGTGCGCGATGAAAAGGTACGTCAGGCCGAGTTTCTGCTGAAGATCCTCGAGCAGGTTGATCACCTGCGCTTGAATCGACACGTCGAGCGCGGAGACCGGCTCGTCGCAGACGATGAACTTGGGATTTACGGCGAGCGCGCGCGCGATGCCGATGCGCTGACGCTGGCCGCCGGAGAATTCATGCGGATAGCGGTTGGCGTGATACGGCTGCAGCCCGACCAGCCGCAGTAACTCCTGAACGCGGTCCTGCACGCCTTTTCCGGAGGCGAGGTGGTGGATCTTTATCGGTTCGCCCACGATCTCGCCCACCGTCATACGCGGATTCAACGACGCGAACGGATCCTGGAAGATGATCTGCATCTCTTTGCGCAGGCGCCGCAGCTCGGTCCGATTGTAATTGAGGATATTGTGCTCGTCGAACCAGACTTCGCCCTTCGACGACGCCAGCAGCCGCAAAATCACGCGGCCGATCGTCGTCTTTCCCGAACCCGATTCGCCGACCAGCCCCAGCGTCTCGCCCTGCGCAATCGCAAAATCCACGCCGTCCACGGCCTTTACGTCGCCGACGTGGCGCGAGAACAAACCGGCTTGTATCGGAAAATACTTGTACAGATCCTTGACTTCGAGCAGCGGTTTCGACGCGATCGTGGTTGTGCTAGTCATGCAACCTCACGCCAGCCCTTCGACTGCGTGCGCTACGCGCCGCTCCGCTCGTCCTTCGACTGCGTGCGCTACGCGCCGCTCCGCTCGTCCTTCGACTGCGCGGGCGCGCACGAGGTGCGCGCGTGCCTCCGCTCAGGATGACACAATCGCTCAGGATGACACAGAGCTTCCTCATGCCAGTCCTTCGACTGCGCGGGCGCGCACGAGGTGCGCGCGTGCCTCCGCTCAGGATGACACAATTGCTCAGGATGACACAGCTAGGAACGCACCGCGGTCCAAAACCCACACCACTAAACATCGGGGGCGGTTTCCACGGCGATGGGGCGTTGGTCGGCGGCGCGTGCGTCGTAGAGCCAGCAGCGCGCGACGTGGCCCTGGCCGAAATCATAGACCGGGACCGGCTGCTCGCAGATCGGCATGCGGTAGCGGCAGCGCGGCGCGAACGCGCATCCGGGCGGCAGACGCAGCAGGTTCGGCGGCTGCCCCGGTATCGGCTCGAGGCGCTGACGTTCGCGCGAATCCAGGCGCGGCAGCGAGGCGAGCAATCCTTGCGTGTACGGCATCTTCGGATCGTCGAAGATCTGCTCGGCGGTACCGTATTCGACCATGTTGCCGCCATACATTACCAGCACGTTCTTGCAGATTTCGGCGACGATGCCCAGGTCGTGGGTGATCATGATGATCGCCGCGCCCGTATCGCGCTGCATCTCGTTCATCAGTTCGAGGATCTGTGCCTGAATCGTGACGTCGAGTGCCGTCGTCGGTTCGTCGGCGATGAGCAGCTGCGGATCGCAAGAAAGCGCCATCGCGATCATCACGCGCTGGCGCATTCCGCCGGAAAATTGGTGGGGATATTCGTGAATCCGCTTTTCGGGAACCGGAATGCGGACTTTCTTGAACATCTCGATCGTCTTTTCGATCGCTTCTTTTTTGGTATAGCCCAGATGCAGCTCGACCGCTTCGGCGATCTGCTCGCCCACCGTGATCACCGGGTTGAGCGAGGTCATCGGGTCTTGGAAGATCATCGCGATCTTGTTGCCGCGGATCCGCCGCATCTCGGCTTCGCTCTTCTTGAGCAGGTCCTCGCCGTTGAAAAAGACTTGGCTTGCCGGATCGATCGCACCCGGCCGCTGAATCAGCCGCATGATCGAGAGCGCGTTCACGGATTTTCCCGAGCCGGATTCGCCGACGATACCCAGCGTCGACCCCGCTTCGAGCGAGTACGACAGCCCGTTCACCGCGGTGACCAGGCCGTCTTCGGTTCG
This sequence comes from Vulcanimicrobiaceae bacterium, assembly GCA_035652755.1. Classification (GTDB taxonomy): domain Bacteria; phylum Vulcanimicrobiota; class Vulcanimicrobiia; order Vulcanimicrobiales; family Vulcanimicrobiaceae; genus DASRDE01. The sequence goes on along the minus strand of DASRDE010000006.1, from coordinate 4,076 downwards.
GAAGGTGGTGTGGAGGTTCTTGACCTCGAGCAGCGGCACCGGCGCTGCGCTAGATTCCGGTCAGCGAGAGAATCGTCCCAATTACCACAAACGTCACCGCCATAAAGCCGGTGATCCGCTTGAGCTGCTCTTCAGCACCGGGACGTCCGTAGGCCGACTGCACCGCCCCGCCGATGGAGCCGGAGAGGCCTTCCTGCTTGGTGGTCTGCACCGCCAGCAAGGCGATGAGGAGGACCGCCGCCAGGATGAAGATGCCCGCGAGCGTGTGCGTGAGCCAGCCGAAATGCTGCTGAAAGACCGTGAAATGCTGCGGCGCGGCGGCTTGCGCTTGGAGCTGCGCCTGCTGCGGGGTCAGCGGTGCCGGGGCCGCGCTCGCGGCGGCTTTGACCGGGGCCGCGGCGGCTTTGGCGGGGGCGGCAGCGGCGGCAATCAGGGCTAGACTCACAAAGACTCCTACTATGAACGGGCCGACAAACTCGAAGATTCTATCACGGCCTGCGTAGAGCGACAAGAATGGCGCGCCACCCGGGCCGCCACGTGCTCGCCGGTCAATCCGAAGAGCGCCCGCTGCTTGGGCTGGGCGTCGTGGTGGACCAGCGCGTTATTCGGGACGCCGATCCGCTCGACGGCCAACTCCAGGCCGTGGCCGGAGACGAACTCTACGACCGCCGAGCCAAACCCGCCTGCGAGCGAGTGCTCTTCTAAGGTAAGAACGTGTGAGTGTTCCTGCGCCAGTTCCACGAGCAGCGCTTCGTCCAGCGGCTTGGCAAAGCGCATGTTCACCACGGTGGGCAGCACCGCGCGCTGCTCGGCGGCAATGTCGAAGGCTTCGAGCGCCACGTCGACCGTGTTGCCGTAGGCCAAAATCGCGACCCTCGATCCGCGGCGCAGCACTTCCGCGCGGCCGGTGACGATCGGCGCGGACGGCTCGGTGTACTTGCCGCTGGTCGAGCCGCGCGGATACCGGATCGCCGCCGGCGTGCCCAGCGCCAGCGCGTGGCGCAGCATCGGCAGCAGCTCGGCTTCGTTGCGCGGAGCCATGAGCGTGATGTTCGGCAGCGTGCGCAAATAAGCGATGTCGTACAGCCCCATGTGCGTCGGGCCGTCGTCGCCGACGAAGCCTGCGCGATCCATGCAGAACACGACGGGCAGATTCTGCACGCAGACGTCGTGGACGATCTGATCGTACGCGCGCTGCAGGAAGGTCGAATAGATCGCGCAGACCGGGCGGTACCCGCTGGTCGCCAAGCCGGCGGCAAAACAGACCGCATGCGCTTCGGCGATGCCGACGTCGAAGTACCGATCGGGGAACGCTTTGCCGAATGCGGCCAGCCCCGTACCGTCGGGCATCGCTGCGGTAATGCCGACGACGCGCGGATCCGCTTTGCCGGCATCGATCATCGCTTGTCCGAACGCTTGCGAAAAGGTCTGCGGCGCGTCGGGCTTCTTGATGACCTGCCCGTTGCTCTTGTCGAATGCGCCCAGGCCGTGGAAGGTGCGCGCGTCGCGCTCGGCGGGTTCGTAGCCTTTGCCTTTGATCGTGCGCACGTGCAGCAGCACGGCGCGCGGAATTGCGCGGGCGGTTTGCAGCGCATCCACGAGCGCATCGTAGTTGTGGCCGTCGACCGGACCGATGTAGCGGAAGCCCAGCTCTTCGAAGATGACGGCGGCTTTTTCGGACGGCGCGATAAAGCGCATCGCGCCGATCTCGGCCGATTCGAACGCCTTCTTTGCCACGCCGCCCAGCGGCAGGCGATCCAGCATCTGCTTTCCGGTCCGGCGCGCGAGATCCGCAATCGGTTTGCTGCGCAGCACGGAAAGATACGACGCGATCGAGCCGACGTTGGGCGCGATCGACATCTCGTTGTCGTTCAAGATGACGATAAAGTTCGTGCGCAGCTGGCCGGCATTGTTCAGCGCTTCGTACGCAAGGCCGCCGGTGAGCGCGCCGTCGCCGAGCACTGCAACGATCGTTTCGGAGCCTTTTGCCAGGTCGCGAGCTTTGGCCATGCCCAGCGCTGCGGACACACTCGTGCTCGCGTGGCCGGCGCCGAAGCAGTCGTATTCGGATTCGCTGCGCATCGCAAAGCCCGACAGCCCGCCACCCTTGCGGATCGTTGCGAAGCGATCCCGGCGGCCGGTCAACAGCTTATGGACGTACGACTGGTGACTGACGTCCCAGACGATGCGATCGCCCGGAGCATCGAGCACGCGATGGAGCGCGAGCGTGAGCTCGACGACGCCCAAGTTGGGCGCGAGATGTCCCCCATTCGATGCGCAGACTGCGATGAGCGTCTCCCGAATCTCCTGGGCCAGCGCATCGATGTCGGCGCGGGCCAAGCGTTTGAGATCCGAGGGCGAGTCTATGCGATCGATCAGCATATCGCCCCGCTTTTCGAAACCTTAATGTTGGTTACCCGCTGAAACCAAAGGCAGGCAAGCAGGAACCCCTTCCCGGACGGGTCTACTAGTTGGGCGTGCTCGAGCACTATCCGCCGTTCACGCCGGTGCCGATCCGCAACCGCCGCGTTTGGCGCGATCTCGCGCGGATTCTCTCGACGATCTTCAATCCGTTCCTGACCGCGATCGCCCTGTTCATCATCCTCTCGCACGTGCGCGCGAGTTCGCCCGAGCAATTCTGGTGGCTGCTCTTTCTCTCGACCGCGTTCACGTCGATCGGGCCGATGCTCTTCATCTTCTGGCTGTACGCGACGGACCGCATCTCCGACCTGGACATGTCGATCCGCGAGGAGCGCGAGAAGGTGTTCGGCGTCTTCGTCGTCTTCTATCTGCTCGGCACCGTGGTGCTGTGGATAACTCACTCGCCCACACTGCTGATTGCGACGATGGCCGGCTACACACTCTCCACGATCGTGGTGCAATACATCACCCGCTACTGGAAGATCAGCACGCACGCGCTGGGGATCACCGCCCCGCTCGTCGCGCTGAGCTTGCTGTACGGACGCCAGCCGCTCCCATTTCTGGTGCTCATTCCGGCAGTATGCTGGGCGCGGGTGTACTTGCGCGCGCATACGGTCGCGCAGGTCATCGCGGGCGCCGTCTTGGGCGCATTGCCGGTGGTGCTGTTCTTTTCGCTCTTTCACGTGGCCGAGCTCCGCTGGTAGATTAACTTTGTACTGCAAAGTATAACACGGTTAAGCCTCCCCGAAAAGAACTTGCACAAATGGCAGTTGCGCTCGCTCGCTTTCGAGCGTATCGTTGAGGGGAGGGAGAGAGATGAGGGCATGCCCGTGAGCACTCGCGTCGCCGTTCTTAACGGCGGCGAGTACGACGTTTTCCGCCGCGACGATCTGCGTGCCGAGTTGCAGGCGATCAAGGTCGAGGGCGACGTCGATTTGGATTTGCGCGAGACCACGTTCATCGACGCGGGCGCTGCCGGCTTGCTCGTGAGTTTTCGTAATCGCGTGCGCGCCCGCCATCCGAATGCGCGGGTGCGGCTGCTCAACGTGCAGCCCATCGTGCGGCGGCTGCTCGAGGTCTCGGGCACCGCGGGCGCGTTCGAGATCCTCCCCTAACGCTGCGCCAGCCCGCGCACCAGCGGGCGCTCTTGCGGAAGCAGCAGCCGCAGACTCTGCGCAAACTGATCGACGTCGCCGCTGGTGACGCATTCGAGCGTTCCGCTGCCACCGCCGGTTCCGAGCTGCGCCATCAATGCGGCAGCGCGTTCGGCCTGCACCATCGCCGGGTCGAGGCGGAGCACCTGCGGCCCGAGCACGTCCGCGAAGTGCGCGTCGAGCAGCGGATAGTGCGTGCAGGCCAAAATTACGGCCTCGACGTCCTTGGGCAGCAGCTCGCACACCTCGCGCACGGCTCGGCGCGGACGTTCGCCTTCCAACTCGCCGGCTTCGACGATTGGAACGAGCGCCGGCGCTGCGATCTGCACGACGCGGGCCTCGGGCACGCGCCGAACGATGTGGCGCGCGTACGCGCCCGAGTGCACCGTAGCGGTCGTCGCGATGACGCCGATGCGCGTGAGGCCCGTGCGCTGTACCGCTTCCGCCGCCGAGTCGATGAGATCGAGCACGCGCGCGCGGACCGCAGGCCAGCCGTAGCGA
>DASRDE010000005.1:0-7377 GCA_035652755.1 Vulcanimicrobiaceae bacterium | reverse complement strand
CGTGTAGATGATGTCGTAGATGTTCGCGCGGTACTGCAGCGGCGTCTCGTATTTTAAATCGTCCCGCAGATACGCATTGACGGCCGTGGTGTACGGACCGTCGATCGACGAGTCGGTCGGATCCCATGGCGGACCTTCGTTGGTGGCTCGGTCGAGCGAGTACGTCTGGTAGCGCGAATCCAGCCGCCCCACGACGATCCCGGAAGAACGCAGCAGCTCTTGCTGGAATCGCGAGTACGGCACGCGCAGATTGGACGTAAGCACGTACTGCGTGCTCACGCCGATAAAACCGGCCAATTCACGGGCGACCCTTTCCCGCTCGGCAGCATTTAGGCGCGCACCCTGATACAGAGCGCTCAAGTACTCGCCGGTTGCGAAATGCTCCACCCGGTCGATGAAGGCGCCCAGCTCGGGCTTGCCCGGAATCTTCCCGTGGTACCACGCCGTCGCGGCTTCCGTCGGCAGGTAGAGTACGTACGGCCAATCGCCGGATGCTATCGGATCGCCGTTGGTGTAGTCCAAACCGAAGTTGAGGATCGTGGACTGCAGCACGACGCCGTTGAGCGGAATGCCGCGGTCCTGCAGCGCGGCGGCGAGCGCCGCGGTTCGCGTCGTTCCGTAGCTTTCGCCGAAGAGAAATTTCGGTGAGTTCCAGCGGTGAAAGCGCGTGATGTAGCGTTCGATGAATTGCGCGAATGCGGCGACGTCCTGATCGACGCCGAAGAACATTTTGTTCGTACCTGCGCCGAGGATACGGCCGAAACCGCTGTCGGGCATGTCGATGAACACCAGATCCGTCCGGTCCAAGATGCTGTACGGGTTGTCTGCAATGCGGTACGGCGGCGGCCCGGAGGGTTTTCCGTCGCCTGCCAGCACGCGTACCGGCCCTACCGATCCCATGCGAAGCCACATCGTCGAACTGCCCGGTCCGCCGTTATAGAGAAACGTGATTGGACGGTCGGGGCCGCCGGCCGTATATGCCGTGTAAAAGACGCGTGCGGTCGGCTCATCCTTTGCACTGGTGAGCGTGATCGTTCCCGCACGTGCGGTGTACGCGATGCTGCGGCCGTTGACGGCCACGGTGTGATCGGTAACCGCGTCCGGAGTCTCACCCGGCGTCTGCGGCGGCGGCGAAGCGGAAGGCGAGGCTGAGGGCGCCGGCCCGGCTGCAAGCGCCGCGGACGGCGCAAGCGCGGCGGCGAGCATCAACGCACGCAACAGAGACTTCATCACGTTTCTCCTTTATAGAGAGCATCGCGCCCGATCGGCGCCTCGTCGGGCGTGTACATCGACTCCTCGGCCGAGGCGTCTCCAGGGACGTCAATCGGGTTCACGTGCCCGTTCTCACAGACGATCGCAACCTGCATGCGCTCGGGCGGACCTTCGGCAGCAAAATCGACCGGATCCCCGCGATCGTCGACGATGAACGATCGCGCCCCGGCTTCGGCGATGAGCGCGCTGCACAGAATGCAGCGGCGTTCGCGCAGGTGAACGATACTCAAGAACACGCGTCAGCGGTAAAGCGCCGTGCGCAGTTCGTCGACCGCGCGGCCCAGAGCATCCAAGTACGGAATCATCGCGCCCTTGATCCGGTCCAGCCGTTCTTCACCGTCTGCCGTGATGTGATACACACGGCGCAAACGTTTTGAGGGATGCTGCCACGCCGCGCGCAGAAAACCGCGCTGTTCGAGCCGCCGCAGCAGCGGATAGATCTTGTTGGTGTTGACTGCGATCAATCCGCCGCAGAGTTCGTCGATGCGCTGCATCAACCCGTAGCCGTGATCGGGCCGCTGCTTGACCAAGTGCAGAACGAGCACGGGGAAGACGGTCTTGCTTTTGATGGGACCGCGGATCACTTCGTCCATGCGAAGCGGTTCGGAGCGCCGTTGGCTCATCGATTATGCGTGAGCAGGTTCGGGATACTGGTCGTAAAGATGCTCGACCAGCGGGGCGAACTTGGCTTCCACCACGCGCCGTTTTACCTTGAGCGTCGGCGAAAGATCGCCCTCTTCCACGGTCAGCTCGCGCGGCAGGATGGCGATGCGGCGAATCTGCTCGAATTTGGCGAGATCCTCCGTTTGGGCGCGCACTTCTTGCGTCATGAAGTCCAGCACGTCGGCGCGTTGTGCCAGCTCCGAGGGCGGAACGTCCTTCGGAATGTCCAGATGCGCGCGCACCATCTCCCAATTCGGGGAAACGAGCGCTGCGGGATGGGCGCGGCCGTCGCCGACCAGCATCACCTGATTGACGTAGACCGAACGCTTGATGGCCGATTCGACGCGGGAGGGCGCGACGAATTTTCCGCCGGACGTCTTGAACAGCTCCTTCTTGCGATCGGTAATGCGCAGGTAACCGCCGTCGACGACCTCGCCGATGTCGCCCGTGTGATACCATCCGTCGACGATGGCTTCGGCGGTCGCGGCGGGGTTCTTGTAGTAGCCCAACATGACGTTGGGTCCGCGCGCGAGTATCTCGCCGTCCGGCGCGATCCGGATCTCGACCCCGGGAACGGGTTTGCCGACCGTCCCGTAGTGGTTGTCGGTATACGTGTTTGCCGTGATCACCGGCGAGCACTCCGTCGGACCGTATCCTTCGACGATCGTGACGCCGATGCCGAGCATCGTCATTGCGGTATCGAAGTGCAGCGGTGCCGAGCCGCTGACCATGAAGCGGATGCGGTCCAAGCCCAGCGTCTTGCGAAGCTTGCGGAAGACCAGCGCTTCTGCGATTCGGTACTGCAGCGCGAGGATCGGGCTGATGCGCGTCTTTCTGGTACGGGCGGTCATGTAGGCACGGCCGACCTCCAGCGCCCACGGCACCAAGCGCGCCTGAAGGCCGCCGTGCAGGCGCGATTTGGCGGTGACGCCGGAAATCATGCGTTCGAAGATTCGCGGCACCGCAGTCATTGCGATCGGACGCACGTCGCGCAAGTCGGGCAGAAGTTCGTTGACGTCGTGGCAGATATAGTGGCTCGCGCGGGCGGTCATGTACCCGTACATGATCATGTGTTCGTAGATGTGCGAAAACGGCAGAACCGAGAGTACGACGCTTCCGGGAACGATAATGTCCATCGCGTGGGTGAACGTCGCGACGGTGTTCGACACCAGATTATAATGCGAGAGCATGACGCCCTTGGGATCGCCGGTGGTTCCCGAGGTGTAGATCAGCACGGCCAAATCGTCCGGATTGCGTTCGCGCTCGAACTCGGGCGGCGACTGCGGACGATCGCCGCGGATGCGCTCGCCGCGCGCTTCGAAGTCCGCGAGCGAGCCTTCACCGCTCGCGTCGAACACGACGATTGGCGGAAGCGGGACGTCTGCGCCGCGTAATCGTTCGGCGGCGCGCGGCGTGTCGGCGAAGATCAGCTTGGCTTCGGAATCGCGCAGGATGTAGCCGACCTGATCGAGGGCCTGCGTCGGGAAGATCGGCACGACGACGCAGCCGGCAAAGAGGATCGCAAGGTCAGCGGCAACCCAGTCGATGCGGTCGGCGGAAATAAGTGCAACGCGATCGCCCGCGTTCAAACCGGCATCGCGAATCGCGCAGGCCAGACGCTCGACCCGGGAAAGCAATTCCGCACTTCCGATGGGGGTGAATGCGCCGTTCACGCGCTCGTACAGCACGCCTTCGCGCGGCGGCAACAGCGATCGCCGAAGGAGCGCGGGCAAAGTCTCCCGAGCCGGAAGCTGATCCATCGCAGCTTCGTTCGCGGCGGCAGGGGTGCGTGGCCTCCGCTACTGCGGCGGATCGGCGCGCAAGTACGGCGCGAGCTCGTCGACGCGCCGCTGCGTCATGCCCGCGACGTCCGCGAGCTCGTCCACCGAGGCGAAGGGACCGTTTACGCGGCGGTATTCGACGATCCGAGCGGCGAGAATCTCGCCGACGCCGGGGAGTGACGATAGCGCGGCCGCGTCCGCGCGGTTCAGATCGATCGCGGCTGCCGGAAGAACGGCATGCCGCCGCCCTTTGCGCCGCCGCGAGCTTCTGCTTGGAGAGCGGCGCACGCCGCGGGACTGGCCCTGCGCGAGCACCGCGATCTCCTCGCCGTCGCTCACGCGCTCGGCCAAATTCACCGAGACGGGATCGGCCTGCGCGGTAAAGCCGCCCGCCGCCTTGACCGCGACGTCGGCGCGCGCACCCTCCGGAACCTGATACAGACCGGGGCGAGCAACCGCACCGGCGACGTAGACGATGGCACCGCTCAACCGCGGCGGATGCGGCCGCCGGGGCGGCTGCACCGCGGTTGCCGTTTGAGCAAACATGGACGCCGGCGGCTGCGCGGCCGGGCGCAGGACCGCGTACAGCGCAACCGCCGCAAGGGCACAGAGCAGGGCGACGCGTTTCATCGGCCCACATTCACGCGCGCCCCAGGTCCGGAAAGGGTTGCCGCAGGCGATGCCGTTATATCACCTGATTCCATGACCGCCGCGTACGATTTTCGCTCCGTCGAACAGAAATGGCAGCAGCACTGGGAGGCGTCGCGCTTGTACGCGACGCCCGAGCAACCGCGCGACAAATATTACGTGCTGGAGATGCTGCCGTACCCGTCCGGCGATCTCCACGTGGGCCATGCCAAGAACTACACGCTGGGCGACGTCGTCGCTCGGATGATGCGCATGCTCGGGTATTCCGTGCTCCATCCGATGGGCTGGGACGCGTTCGGCCTTCCGGCCGAGAATGCCGCGATCGCGCGCGGTGCGGATCCCAACGTGTGGACGCGCGAAAACATCGCGAACATGGAGCGCCAAGTCCGCCTGATCGGAACCAGCTACGACTGGAGCCGCGAGCTGGCCACCTGCGATCCCGAATACTATCGTTGGAATCAGTGGCTGTTCTTACGGCTGTACGAACACGGCCTAGCTTACAAGCGGGAAGCGCCCGTCAATTGGTGTCCGCACGACCAAACCGTGCTGGCAAACGAGCAGGTCATCGACGGACGCTGCTGGCGCTGCGAAACGCCGGTCGAACGCCGCAACCTCTCGCAGTGGTTCTTGAAAATCACGGCGTACGCAGACCGGCTGCTCGCCGATCTTGACAAGCTCCAAGGATGGCCGGAGCGCACGCGCGCGATGCAGCGCAACTGGATCGGACGCAGCGACGGCGCGCAGGTCTGGTTCGGCATCGACAATTCCACCGAGCGCGTCGCCGTCTTCACGACGCGTGCGGACACGCTCTTCGGAGCAACGTACCTGGCCGTCGCGCCCGAGCATCCCGTCGTCCCCAAGATCGTCACGAAACGGCAAAGCGCGGCGGCACGTCAGTTTACCGAGAGTTTGACTTCCAAGTCGGAGCTCGAGCGTACGAGCTTGATGGAAAAGACGGGTGTGTTCACGGGAGCATTTGCCGTCAACCCGCTCTCGCACGAACGCATTCCGATATGGGTCACGAACTACGTTCTGGCCGAATATGGAACCGGCGCCGTCATGGGCGTGCCGGCGCACGACGAACGCGACTTCGAATTCGCGCGCAAGCATGGGCTGCCGGTCGCGCAGGTGATCGCAGTGCCCGGCAGCGAGCCGTCGCAGCCGCTCCCGCAGGCCTTCGTCGACGATGGGCGGTTGATCGCGAGCGGTGACTTCACCGGAATGTCGAGCGCTCGCGCGCGCACCGCGATCGCAGAGCGGCTGCAGGCGCTGGGCGCAGGCGAGGCCCAGGTCAACTTTCGCTTGCGCGACTGGCTGGTCTCGCGGCAGCGGTACTGGGGAACGCCGATTCCGATTCTGTATTGCGCAGCCTGCGGCGAGGTGCCGGTTCCGGACGATCAGCTTCCCGTCGTGCTGCCGCCCGACGTACCGATCACGGGCGAGGGATCGCCGCTCGCGCGCGACGCGGCGTTTATGAATGCCGCCTGCCCGAAATGCGGCGGCCCGGCCAAACGCGAGAGCGACACGATGGACACGTTCTTCGAATCGTCGTGGTACTATCTTCGCTATTTGGATCCGCACGACTCGGAGCGGCCGTGGGATCCGCAGCACGCGCGCACCTGGATGCCCGTCGATCAGTATATCGGGGGAGCCGAACACGCCGTGCTCCACCTGCTCTACTCGCGTTTCTTCTACAAGTTCTTTCACGACCGCGGCTGGGTCAGCGGCCCGGACGAACCGTTCGCGCGTCTGTTCCATCAGGGGTTCGTGCTGAGCAACGGCGAGAAGATGAGCAAGTCGCGCGGCAACGTCGTGGGTATCGATCAAACGGCGGAAACGAACGGCGTCGATGCAATGCGGCTGTTCCTCATGTACGTCACGCCGCCCGAAGACACCGCCGATTGGACCGAAGAAGGGATCAGCGGACGCGTGCGTTTCATCAACCGCGTGTGGCGCGCATGCGAACCGTTTGCCGATCCGGCGGGGAAGACGGACTTGCGGTCGTTGCCGCGAGTTGATTCTGCGGACGAGAAGGCGCTGCTCCGCGCCGTTCACGTCGCCGTAAAATCGGCAATCGACGAGACGCGCGGGCACCGCTTCCATTACAACACGACGATCGCCAAGCTCGACGAATACGTAAACGCACTAACGGCTCTGGAGCAGTCTAATCCACAATCACCGGCCGTCCTCTATGCGGTGCACGCGCTCCCGGTGATCATCGCGCCCTTCGCGCCGCACATTGCCGAAGAGCTTTGGCAGCGCATGGGGCATCAAACGTCGGTGCACTTGGAGCGCTACTTGGAGCCCGACGAAGGCGCGCTCGCAATGGACGAGATCACGCTCGTGGTTCAGGTGAACGGCAAGATCCGCGCGCGCCTGCAAACCGCACCGGGCATCGCACAAGCGGAAGCCGTGCGCTTGGCGCTGGAACAACCGGGTGTCCGGGCACAGATCGACGGCAAAGCGATCCGCAAAGAAATTTTCGTTCCGGACAAGCTCCTTAATCTGGTCGTATAGCCCGCCAGGAGGGCAGCCGGGTTCGACGGGAATGCCCTTTGTATGAAAACGCGGGCTCTGGTTCGGGCAGCATTCATCATCGCGTTTACGGCGCTCGTCGTCATCATCGACGGCGGCGATTTCGCTTTGCCCTGGCACCCGTGGGCCTCGTTCGGATTCGGAATCGATCCCCACGGCAACGTCACGACGGTCGACGCGTCGGCCGCGAAGGCGGGATTGCGCACGGGAGAGCAGGTTCGACTCGAACGCATGCCGCCGCGGGACCGGTGGTACCTGACCGCAACCTCGATTGCTCCTGACGGCCGCCTGCTCCGCGTACCGCTGAGCTCCGGACGAATCGTTACAGTCGTAGCACACGCGCGGCCGAGGACCTCGATCGACAACGTAACCGACATTTTCTCGACGCTTGGCGCAATCTTGTATATTTTGCTGGCGGGAGCGCTCGTTTTGATGCGGCCGAGCCCGGTAACGTGGGCGTTTTACATTTTCTCGCTGA
>DASRDE010000004.1:0-10822 GCA_035652755.1 Vulcanimicrobiaceae bacterium | reverse complement strand
ACCTGTTCAAGCGCCCATCCAAGAACCAACCTCTACCGTTTCCGACGCCGCTCTGACGCCGCCGACACCTGAGCCGACTCTTTCGCTCGCGACGACAGGTCGAATACCCGAATGGAAAAGGCCTCTTCCGATATCTGCGGACGAAATCAATCCGGCCGCGATCATTATCCGGAGCAAGGCGGGAAAATGGGAGCCCATCATCGTGCTTCCGGTGAATTTCGATCCCCAATGGCGCGTATACGCCTACCGGCAGGGAACTTTGCGCATGTTCTGGTGGCTGTGTATACTCGATCGAAGGTGCCCTGAAGCCTCGATGGCGCATTTTGAGGTCAACGGGTTCGCAAATGCATGGAACCTTCGTGCGGACGCGTCCGGCGATCTTATCGCCGTGTATCGACCTGAGGTGGAATACGCAGCCGTCAAGTCAATCATAGTTCTCGCGAGCGTTATCGCTGCGATTTTGGCAGCAATAGCCGCAGTTATAGCTCGTAATCGCCGCCATGGCGAGGCCAAATGAAGACCGACTTGAATCGTCAATACTACGAGTCACTATACGAGGGGTCCGCAGATCCTTCCTCATTTGAAGTGCGCAGCAAGCGCCTAAGCCTTTCGCGTGCGCTGCGGGGGATTGTTTTAGATGGCGCCACTCCCAGCATCGTGGATGTCGGCTTCGGTGGGGGCGAACTCCTAGTGTTACTCGCAGAACGATTTCCGGCTGCTCGCTTAGCGGGCATCGAAAGTTCGCGCAACGCAGTACGCAGGCTTAATGAACGGCACCCGGCGTGGGATCTTCGAACCGGCTCGGCGGAAGAGACGCCGTTCGAGTCGGAGGCTTTCGACCTCGTCCTTTGCTCCCACACTCTGGAGCACTTACGCGACGATCGACCCGCGGCAAAGGAGCTAAAGAGGCTAATTAAACCCAATGGCTACCTGGTCGTCGGCGTTCCTGGCCCGGCTTCGGGCGAAAATCCATTGCACGAGCGCCTATACACGACTGAAATGATCGAGGCGCTGTTTTCCGGGTTGCATCTGCGGAACATTCACTGCTATGGTTCCAAGGCGTTTATGACCGTTTATTGGAAAACGCGCCGCTTCGCTCAATCCGCAAAAATCGTGGAATCCGCGCAGGTGCAATCGAGCCGCGTAACCGGGAGCACCTTTGCAAGAATTGCCAGCGCAGTGGGCGTACCATTGCTGCTTGGTCTGTACGCGTTGGACTCGACGACCTTCCGCTCGCGGGAGGACCCTTTCGAAGTGTGGGGTGTTTGGCAGAAGATCTGAAGTCGCCCTAATTCATTACGCAAATGCCGCCGAAGTTACCGCCACCGTTCGTGCCGCGACGCTTTCCCACGTATAGTCGTTTGAGATCGCCACAAACTTTTCGAACGCCAGTTGAAGCGATTTATGCGGCATGGAGAGCACTAAGTCGATCGCGCGTGCGAGGTCCGCTTCATTCGTACCGCGCCAAGTCTCGCCAAATCCGGTAGCGGCGACGAGCTCCGAGGCGCCGGCCAGCGCACCCACGACTGCCGGGGTACCGAGGCGCATTGCCTCGAGAACGACAATGCCGAAGCCCTCCTGTGAAGTAGGAGAAGGGAGCACGAGCACCCTCGCAGAGCGGATCTGTCGAGCTCTCTCCTCGTCATCAACGACGCCCAAGAAGCGAACGCGGTGCTCGATTGAGAGTTCTTGCACCAGGGCTCTGAGCCAGCCAGCGTCGCCGCCGCCGATTAGCGCTACCGACACGTCTTTGTCGCTTAATATGGGAAGGGCACGCAGAAGCAGATCGGGGCGCTTGTACTCGTGGCTTCTTCCCAGACCGCCAATAAAAACAATCTTGTTTTCGCGTTCAAGTTCTAAATCCGGGACCATAGGTACGTCCGATCCAACCTTCGTAGAGGAGACGCGAGAGGCGGGTACGCCTTGCGCGATTAGAGACTCCCTAACGCGGTCTGAAATGGTAAGCACGTACCGCGAGCGCGGTAAATACCATCGAAAATAAGCCGGCCATAGTATCCGACCCGCAATGGAATTCCACCCAAGGTCGCCCAGGTAGTGTGTGACAATCGGTCGGTCCCCCAATAGGGCCGCGACGATTACGTTATTGATGCTCGGTCCAATGAGCAGCGCACCATGGGGTTGAAACCGGGCTATCAGCGATTGCAAGGAGTAGGGGCTTGCAAGAGGGACGCCCTTGATGCGCAAAATCGGGATCGTTGTTACGTCGCAAGCGGCACGAATGCGGTTATTTTTGACGGTCGCAAGGTGCGTATCGAACCCAGCAGCGTCCAGCGCTTGTTTTGTTCGTAAAGTGAACAGCTCTCCGCCGCCGAGAAGTGGGATATAGGAGTCCGACCAGATCAAAACGCGCATTAAGCGCGCATCACCCGATCGCTATCTCTTACAGACGCCATGCTCGGCAGTGTAATCGGATCTGCACCGCAACGGATACGATGGTTTATCGCGGCAATCTTGCGGTTGTCGCGGCTGGCCGCGAGCGCCTCGAGGTCATTCTCGATTTCAAACCGCATGCCGGAAAAGAATCGTAAAATCGCTGCCGCACAGGATTCGGCCGTTGGCTCAAAGACCTGTCCCGGCCGAGCGCCGTGGAAATAAACGACCCGCGACACTAACACCGGCTTGCGGGCAGCGATCGCAATATTGAGGGGACCGCTGGCTCCGTACATCTTCGTATAGGGCAGGATAACCGCATCGCTGTCGGCGAGCAATTGTGCCAAATCGCGTTCCTTCAAGAAATCGTAGTGCTTGGCGCCCACCTCGGCGGCAAGCTCCCGAAGTGCACCGTAAAACGCTTCGTACTTCGGTTGCCCAGCCAAGCGCGGATGGCGCCCTGCCACGAGGTTCAATTCGATTTCCGGATCCTTGCGTCTGGCTATGCGAAAGGCTTCGAGCAAGATCGACAGCCCCTTATAAGACGAGGCGTAGCCGAAGTATAGGAGCCGCTTCTTCTTGCGTACCGGGGGGCTTACATTTCGAGCCAAGTCCGACGCTTTGCGCTCTTCCATCAAATTTGGGCATTCAACAGTGAACGTATGAGGGCGTGGATAGCCGTAGTCTTCGCAAAGCACGTTTGACAGCTCCGCTTCGAGCGCAATGAATCGGTCGCTCGAAAAACGGAAAAGCCAATAGATGAGTCTGAAGCCCGCCTTGCCAATCCGGGAAAACGGAAGAACAAATCCGTTTTCGCGAAGCATTTCGCGGCTTATCGCGCTCAACGGCACGACGCCGTGTAACGTCGTAGTGATGAGCGTCTTTCGCCGAATAGCGAGCAGTTTTAGAAGCAGCGGAAGGATAAGGGCTGCGATCACGCCGCCATACAGATAAACATCGTATTCAATGTGCAGCGCGTCGAGGTTGGCACGGCGCAGCGTCCGATAAAGCATAAACGGCGCGAGTGCGCCAAAACGCCAGCACCGGATAAGCAACATATTGGCAGCCAAGCGCTCGACCGTATTCTTAGCAAAAAACGAAGTGCCAGGGCGATGGTCCGCGAAAATCGTTATGTCGTCAGGAACTTCACCGAGCGGTTCGATGAGGGCGCGCGAATATTCGGCAATGCCGCTCTTGCGGACGCCGTCCTCAGGGTACGAAGTAATGATGCCCACCCTCATGAACAGCCTACGGTTACCGTCTTGCGGTCGCGATACCTGCGCGGAAGCCACCGCAGCGACCCTCTACGCGTTTTTGGCGTAAATAGCGCCGATGCAAGTTGCGGTCCACGGATTCTTATCAAGAATCGAAAGTAGTTTCCCCGACACGGGTCCGTGCTCACCCCACCCGTAAGTCGAAAGGAGCTGCAGATGAAACGTCTTTGCGATGCGCTGTAAGTCTCGCGGCGAAAATTGCGTTTCCCACCCCGGCGGCCAAGTTCCTAAGAGCATGCGTGCGTGCTTGACGATTGTGTAGGGATTGTACGTCTGAGGGACATCAATTATCAGGCGCCCCACATCCGATCGCACGATACGACGCTGCTCCCATATGACGGGTGCGATGTCACGGAAATGCTCGACGACGCCTTGCGAATACACGACGTCGAAGCTATCGTCGGCGAACGGTGTTCGGCGCAGGTCATCACCGTATAAGTCGATCGAAACTCCCTCTTGTTGAGCTAGCGCCGCGATGCGCTCTCGAGCAACGGGCGATTTATCCAGCGCATGCGCCTTCGCGCCCAGTTTTGCAAGGGCAACAATATCGCGGCCAGAGCCCGCGCCTATCTCGAGTATGGCTTTGCCGGCTAAACTGCCTCGGAAGTGCGCTGCTATCTGCGAAACGACAGGGGATGCGCATGACAGCGCAGGTATTTTAGACCAGTAGTCGTTCCAATTTTGAATGGGAGACGCAGAATCGTCGAATTCGTGGTCCGGCACCGCTCGATATGAGGTTACTTCGTCTGGAACGTCTTGACGTTCTTCAGCCCCGCGTCTTTGAACGTTTGCTCGACTCCGGGAGCTTCGGCCTTGTCGGCTTTATAGATGACGACGCTGCGTCCGGCTTCGATCGCGTCGTTGTAATTCTGCACTTGATCTTCCGGGATCGCATAATCGGCCAGATGATCGATGATGTGCGGCTCGGCAAAGAAACCGACGTACCGCGTGTCCGCGCTGATGTTGGGGACTTGAGGTCCGCTGATGTTCGTGAGAATGGCGTCGCCGCCGAGGATGACTTCGTGCGAAAGGTCGCTCGTGGCATGCTCTTGGCCCACGTGCATGAAGGTCAGCACGGACTCGTGGTGTTCGTCCGTGGGATTATCTTTGGTGATCACCGCGATCTTGTCGCAGTTCACCGCTTCTGTATTGCAGAGCGTTTCCTCCAGATGGGAGGGATCGGACGTCTGCGAAATGCCCGTTACCAGATGCTCGGCCATGGTTCTCCTCTTGGCGGTTAAGGCGGCGATTCCTCAGCGTGAGAGCGCCCCCTTCCGTCTTATTGTGACATCGAGCGCACCGCGGCGGCAAGGCGCCGGATGCCGGTGCGAATCTTCTCGGCGCCCGCGTTGGAGAAGTTCAGGCGCATGCCGTCGGTGACGTCCCCGGCCGGATAGAACGAGACGCCCGGAACGAAGACCACCTTCTGTGCGGCGGATACTTTGAGCAGTTCGGTCGTGTCGACGCCGCGCACCCGCGCCCATAAAAACATGCCGCCTTCGGGGTTGTTGAACTCTACTGTGGAGGGCATGAACTCGGCCAGCGCTTCGTGCATCACGTCGCGCCGCTCGCCGTAGACCTGGACGATCGCAGCCAGATGGCGCTCGAAATCCGCCGCTTTGGAGACGTAGCGCGCGAAGACATATTGCGCGAGCGTGCCGCTCTGCAGGTCGGCGCCTTGTTTTGCAAGGACGAGCTTTTCGCGTACTTCCAAGTCGTGCGTCGCCAGCCAGGCGATACGCATGCCGGGGGCCATGATCTTGCTTCCGGTTCCGCTGTAGATGACGCTGCCGTCGCGCGCGTACGAACAGAGCGACGGTAAGTGGTGCCCGTGAAAACGCAGTTCGCCGTACGGGTCGTCTTCCACGATCGGCACGCCGAAATGTTCGCAGATGCGCACGACGGGTTCGCGGCGCTCCGCCGAGAGCGTGCGGCCGGTCGGATTTTGAAAGTTCGGAACCAAGTAGACGAACTTGGGCAACGGCTCGGCATGCGCGAGCACGCGTTCGAGAGATTCGGGAATAACGCCGTCCTCGTCCGTTTCGGCGGTGAGATACCGCGCTTGGTACGCGTCGAAGGCTTGTATTGCGCCCAAATACGACGGGTTTTCCAGGACGATGTGATCGCCGGGATCGACGAAGATCTTCGCGAGCAGATCCAGGCCTTGCTGCGATCCGTTCACGATGAGAACGTGTTCGGGGTCGTACGTCGTGCCCGTCAAGCGCGACAGGCGTTCGGAGACCCACGAACGCATCTCGGGTATGCCGTCGGTAACGCCGTATTGCAGCGCCTGCGATCCGACGTCGCGCATGACCTCAGCGGTACACTGCGCGATCTCTTCGGTCGGAAAGAGTTCCGGAGCGGGAAGCCCGCCGCCGAAAGAGATGACGTCGGGCTGCTGCGTGACCTTGAGCATCTCGCGGATCGTCGATGCGCGCATGCGGGCGGTCCGCGCCGCGAACCGGGCGGTGCGCGAAACGATGGCCATAGGCTTTGCGTATTCCCCGAAATCGGGGAGAGCGCCCGCTTAGCCCTTCCTCGCCGGCACGGTACGAAAGACCTAAAACCTAGGCAGGCATCGGCGGCCCGCCAATGGGCGGACGCGGACCGGCGCCTGCCGCAACGGGCGTTGCAGCGCTCATAAACGTGGTCTCGCGGATGAAGGCCAGAATTGCGGCGCCCAAGCCGACCAAGCATACCAGCGCAGTTACCATCCAGCCCACGACCGGCAGAATCTCGGCCGCGCAGATGACGACCAGTCCCGCGACCAGCGCCATCAGCGGTGAAGGCGTATGACGCGGATGCATAAGTTCGAGCAGCCGGCGTCCGATGAGAATGCCCAGCGCTGCCTGACCGATGAGCACGCCGGCGATGTACGCAACGATCTCCAGCGGGATGAGTGGCCAGCCGACGAAGCTGATGAAGAGCAGCACCGCGATGGGGACGCTGGCGATGAGCGCTACCGCGCCGACTGCCGCAGAAAGTCCCGGATGATGCTCGACGCGATCCAGTGCGGTGCGAACGCGCACGGGGAAAATCAAGAACACGAGCATGACGACGACGCTGTATGCGAGCAGCGACATCATCTTGGCGTTTTCGTGCGCGATCGTTGCATTCGCCGGCAGCCATGGAAGCGCGCTGGACCAGGCCTCGCCGTACTCGTTCGTGTGTCCCGTAATTACCGAGCCGGGCTCTTGCGTGATCGTGCCGCCATAGACGTTGACGTCCCCGTCGACGGTGCCCGCGATGTCGGCGTCGCCGTTGAAGACGGTAATGTCACCCCGCACCTCCTGATCCGGCCGTACGATGATGCTCTGCCAGTACGTGCCGCCGTGATCGATGGTTTCGGGTGCGCTGGCGGACGCGCGTCCGAGCGATCCGGCGAAGATGCACAATGCGACGATAGCAACCAAAGCGAGATATTTCATAGCGAGGCCTCCGGGACCGAAGCAAGACGCGCGGCAAGCCGCGGGCGAATGACGAGATAAACCAGAGCGATCGCCGCTGCGACGACGATGTCGAGCAGCAGCATACCGATGCCGAAGGCGGCAAGGGCGGGCATCGTGTGAACCATGCCGTGCGAAACCGAAGCGGCGACCGTTCCGGCGGAACGCCCGGCAGACTGCAGGCCGCTCCAGATGGCATCGAGCACGGCGTGCGGACTGGTGCCGGTAAAGGCCATGCCGAGCACGGCGGCAACCCAGGCCGCGGCGGAATACAGCGCAAGGAAACTCCAGACCGGATGTTCGCGCGCTCTGGGCGCCGGCATCGAGTTTACTTCGGCCATCACCGCGAAGGTGAAGTTTTGCGGAAGGTCGGGCACGGTCGTCGTGAACAGCAGGCCGTCAACAACGCGCAGTTCATCGAGCAGTCCGCGGCACGAGTCGCACGACTTCAAATGTGCGGCGACTTGCTGCATCCGCCGCGGCGGAAGCGTGCACTCGATGTAGCGATCGAGCAGCGGCTCATAAGACGAGCAGCGCACGTGCACCTCCTTTGGAAGCGAGCGGATCGGAAAGCGTGCCGGCGCGGCGCTCTTCGAGTTCGCGCATCTTTTGCGCGAGCGCGATCTTGCCGCGATGGATCAGCGTCTTGACGTTGCCGAGCGAGAGCCCGAGCGTGCTGGCGATGGTGTGGTACTCCATGTTGTTGTAATAGCGCAGGGTCAGCACGGTCCGCGTCCGTTCGGGAAGTTCGGCCAGCGCCTCGCGCAGCTCGCGTTCCGCTTCCTCGCGAAGGACGCCGCCTGCCGGATCGGCGTCGCGTGAGACGTCGGGCAGTGCGTTTTCGAGCGTTTGGTCTTCAGGCAGTTCTTGAGTCGGAACGCGGCGCTGCGCCTTGCCCAGGTGCGTCCGCACGACGTTGCGCGCGATTTGGTAGATCCAGGTCGAGAACTTGCCGAGCGCGGGATTAAACGTGTCCAGATGCGCGTAAGCGCGCAGAAACGTTTCCTGCGAGAGGTCGGCGACGTCAGCAGGCGTACGGACGGCGGCGCTGATGAAACTTGCGATGCCACGTTTATAACGGTCGACCAAGACGGAGAACAGCTCGCGCTCGCCGCTACGGACCCGCCGCACCAGAGCCTCGTCGCTCTGCTCTCCGATCGCCATACTCCTCTTAGGGCTTGGGGTTCGGATGTCTGGAATCATCTACCGCGAGGGGAGGCCTTTGTTACGGCACTTGGCAACTGTAAAGCCGTGCCCCCACCCCCGCGCGTCCTGCTCTTCGGCGGCTTCGGCCAGCTCGGCTCGGAGATTCGGCGGCTCTGGGGCGCGGCGCAGGTAAGCGCGCCGGAACGGGCACAAGTCGACATCACCGACCCGCAAGCCGTCGCCCGGGCTATCGAAGCGACCGGCCCCGACGTGCTGGTCAACTGCGCGGCTTTCCACAACGTCGAGCGCTGCGAAGCCGAACCGGAGAACGCGTTCGGAGCGAACACGCTTGCCGTGAACGCAATGGCCGAACGCTGCGCGGCCGCGGGTGTGCGCTTCGTTACGTTTAGCACGGATTACGTCTTCGACGGCACCCTGGGCCGGCCGTACACCGAAGCCGACGTGCCTAACCCGCTGAGCGTCTACGCCGCTTCCAAGTACGCCGGGGAGCTGCTGGTGCAGCGCTTGCGCTCGGACGCGCTCGTCGTACGGACGTGCGGCGTCTACGGAACCCGCGTGAGCCCGACCAAAGGCTACACGTTCATCGACCGCATCGTTGTGCAAGCCCGAGCGGGCGAAACGGTTCGCGTGGTGCGGGACCAAACCGTATCCCCCACCTACGCGGCGGACTTGGCGCGCGCGGTTTGGCAACTGCTGGAAGCCGAGGCCGCGCCCGGTGTGTACCACGCGGTCAACGAGGGCCCCGTAACGTGGTACGACTACGCGCGCGAAGCGCTGCGCTGCGCCGGCGTCGCAGATGCGATCGAACCGATCTCGTACAAGGATTGGAACTCGCGCGTGCGCCGTCCCGAGTACTCCGCGCTCGAAAACGCAAAGCTGCATGCGCTCGGAATCTCGCTGCCGGACTGGCGCTCCGGAATCACGTCGTACTTTCGCGATAAATCGACAATTGTAGGTTAGGGCACGCGCAGTGAGCCTCAACGCGTCGCGCCGCTATGCTTATGCGACCTTAGCCTTTACGGCGTTTTTCATCGCCTTTTTTAGTCCGGCTCTGTTGCACGGCAAATACCTGACATGGGGCGATGGTTTGACTGACGGACTGCCGGCGTTCTTCGGCATTCACGGGCTTTGGGAGCCGAACATAATGCTCGGAAACCCGTGGGCGGCGAATCTGAACGGGTATTGGTATCCGCTCGGATGGCTGCGCCTGATCCCAAATTCCTTCAACGCATACATGATCGCGGCATATGTCCTGGCATCAGTTGGAACGCTAGGGCTCGTCCGTGCACTCACGGGTTCGTGGCTAGCGGGTTGCCTCGGCGCAGTCGTTTATTCGCTCGGCGGCTTCATGACGTCGCATTCAGGGCATTACAACGTCGTTCAACCGGCGGCGTGGACGCCGTGGGTCATGTGGTCTTTCGCGCGGCTGCGGAGCGGCGTTACGGCGCGTTGGCTGTGCATTGCTGCGCTCAGTGTCGCGATGTGCGCACTAGCGGGACAGCCGCAGGTTCTAGCATATACACTGTATCTTGCGCTGGCATATGTGCTGTGGATGAGTGTCGGAAACACAGCCTGGAAACGCAGTGTGCCTGCTGCATTAGTAGCACTGTCGTTGGGGCTCGCGCTGGCCGCGGTGGCTTTCGTGCCTGCGTCGGAGCTTGCGGGAAACAGCGTACGCGCTGATTTGAGTTTCAACAATTTCATCGGTTATTCGGACAAGCCGGCGGAAATTCCAATTCGGCTGTTCTTTCCGTACTTTTTGGGCGTCACGCCGGCACCGCTCTACCCCTACAGCAGGTTTGATTTCGACACGTATACCGAGTTGAGCTGTTACGCCGGTATCGGATCCGTGGTCCTAGCAGTCCTGGCTTTGCTCGTCATGCGGCGCTCGAAACACGTGTGGTTTTGGGCGCTAGCGGCACTTGTTGCGCTGATCGCATCGACGGGCGATTACCTTCATATAGGCCAGCTCTTCTATCATTTGCCGCTGCTTGGAATGTTTCGCGCTCAGGGGCGTCACGCTCTGGAGTTCACGCTCGCCGCTGCGGTGCTCGCCGGCTATGGCGTCGCTTCAATCGAGCAAGGCCGAGCGCGTATGAGCTCGGTGCTCGCGTCGCTATCGATCGTCGCCGCGTTGATGGCGGCCACGCTTGTCGGCATTGATTTGCTGGATGCCGGCTTTGCCCGGCAAGTCGCCGGCCTCGTCGCTGCCGGGCTCCCGCTCACCCCTTGGCGGAATCCAGCCTTGGGGATTCCGCTCCTGATTTTGTTGATCGATGCCGGCGCGATCGTGCTGTTCGTTTCGAGAAAAGACTCATTCGCAGCACGCGTCGCTCTGCTGGCCGCAATCGTTATCGACCTATCTAGTTTTTCGTGGTTTGGACTGCCGCACGTCCAGACGTCTCCTGCCGATCTTCAGCCCCCGACGTACGTTGATAGCCTGCGATCTGATCTTGGGCGGCATCACGCGCGCGTACTCTCATTCTCCGGCTCAGCTCCTCCGATGGTTCTTCCGCCGAACATTTCGCTGCTCTGGAACCTTCC
>DASRDE010000003.1:0-3874 GCA_035652755.1 Vulcanimicrobiaceae bacterium | reverse complement strand
GTCTGGCCACGTACAAATACTACAACATGGACCAGGTCGTGGCGCAGGCGCTGACGACGTACGCGAAGATTCGCGGGGCGGAATCTTGGACGGCCGTCGCCTAGATCTCTGGGGCGGTGTGGAATGCACCGTCAGCCGGGTAGGCGACGCTTACGTCGATCAGACGGTGCGGTCGGGGCACCAGGACCGCATCGAGGATTTGGATCGGATCGCGCAGCTCGGCATTACGCATCTGCGCTATCCGGTGCTTTGGGAGCGCACGGCGCCTGACGGTCTCGAGAAGGCAGACTGGTCCTGGAGCGACGAGCGTCTGGAACGGCTTCGCGAACTGCGCATCACGCCCATCGTTACGCTCCTGCATCACGGCAGCGGCCCGCGCGGCACCGATCTGCTCGACCCGGAATTTCCGCGGAGGCTCGCGCGCTTCGCGGGCGCCGTCGCCGCGCGGTACCCTTGGCTGCGGTACTTCACGCCGGTGAACGAACCCGGCACGACGGCGCGTTTTAGCGCGCTGTACGGCTGGTGGTACCCGCATGCGAAGGACGAGAGCAGCTTCTATCAAGCCGCGTTCAATCAGGTGCTCGCGATTCGGGAAGCGATGGACGCGATTCGCGAGCATATCGCCGGTGCGCAGCTGGTGACGACGGAGGACCTCGGTAAGACCTACGCTGTGCCCAGGCTGCAGTATCAGGCCGACTACGAGAACGCTCGCCGCTTTTTCACGTACGATTTGCTCTGCGGGACGATGGAGGAAAACCGAGCGATACTCTCCCGGCTACGATATCTGGGCCTGGAGCCTTCGGGCGCGGAGCTGGAAGCGTACCGCTGCGAACCGGATGTGCTCGGCTTCAATTACTACGTCACGGGCGAGCGGTGGCTCGACGACAGCATCGGCTCGTATCCGGACGAGGTTCACGGGGGAAATGGCCGCGATGCCTATGCCGACGTCGAAGCGGTTCGCGCGCGGCCGGAAGGCCTGGCCGGATCGCGGGCGTTACTGCGCGAGTGCTGGCAGCGGTACCGGCGCCCCCTGGCAATTACGGAGGCCCATTTGGCGTGCACGCCCGACGAGCAGATTCGGTGGCTGCGCGACGTGTATTGCGATCTGCTCGCCCTGCGCGGCGAAGGCGCAGATGTGCGCGCACTGACCGTGTGGTCGCTGCTGGGTGCCTTCGACTGGAATTCGATGCTCACGCGTCAAGACGGCTACTATGAAACCGGCGCCTTTGACGTATCCTCGGGCCGCGCGGAGCCGACGCCAATCGCGCGTTTCGTGCGTGCGCTCTCACTCTCGCCGCAAGCTGCCCTGGCATCGATAGACGGAGAGGGCTGGTGGCGGCGGCCCGAGCGCATGCTTTACGCTCAGGCATCCGCCGCCTGACGGCGCGGTGATTACCGCAGCGCTTCCTCGGGAACCGGGGCCCCCGCCTTTTCCTTTGCTGCGATGATCTCTTCGCCGATCTCTTCCAACTCGTCGGACTTGAACAGTTTGCGCGCCATCGGGAACATCGTGCTCTCCTCTTCGTCCGCATGGTGCTTGACGTTCTCGATGAGCACCGTGAGCTTGGCCTTATAACGCTCGTCGGACGGCTCCAAACGTTCCAGCTCCTTGATGAGGCGTTTGGCGACGGCGTGCTCCTCGAACGCCTCCATGACTTCGTCCCGCTCCTCGGCCTTTTTCGCTCGCTCGCGAAATGCCGGATAGAAGATCTTTTCTTCGATTTTGGTGTGAAGCGTGAGCTCTTCGTCGATCTCGTCGAAAAGGGCGCGACGGCTGGTCGTCGCGCGATCGCTCAGCTTCTCGACTTGCGCGAAGAGTTCGCGCACTTTGTCATGGTCGGCTTTGAGCAGCGAAATTGCATCCACGTCTGATATGCCTCCTGGCGTAGGTACTGTGCTTGTTCGCGTATGTACCCACGCCGGACGCTTTATTTTACGGTTGCTTCAACGATTTGGCTCGGCTGGCCGCCCGTTTTGCTCGTGAACCAGAGCGCGCCGGCCGAATCGGCCGTTAAACCCGCCGGGTTGTACGGTACCGGATACGCGCGCATCGTGCCGTCGATCTGCATCTGCCACAAGCCGCCGTTTGCTTGGAACGGGTCGTCGCCGGAGAACCATACGGCGCTGCCCGCCGTCGCAATACCGCTAGGATAAACCGCGTATTTGATCCCGCCGTTCCGAACCCAGTAATACGTCAAACCGGAAGCGCCGGCGGTGACGATCCAATTGGCCGGGCTGTTTCCGCGCACATAGTCGAGCGTCGTGAACCAGACGTTGCCATCGGGGCCGATCGTCATGCGCTTGGGTGCAAGGTTCGGACAACAAGGTTCCGCGGCGGCGTTGAGCTGCGTCGCGTGATCGACCGGCGTGCCGTCAGGCCGGCGCTGCACCAGAACGCCGCGGCCCTTGGCGTTTATGGCCAAGTACCAAAGATTCCCCGCCGTATCGGCGATCAGCGATCCGTCGGCCGAAATCGACGAAGGCAGCGCCGTTAGCGTCAACGCACCAGCTTGCGTAGCGCGCACGAGGTACGACGACGGTCCGACCGAGATGAACCAAATCGATCGATCCGGCGCCATCGTCAGATCCTGCGGATACGAACCCGCAAGCTTGGGATCGGTGAACTCCGTGACGGTTCCGTCGGGATTCAGCCGGCCCAGCGACGCGGTACCCGCATCGGTAAACCAAACCGCGCCGCGCGGTCCCACGACGACTGAGTAAGGCCGCGATTGCGGCGGAAGTGCGGTGTACTCGCGAACGCGGCCACCCGCATCGATTCTGCCGAGCGCCGGCGTCTGCACGTCGGTGAACCAGATCGTGCCGTTGGCTCCGGGCGTGATGTCCCAAGCCTGCGCGGAAGCGGGAAAACCGGGAGTGGATCCGGCCGTAAAGACTTTAAAACTCAGCGCGCCCGGCGCGGCGGGGCCGTTTGCAGTACGCGACAGCGGCGCCTGCGGCGGCAGAGGGGGTGCGCTGCTTTTGGCGCAGCCGGCAAGAAGAGATGCCAAGAACGCGGCCGCCGAGAGCGCCGCAAGACCCGATCGGTGATGCATGGCCGCTTTTTTCGCGTTCTTTACATTCGCGCCTGTGGTGCTTTAGGGCAACGCACCTCTTGCCGATAGTTCAAGCGATGGGGCGTCGGTATTTCGCGGCAGCCTTCTTTGCACTTTTCGCATTCGCGCTCGCGCCGGGCGTCTGCGCGGCGGCTACCGTCATGGTCTTGAGCGACAGCGCCGGCGTGTATTTGATCGACACGACGAGCGGTGCGGTCGTGCAATCCTACGGTGCACTCTTCACGGGGAGCAGCGCCCAGAACCTGGGCGAAGACACCAGCGGCAATTTGTACGTCACGAACGCTTCGGGCCACTTGCTCAAGTCGGCGTTCAATCCCAACGCCCCGACATCGGCGACCGCCTACGGTGCCGCCGTAGACGAAGGCGCGGTCACCGGGCTTCCCGGCCCGGACGCGCGCTTGGCGTTCGATCCCACGAGCATGTATTGCGCCTCGGGCTGCCTGGTTTCGATGACGAACGCCACCACGGTCGTTTGGTTCGATCCCACGACGGCGGCGATCAAGAAAACCCTCACGCTTAGCGCGGGCGTGAGCACGAACGGCGACATCATCGTGCAGCCGACGGGTGCCGCGAACGAAACGCTGTACGTCGTTCAGACGCACAACTTGTACACGATCAACGCCTCGACCGGCGCAGTGACGGGTCCGGTGACGTTGAGCGGTCCTACCGGATCGCTCACCGGCGCGGCGCTCCTGCCCAATGGGGACATCGTGGCTTGCGAACAGGTCGGCAGCGGCTCACCGTGGACGTTGTGGGAGTACACGACTGCGGGAGCGCTCGTCGGCAGTCACACGGGAATT
>DASRDE010000002.1:0-17976 GCA_035652755.1 Vulcanimicrobiaceae bacterium | reverse complement strand
CGGCCGTTCTCGCTCAGGTCTTCGGGAAGTGCAACCACGTCTTCGTCTTCGACGGGAGACGGGCCGTCAACGGTCACGATCGCTTCGTCGCCGACGACGTCGACGACGATCTTGGCGCGGCTCGGCTCGTGTTTGGCGATGTTCGAAACGAGTTCGCCGAACACGAGCTCCGCATCGAAGAACTCTGCTGCGCCCGGTGCTTGCGAGTGCAGAAACCGCACGAATTCGCGGCGCAAACCCGACGCGCGCTCGGCACTGTCCAATGCCACGCTCCAACAAACTCGTGCCATCGTGATGTACTGTACCATACGGATTGCTTGCTTTCACCAAGCAGCCGACGGCGCGAACGCTCGAATCGCAGAAAAAAGAGGCCCGCGCGAAGCGGGCCCCTCGATTGTTCGTTTAAAAGCGGCCTAGCGGTAGCTCGGCCGCGTCTGGAAGCAGTCGCGGCAGTAGACCGGCTTGTCGCCGCGCGGCTGGAACGGGACTTCGGCTACGCCCCCGCACTGACTGCACGTGGCCTGATACATTTCGCGGCGCTGGCCGCCGCCGCCCATGGAAGAGCCGCCCCCCGCCTGCGAGCGCATCTGCTTGCGGGCTTGACGGCAGTCCGGGCAACGGTTCGGCTTGTTTTGAAAGCCCTTGCTGGCGTAAAATTGCTGTTCGCCGGCGGTAAATGCGAATTGCCGTCCGCAATCAACGCAGTTCAGCATTTCATCAACGTACACTTAAACGAGACTCCTTATAACGTGGTTGTTGGGCCTGATTCGACTCGCCTAGGTACCGTTGAGAGAGGACACTGCGACGGACTTCGAAACCAGATTTACCCGGCAATCCTACCACGCGGTTACGGTAAAAAGCAATCAAGTGGGGCGCTTCGCTCGTGTTAACGAGCCGAAAAGTTCTTGAAAGAAATACAGCGGCCCGATGAGCAGGTAGACGACGTTCTCCAAGAATTTCGGCTTATTTCCTTCGAAGCGGTGACCGACGAGTTGGAAGCCCCATCCGAGGACGAATGCTCCAACGTTCACTCCCCACGCAAGGTGGACCGCAACCCAATAGAGTGCAGCAAAGACCACCGTGCAGATGAGGGCGCCGCGCGCGTCGATCGCGACATAATAGAGTAGGACCGCGACGGCGGCCGCGACCGCCAGATCGACGGGGCCGAGGCGCACCAGGTGCAACAGGCCCATGATTCCCACGACGATGAGCGGAATTCCGACCGCGTGTGCGCGACGGTTACGGATATCTCGATGATATCCGCCGTATTCGGCATAGAGCTGCTCTTTGGTCATGCTTCGAACTACGGTCCCAGATCGTTGCCTGGGTATCCCACGCGTGCTGCAAAAGTCCCTTTTCGATTGCAACGCCGGCGGTGATCGAACGGCGTACGTGCTCTTCAAACGCAACGCGCCGTGGATATTTCGAAGGAAAAGGCCCCGCTTGGGGGAGCGGGGCCTTGATGCCGTTCCAGTCTCTGGGGCGCTTAGAGTTGGAACGTTTGGAGTACGCCTCCGAGCGAGGGATCCTCGGTAAGCGTAGTCTTTCCGGAGTTGGCGATTGCGAACGAGGCGGCGTGTCCGCTCGTCAACCCGGAAATCGCAGGGGCGTCGATCGTGCCCGTTGCTTGATTCCCGCTCGCAGCGGCAGCAGCGGGCGTGTTGAGCGTGAAGTTCACGGCATCGCCCAAATCCGACGCTATCGGCGACTTGGACTCGGTCAGCTTGAACGCGCCGCTGCCGTCGCTCCCGGCGGAACCGTTGGAGATCGCGTAATCGATCTCGACCGGCGGACCGTCGGCGCGCAGCGCGTACGATTTGACCTGCGCGGCATACGTGTACAGCACGGCCGAGCCGGCGGCCACGTGGGAGGCCGAAACGGTTCCCAGCGCATTGCCCTTAGCATCCGTGCGTGCATCGGTGAAGTTCGACGTCTGCGAACCGTCTTGCTGAGAGAGCGCGACCAGATCCCGGTAGACCGGCGCGCCCGCAGATTGGTGCTGCGAGTCATAGGTGTTGACGGCATACGTCACGCTGAAGAGGCCGTTGGCGTTCTTCTGCGACCACGCACCATCGCGTTCCAACGATGCGCCGTGCTTGGCAGTGAATGCGAAGCACGCATTGCCCGTCTGGCACGCGGCACCATTAACCGTCGCGGCACTAATGCTCACAGCGAGCGTTTGCACCTGAGCAGCCGGACCCGGCTGAGTAAACGTCACGCTTTTGCCGGCGGCGTCCCAGGCGAACGTGAATCCGTTGTAATCGCCCGACGTCACGGTGCCCGTTGCGTTCGCATGGGGGGCGGCAAGAATCGCTTCCAGCGAACCCGCGGCGAACTGACCCTGTGCGTTCGGCGCGCCGAACGGGAACTTCTCGCGAACGATCGCTCCGTAATACACGGCCGCGCGAATCAGCTGCGCATACGGCGGGGCAGCGATGTGCGGGGGAGCCGGAGTCTGCGCGGCAACCGTCCACTGTTGGTTGGCCAGTGCGGCACCGGCAGTCGCCGGATTGATCGCAGCCGGAGCGACTTGGAAGAACGCATTCTTACCGGCCGCCGATGCCAGCGCGAGCGGGTTCAGGATGCGATTCTGCGGCACGAGCGCGGAGAATTTACCTTGTGCATCCGTCCGCACGTACAACGAACCCAGCCGGTTGCTGCCCGTTCCGCCGTAGAGGTCGATGACGTCGGCGGCAGCGGCTTTTCCGTTTGCGGACAGCGTCCCGCCTAATTTCGCGGCCGTTTTGGCGTCGAAGTAAAAGACGGACGCCGACGCCGAATGCATCACCGAGCCGGCGGTCACCGTCGCCACGACTTGATCCAAGCAGTTTGCGGCGGCGGAGCCTGCGGCAGGCGCCGAATAGAGCGCCTTCGATGCATCGCCCGCGAGCGGTTTGATGCTGCCCGCTGCTGCGCCGCAGCCTTGCGCGCGAGTCACGCTCCACGCAACGGAGGCCTTATTCAGCTGCTGCAGTTGGCCGCTGCTGTCCTGACCGACGGCGGTGAACAGTTTGCGGCGGCCGTCCATCACCATTTCGGCGTGCGGAAAGACGACGATATTCGCGATCTGCGCGGACGAGGAGTTGGAAAAGATGCGGTCGTCCGCGCTCACGGACGGGCCGCCCGGCGCGTAGGCATTGACCGCGACTTCTTCGGGTTGCGCGCCGGCGAGCGAGCCGGCTGCGAACACGACGACGGTGGGTTCGTTGGCGGGATTCGCGATCAGCGCCGCGATATTTGCCGTAGCCCATGCGGACTTGGAGGCGTCGAAGTTGCCGGCGGCGTCGATGCTCTGCTGCGACCCGTCGGGATAGACTACGGCGCCGTTAGCCGCGGGCACCGCGCCCGCCAGCGTGCTGCTCTGGCCGAACGGCACGACGTCGACCACTTGCTGTCCGGCGATGCTGCCCACGAACGCCGAGTACGTGGTGAGCGAATTCGATTGGGTCAGTCCGGGCGGGCCCCCCGTCGGGGGAAGGGCGGCGCGTCCGCCCGCGCCGCCGGAGCATCCGGCAGCGAGTAGTGCGAGCGCGGCGGCGGCCGCGGTGCGGGATAGGGTGTCTCTGAACATAGCGTCTCCTCAAATGGCTGAAGGCTCTTGCCTGCAGTATCAGGGAGCCGCGTTGCGGCCGACGTTCCGGCTTGGCTATCGGGATGGCTAATGTTGGCGGGTCGGTGGGTGATGCGGCGCGGCACTAGTACGGAGTGCGGGAGTACGGCGGCGTGCGTGCCCCGTCGACCACCACGGTGTACTTGATGCCGGTCCCGGTGTGCGTTCGGAAGTCGTACGCCGCGCCCTCGCGCGTTAAATGCAGAACGTCGACGCGGTAGAGCAGCGGCACCCCGGGCCGCAGACGCACGGAGGCGCCGTTTGAAAGAATGTAGGCGCCGCGCGGAACGTAGCCGCCGGCTTCCTTTGCACGCTGGACGAGCCTCGCGCGCCCGTCCGGTTCGACGAGGAGTGCGGCGTCTTCGTCGACCGCCACGCCATACCGGGCTCCCAGGCGGGCCATGAACGCGGCTAAGCGCCCGAACCGGTCGCGGCGCGCGAAATGCGTGTCGGTAATGCTCCGGCGAAGCGCCGGCCAATCGAAGAAGCCCGTCGTAAAACTGATGGCCGGTTCGAACGGATTACGGACCGCGTCTTTTGTGTCGACGTTTTCATCGTCGGGCAGAACGCGATCGGCGGCGACGGAGTCGTAAACATACTCCCCCTGAATGGCCAGGCCCGCGCTGCCGCCGCCGACGATGCCGCCGCGGCGGTAGAGTGTCCGAATCGCTTGAATCAGCCGGCTGCCTTTCCAGCGGACATAATTCGCTTGGTCCCCGCCGGCGAACAGCACGATCTGAGCATCCGTTACGTATGCCGCGGCCCGGTCGACTTCGCTGCGGCGCGCGCACGGCGGAATCGTGATCTCGCGCACCGACGCGAGCCGGCTGTTGCGGTAGAAGTCGTCCGAGTAATCCTTTCCTCCACTGGCAGACAGGATCAGCAGATTGCCGCCGCGTGCGTTTGCGCCGCGGTCGACGTGCGCGTCGATCCACGCCAATACTTTGGGATACGACATGCCCGACAGCCCCGCGCCGGAGAGGACGAGCGCGGGGCCTCGGACGGGCGCGGAACGCGGCGTTCCGGCCGGAGAGAAAACTTGCAGCGCGCAGGCAGCTGCAGCAGCAAAAATCATGCGACGACTCCTCGAATCTCGCCGACCTGCAAGCCGGCCTTGTTGTGTACCGCGGGCCGCGCGAACGCTGCCAGTGCGTCCAAACGCGCTTGCGGAAGCGCGTGAAGCATGCCGAGCACGGCGATGGCGGCCGGAGGTCTCGCGCGCGAATTTCCATCTGCAACCTTGAGCACCACGCCGGCGCGCCGATCGATGAGCGCAATGCCGTGCACCCCCTCGGCGCCTCCCTTGCACGCTAGCGCACCTGCCCCCGCGCGCATCAGCTCGGCATCGAATTCACCGCTGCCCGACACAAACTCCGGATAGGCGATCATTGCGTCGCGGACGCGCCGCAATGCGCGCGAATGACGCAGGTCCAGACCTTCGCCGCACGCCAAGCGCATGTACGAATGTGCCGCGGCGCGCAGCGGAACCGCATATACCGGCACGCCGCAGCCGTCGATGCCGACGTGCAACTCGTCGCGCCGGACGCCCGACATGCGCGCGCAGACGTCGAGAATGACGCGTTGCGCGGGGTTCTGCGGATCGCGATAGCTCTGGGGATCGCTGCCCATGGTCTTGCACAGAGCGAGAATGCCCGCGTGCTTTCCCGAGCAGTTATTGTAGATCGGCTGCGGCGGATAGCCTTCGCCTTCGGGACCGCATTGTAAGGCCGCTTCATCCATCCCGATCTTCGAAAGGATCGAACGCACGGCGGAAATGTGAAACGGCTGCGCGCTGTGCGATGCGGAAATGACCGCGATCTCCCGGTCGTCCAACTGGTAGCGGTCGGCAGCGCCGCTCGCCACGATTGCCGAGGCGATAAACGGTTTGGCAGTGGACCGCAAAAAGACCGGCGCGTCGACGCTCCCGATTGCCAGCAGGTCGTTGCCCGCGTCATCCACGGCACAAACGGCAACGCAGTGCACGGACTCGACCATCCCGTCGCGCGTGACCTCCACCAGCGGTTCGCCGCGAAGCTGCGTCACTGAATCCGCCACGTCTGCACGTTCCAAAACGGTCCCCAAGGCGAGATGCGGATTCCCCGGATGCGGGTGCTGAACGCGTTGATCTGACGCCGCTGAAAAAGGAGCGCCAGCGGCATGTCGGCATAGATCCGCCGCTGCAGGAGGGCGTACGCGGCTTTGCGCGCGGATCGGTCGTAGGTGCGCAGGCCGTCTTCCAGGAGCGAGTCCACGACCGGATCGCACAAGCGCGACTTATTGTAACCGTTAGGCGGCACGTTGCGGCAGGCGAACTGATCGGTCGTGTCCGGGTCCGCGCCGTTCTCGAAATCGTAGTACGCCATCTGAAACTTGCCGCCGTACACCGGCCCGCCCTCGGACGCGGGAGCGACCAGTTGCGTCACGTTGAACTGCTTGATTGCGACGTCAACGCCCACGGCGCGCTCGTATTGCGCGATGAGGTTGGCTGCGATCGCGTCGATCGGCGTTCCGGCCTGGATAATGAGCAGCGGACGCAGCGCAACGCCGTTGCGTTCCCGGATCCCGCCCGTTCCAAGGCGCCATCCGGCCTCATCGAGCAATCGGCGAGCCGACGCCGGATCGTACGGGATCGCCGGGTACGCCGCAGGATCGTAAGCCCAGAGGAACAGCCCGCGGCCTGCGTCGCGCGCGTCCACCGCACCGCGATAGGACTTCTCGACCAGCGTACGCACGTCCACGGCGCGCGCGAGCGCGGTACGGACCCGCGGGTCCGACGTCAACGCGCTCTGCGTGTTCAAGATGATGGAACCGACGGCGTCTTCGGGCGTCGCGGTCACCGAATATCCCGGGATGGTCTTTAAAAAGGCGTAGTTCGAGACGTCCTGATCGTTCTCGAAGCCTTGGATCTCGTGCGTCTGCAGCAAGTTGATCGCGGACTGAGGGTCCGGGACGAATTGGATTTGCAGCTTCTTTATGCTAGGCACGCCCTTGAAAAAGTACGGATTGGGGTGCATCACGACGCGGTCGCCCCGCTGCCAAGAGTCGACGACGTACGGCCCCGATCCGATCGGTTTGGCGTCGAAGGGGATCCGGTTGAAATCCGAATACTGCGCGAGCAGGTGACGCGGCAGTATCGGGAAGCCTTGCGGCGCCATGACGACGCTCTCCGCCGGCGGAAACCGCTTCTTCAGATGCAGCACCAGCGTGCGATCGTCCGGTGCGTCCGCGCGCGCGACGACGTCGTACGCGAAACGGCTTTGCACGAGATTGCGCGGGTTCTGAATGGCCTGCACCGACCACACGCAATCTCTCGCCGTAAGCGGAACGCCGTCGGCGAAGCGGATGCCGGATCGCAAGTGGTACGTGATCGTCAAACCATCGCGGCTGATCCCGCCGTTCGACGGCGTCGGTACCGCAATGGCCGCGTCGCCCACGAGCCGCCCTTCGCCGTCATAGTTCAGCAGGTATGAAAACAGCAACTGTCCCCACTCGGCGGCCGACGTTCCGTTCTCGAGCGCCGGGTTGAGCGATTGCGGCTCCCATTGCTGCGCGATGCGCAGCCCGACGGAGGAGGACGGGCTCGCCGCGCCGCCTCCCGCGCCCGCGCAACCGGCGGAACACATCGAGAGTACCGCGGCCGCCGCGGCCCAACGCATGCTACACGCGCATCCGCAACTGAAAGTAGACGTTCATCGGCAGCGGGAAGTTGAAACTGCCATTGGGGTCGCCGAACGTCGGCACGAAGGGCAACGCGAAGAACGGGTTGAGCGGCACACCGTTTGCCTTGGTGTCGTTCGGGCTCGAACCGTTGTAGAAGTTCGAGATGTAGAAGATATTCGTCCCGTAGCCGCACACCGTTCGGCTCGGCGGGTTCGCGGCAGTCCATGGTTCGGCCGAGCCGCCGAAGCACTGATTGATCAGGTTCGTGACGGTTACATTCGCCGTCAGCGTCCTAGAGATGTCGTAGCTCATCTGCAGGCCCATGTTGAACTGCCACGGCTGACGGAATTGTCCGAACGAGTCGAACCTGCCGGTATACGGATTGGGGATGTACAACGAGCCCGATAGCGTCGCCGCCGTGCTGCACGAGGTGTAATCGGCGTTCTGCGGATTCCCGGTGGTCACGCCGATCGAACCCTGATTCGCCGTGCATACGCGCGGATCGTTCCCCTGGAAATCCGCAGGCGTTCCATATGTCGCGCCTTGGTTGAGTAAGAACGCGGGCGTTACCGCGAACGGACCGTGACGGTAGTTCAGCACCAACGCGAACGTATTGGGAGAGATGTACGGAAAGTCGAGGCCGGTGTCGTACCAGCCGAACTTGTCCAGCAGCGGCTGCGCCGGCATGTTGTAATATGGATTCCGAATCGACGTAGGACCGCAGGAAAAGTCGGGCGTGCCGGTCCCGGAGTTGTCGTAACACGGTGCGGGAGGGGCGACGAGCGAGGTATTCCCGCAAAGCACGGGAGAGGGGTTCGGCGGCGCGCACGCCTTCGTCAGCTGATTGTACGCCTGGATGTCCTCGTTATATGGGTCCACGGGGTTGGCGGGAGATCCGGAGTAGTTGTTCCACATCTCCTTGGAGTTCGTATACGTATACGAGAACAGCCCGGAAAGACCGTTCTTGCTGAAATCGCCCTTGGTGAATTCGAGCTCGACTCCAGCGGTACGCTCGGTTCCCGAATTGAACGCGGGCGAGATGGACAGCGTGGGTATGCTGACGGACTCATAGAGCTGCTGGGTTGCATACCGGTAATACGGCGAGACCTTGATCGACATATCGGTCCCGTGGAACTGGTGCTCGTACGAGAAGTCGAAGTTGTTGGAGAACTGCGCGCCGGCATCGTGCCGAGGCGTGTTGAAGCCGAAAGGCAAAAAGCCGATCAGCCCGGCCGCCAGATTCTCTTGGGTGCTGTTGTATTCGATTTCGTAATTTTGCGGTTCTTGTGCGAAACGCCCCATCGAAAGCCGCAGCACTGTATCGGGACTGACGGTGTACGTGGCGCCCAGACGCGGCTCGGCATAATTCTGAACGTACGTCGGGTTGAACTGATCCGTGAGCAGGATATGTCCGTTAAGGCCGTCGGGATGCACGCTTGTCCCGGGGCACGTCAGCGCGACGTACGGCTGAACGATGCTCGCATTCTGCGGCGGCTGGGGAACGATGAGGGGCTGGAGCGTCGTCGGGTCGTAGCAGAACTCTTTTTGCGCCGCTGCAAACCAAAAATTGTGCCCGGCGTCGTTGATGGGCGTCAGATCGAATTCGTCCCGGTCGAACCGTATGCTGCCGCTCACGTCGAGCTTGGCATTGGGCCGCCACTCGTCCACCACCGAGAAGTTGGCGAATTTCGGAACGACCTCGTTGATATCCGCATTGTTGCCCGTATAGGTCAGACGCCAGCTGGCACCGGCCGCGCAAGCCGGCGCGGGGATCGGGGCCCCCGGCGAGCTCGGGCTGCAGTTGACCTGCTGCGCGATCGGGTTGGAGGAGTTCGGATCGTCGACGCTCGTCGGGTCGTTGAAGTATCCTTGCGAGATGGGGTCGTTGCACGGAGCCGGCTGTCCGGCGTTGATGAGGTTCGTGAAGTTGACGTCGCTCTGCAAGAACCCGCTAAATGCGGCAAAGCACTGCGTGCCGTTCGTCAAGTTGCTGACTTGAGTGTCGAACCGGTTCAGGTAGTTGTGGTTGAAGTACCGGACCGTGCTGGCGGTCACGTAGTTGAGCGTCGCGGAAAGCTGGTCGGTCGTCGTGAGTTGGTCGGCCCACTGCATTTGCGCGCCGCGCGTATGAGCGTCCACCTCGTAGTCGAAGTCCGTGCCGCCAAGTCCGCTGCCGATGCCGTAGCGCGAGGCGCCGCTGCGGTTCGTGTTCGAGTAGAACGTGTACCCGAAGATGCGAAAGAACGAGCTGCTCCAGTTCTTCTGATACTGCGCCTTGACGATTGAAGCTTGCTCCCAAACGCCGTCGCGGTAACTTGGAGAGAGGGGCTCGACGTACGTCCCGGGGCACTGGTTGGGAATCGGGATCGATCCGCTCAGTATGTTCGTATTGTTGCATCTCGTCGGCGGAGAACCCGGAAACAGGTAGGCTATAGGCCCGGCGTTCGCGGGCGCCAGGAACTGCGTGCCCGCGGGGTACGTGAGGAAATCCGGCCAATGCGGCGGCCAGATCAATCCGCCGCTGCAGCAGTTCGCCAAGGCGTTGACCAGAGGCGCGCCCGCGTCGTTGACGCCCGAATAGAGCTGCAAGTATTGCGTGGAGTTATCGTACAGAAGCTGAATGTCGTCGCGTGCCGAGTCGCGTTTATGAGGGATTTCAAAGTGAAGGTTCGCCACGGCCTCGCGATCGACGACCATCGACGGCAGGGCGTACGCTTGCGAGATCGCAGCGAAGCAGCCCGGATCGGTCGTTAGGGTCACGCCGTTGGCCCCGGTGGTCGCGGGATTCGTATACAAGTTGGGGTTGTTGACGTCGCAGTTCGGATATACGGCGGGATAGAACGACAAGAAGGTCGTGATATTGCTCGGGCCGTTGCCGTACGGAAAGACGTTCAATAGATCGTTGCCGTTGTTGTTGTCCAAATAGTTGACGACTTGATTGCTTCCGAGCAGGCCGAAGTAATACGAAAACGTGCGCGCCGGGTTTGCTCCGCCTGCCTCGGCCGTCAGCTCGTGATAGAAGGTGGGTGTCCCTAACCGGCCTGAGAAATCCGTAAAACCCGGGTAGGTTCCGGTTTTAATCACTTGGTTGATGAAACCCGAAAGGCCGGTAGCGTTCGCCGACGCCGGACCGCCGCCCGTGTAGACTTGCAGCTCTTGCTCGCCGAGTGTGGAGAGCGCATGCGCGGGGAGGTTGTCGAACGAGCGGTTTACCGGAACGCCGTCGAACTCGAAGCCGACCTGATCGTAAAAACCGCCGCGAATATAAATCGACTGATTGTTGCCGACCTGGTTGGGCGGAACGTACGTCCCCGGCATTGCCGAAAGCGCCGAGTAGGCGCTGTTCAAATTCGTGCCGCCGCCGAGTGTGGCCGCGGCTCGCGTGGCTGCCGCATTCACTGAGTAGACGTCGCTCGTCGTGCCGGGCTTAACGGCGCTGAGCGAGGACCGCGACGTGACGTTGGCGATGGTGCGCAGCGACTTCTCGATCGCGACGTTCACCGTTTGGGATTGATCGGCAAAGACCGCGATGCCCGAGATTTGCCTGGGCGTGTACCCGTTGAGGGAGACGCTTATCGTGTACGTGTCCGGTGCAAGTGAAAGGAAGGCGAAGCGCCCTCCGCTATCGGTCTTTTCCGTTGCGACCTGCGACGGGCTGCTGACCGTTACGACGGCATCGGCGAGGGGGCGTCCGCTGTTGACGTCGGTCACGATCCCGTTGACGTTGCCGGTCGTGCCCGCCAAGACGGCCGGAGTCTGTCCGGCCAGCAATCCCAGAGCGATGGCAATAGCTGCGAGAAAACGAGCGCGTCGAATCATGGCCGCTCCTCCGAGTCGCGTTATGAGAAGTATAAGGAAGCGCGGCACCTCCGCGCCATCCCGGAAATCCGCTATTGCGCCGGGCGGCGGGCCATGGCATGCGCGAGCTGCGCCCGCGACTTGAGCTGCCAGCGTTCGAAGATCGCGGAAAGGTGGTGCTCCACCGTATGTTCGCTGATCTGCAGCCGTGCGGCAATCGCGCGATTCGTCTCGCCTAGTGCGACCAGCTCCGCGATTTGAATCTGGCGCGGCGTGAGCTGGCCCGGCGCCTGCGCGGGCTTCGGCGCCTCGGCGACCGACGAGGCCAACTGCTGCGCTTGCGAGGCGTGCAACACGTCTCCCATGAGTCGAAATTGCCGCTCGGCTGCGCGGGAGATCCGGAGTGCCGCCCCGCGATCCTTCGTGCGAATCATGATCGCTTCGAAGAGCAGGCGGTATGCACGCCGTACCCGGGGCCGGCCGGCCGCCGTTTGGAGCAATGCTCGAGCCGCGGCCGCGTCTGGGGGCGTGCCGTGGCGGGCGGCGCATAACAGCAAGTCCCACGCGCGGTGAGCGCGCGAGACCCGGGCAAGCGCATCGGCAACCAGCGCGCGGGCCTCGGCGGCCGCGCCTTGCTCCGCGCGCAGCTCCGCAAATGCGGCGGCAACGCCCGCAATTCGCTGCACCTCGCCCGAGTCGCGTGCGAGCTCGAGCGCTTCGTCGCGGGCGCACGCTTCCAGCAGCGCCAAGTCGTTCAAGCGCAGCGCCAACGGAATGCCGACTGCAGCCGCCTTCGTCTTGAAGGTTGCCGTATCCACGCCCGTTTCGAGGGCCGACCAAACGCAATCGCGTGCGGCCTCGTAGTCGCCGGTAAGCATCAACGTTCGCGCGTAGCCGAGCGAGCAGTACGCGACCCGCCAAGTCATCGCGGTACGATCCGCCTCCTGCACTGCGCGGCGATGCCGGGTCAAGGCAATTCCGTATTCGCCCAAGTCCACAGCGCCCAGCGCCGCGTTGTTCTCGATTTGAGCGATCAGCTCGGGAGAGCCCGTTTCCGACGCCATCGCCGCCCCGGCAAGCAGGTCCGCCAGTGCCTCGCGCGGGCGCCCCTGCACCGCGAAGATCTCGCCGCGAATCTCGTGCAGGGAAGCACGCATCACCGAATCCATCGCCGTCCGGTACCGTTGTGCGGACGCGAGATGAACGAGCGCCTCCTCCGGCCGGCCCAGCGTGACGGCAAAGCGGGCCATCGACAGAATCGCGCCCGCCTCCAACTCGGCGTTGCGCAGTTTGCGCGCGCGCGCGGCGGCCTCCGTCGCCGCGGCCAGCCCGTCGATCGTGCGCGCGTCGACCCAATGTTGATCCGCCAGCAGCCAGACCGCGCGCGCCGCGCCTTCTTCATCCTGGGCGCGCTCGTATTCTGCGCGGCAACGCTCGAAGTACTGCGCGGGCTCCTGCGCCGATCCGTCGATATAATGCAGCGTGCCCAGATGTTCGTAGATCTGCGCGCGTTCCCGGCCCGGAGGATACTCCCACCGCAGCGCCTCGGTGTAAAAGCGGATAGCATCGCGGTACGCGTACATGCTCCATGCCTGCGCGGCCGCGCGCTCGTTCCAGATGCGCGCTTCCTCCGCACGCCGCGCGGCGGACCAATGGTACGCCAATTCGGCCGTCCGCGCATAATCGTCCGCGCGCGTCTGCAGTGCTTGCGCTATTCGTACGTGCAGCGGCGCTGCCAGCGCCACCACGAGCCGATCTGCGAGCGCTTTGCGTATCAGCGCGTGCCGAAAGCGGAACCGCAGCGGAACGTGCTCGTCCTCGACCACCAGTCCGCGCTCGACACTGCGCTGCATCAGGCTCAGCAGCTTGGCCTCCGGGACTCCGGCGATCGCTGCCAGCAGCGGCACGTCGAACGACAGACCCACGATCGCCGCGCGAATCAGGCACGCGCGCTCGGCATCGTCGAACGGCGCGAGCCGTTCGCCGAGAATCGCCGCTATCGAGATCGATCCCTGCGGACGCAGCGTGAGCTCGCCGTTCTCGATCGCAATCCGCGCAAGCTCCTCGGCGAAAAGCGGATTGCCCTCGGCGAGCGCTTCGATCTGCGATACCGTTCCCGATGCCAACTGCGAGCCGCGCCGCGCGACGCTATGCTGCACGAGGTTGCGAACGTCGTTTCCCCGCAGCGGACGCAGCTGCACGAACAGGCTGCGGCTTCGTGCGGCGGCTGCCCGGAACGCGGCGAGCGCAGGAACGCTCACGTACGTTTCCGCGCGCAAACTGAGAAGTACGAGTACAGGCGTTCGTCCGAGCCGCGCGAGTAAAAAGCTCAGCAGCTCGAGCGTCGCACCGTCGGCCCACTGCAGATCTTCCACGGTCACGAGGAGCGGAGCCGGTCTTCCGGACGCGCGTATCGCATCCGCCGCGCCTTCGAAGAATGCCGACTTGGCAAGTTTTTGCGGCTGCCACGCGCGTTCCGGCGCGATTTGCTCGAGCACGTCGACGATCGGCAAGTACGGAGAGCGAATCTGCTCCACGCACGCGCCCGCAACGCGGCGCGCGCCCGTGCACTTGACCAGTTCGTCGATCAAACGCGACTTGCCGATCCCCGCTTCGCCCTCGAGCACGACGAAACGCGCCGCACCGCCGCAGGCCGCACGGAACTCTTCGTGCAGCAGCGCGAGCTCTTCCCGGCGCCCGACGAAATCGCCGCTGTGAAGCGTGGCCGGCAGCATCACGCGGCTGTGTTCGTCGCATAGGAAGGGCCGACCCGCGTTGCGCACTCCCTGTCATGCCGCAGACGACGCCGACGATTCCCGGCCAGATCGAGCCCACCCGCCTGGGCGATTATCTGGACGTCATGACGCGTGCGGTCTTTCAAGCCGGGTTGAGCTGGGCGTCCATTGCAAGGCGCTGGGACGGTTTCGTCGAGGCGTTCGACGGATTCGACTGCCTGAAAGTCGCCTCGTATACGGAAGGCGACGTCGATCGTCTGATGCGTGACGAGCGCATCCTTCGCAGTGCGCGCAAGATCCGGGCGACGATCGCAAATGCGCAGAAGATCCTCGAGCTCGATCGCTTGTACGGCGGCTTTGCCCGCTACCTGCGCTCCTTTCCCGACTACGCCTCGCTCTCGGCAGACTTGCGTAAACAGTTCAAGTTCATGGGAGGTATGAACGTCTGGTACTTCCTGTTCCGCGTGCGCGAGCCCGTACCGCGCTTCGAAGCATGGGTGAAAACGATTCCCGGCGAGCATCCGCGCATGAAAGAGATGGTCGAACGCGCGCGCGCCGAGGGAACCTCGACCGAAGAGCCCGCGTGAGCGTGCCTAATGCGGCGCCGATGACGGAGATGCAGCCGCGTCCGGCGGACGCTGACGCATCATGATATACAGCCCAAGACGCGGCGAGTAGTTGAGCGTGGGCGGCGGTGAGCCGTCCAGGCCGAGTTTGGTGAGGTCGTCTTTGGCGGCAGCGGCCACGTGTCCGCAACTGATGACGGCAGGGACCGTGCCGATATCGGTTGCGTCGATGGAATACCATGTGCCGCCGCTTGCCGGATGCGGCGTCACGGTCCAGGCCGGCGATGCAGCATTCGACGCGAAGTGTGCGTTCAGCTGCGCGAGCGCGG
Source organism: Vulcanimicrobiaceae bacterium (assembly GCA_035652755.1). GTDB lineage: Bacteria > Vulcanimicrobiota > Vulcanimicrobiia > Vulcanimicrobiales > Vulcanimicrobiaceae > DASRDE01. The sequence continues at coordinate 3,278 of DASRDE010000002.1, read as the reverse complement.
ACTGCGCAATGCTGCGCAGATCGCTCGTGCATGCGGGTGCGTTCGTGAGCGCGAACGGCTTGGCCGGAGGACCTTGCGGAAGTTTGTACATGCGGAAGCTTTCGCGCCCGGCCTGAGGCGGACGGCGAACGAAGTAGAGACCGGCTTGCGGCATGAACGTAACCGAGGGCCGCACGAACATTCCGCCCGGCTGCGGCGAGACGAACAGGTGCCGTTGCTGCGCGGTTTGCTCGTCCGCGACATGGAACTGCGAGCAGCCGAAGAGAGGACGCAGTTGCGCGGTTTGCGAGATCGCGATCTGCAGTGCATACGTCGTGTTCATGCCGTGATACGTTACCGTGACGCCGGGAATTGAGGCGGGCGGCATCGAGCCGGGATAGCCTTGGGCCGTCTTGGCCGCCTCGATCCGCGCGGTGTACGCTTTGAGGCCGTCCAGCACCGGCTGCGCGATCTTTTGCGCGTCGGCCGTGCAGAGCGGCGTTTGGTTCAGGCCGAACGGATTGGCCGGCGGCGTATCGGGCAGCGGCTGGAAGAAACGCCCCATGCCGCGTCCGCCCGAACCGCCGCCCTCACCCTCGGGCCCTTGCGAGAGCAGCGTTCGATTCGCCGGCGCGGCGTTCGCGCTGCTCCCGGTCCGTACCGTGTAGGTAACCGAAAATTGCCTCGGCGTGTTCGGCCGTGCGATCGTCGCAACGCTCATGCCGCCGAACGTCGTGTACGGCACCGCCCACTGGGGTCCCGAAAAGACGCCCGCATACGTGTTGAACAGATTCGTCCCGGCAAACGTCAGGTCGCCGCGCGACAGATGCACGTTGACGCCGGCGTCGACCGTCGCAAAGGCGGGCAGATTCTGCGAATTGTTCGCGCTCGTGTAGTTCGCGTCGGCCAAATATTCGACGTTCGAATGGGGCGCCTTATAGTCCAGCGTAATTCCCGCGCGCTGCAGCGGCACGTTGGGCAACTGCGAACCCGGAATCGTAATCGAGTACGGGTTGTTAAGGCGAAAATCGCCGCTGACCGCCTTTGCGACCTGAACGTCGTAGTACGGTTCGGCCACGAACCGGCCCAGCGTGTAGAATCCCGTCAGTTGCAGGCCTTCGTAGATCCGGCGCACGCCGCCGATCGGCGTGGTAAAGTACGTATTTTGGGCGATGTTGGACGACGGAACCGATCCGCATTGCGTTTGAAATCCGCTTCCGACCTGCGCGAAATACCCCGGCGGAAAGATGCCGCTGGGAATGAGGACGAGGCCGTTGACCTCGGTGGGCAGCACCACGTCGTTCTGCGCCTGGCGGTAAAGCGAGGCGCTGACCTGCCCCGTGTTGCTGCGGTGCGTGATGCTCAAGCGCGCCGACGTCGACGAACTCGCGCCCGGCTGATCGCCGGGCGCGCTTCCGTATGCGACGCCGCCGCTGCAATCGAACCGCAGCTGCGCCGGATCCGTCAACAAGCCGAAGCGGCCGGGATGGGCCGCGGAGCCTCCGACGTTATAGCTGAAAGCGAACGTGTCGTTGGACGTGGGCTGCCACTGCGTCGACAGGCCGGCCAAGATCGCGCCGGGCGCGTTGGTGGCGCGGCTCACGCCCAACGACGCGTTGAACCGCAGTTTCGTATTGGAGCGAATCGCATCGTTCACCGTGACCGCGCCGTACGCCGAGCCTTGCGTCGGGAACACGTACGGCTGCGCCTGCGGGACCAGCGGCGTGAAGCTGCTCTGACTGTTGGTGCTATAGGCATTGATCGAGATCGTATGCCGCTGTTTGGCCGGCAGGGTCGCGTTGAGCGAAAAACCCGTGTTGTTCATCGTTTGCGACGTACCCGTCGGCTGCGCGACGCCGGCGACGTAGCGGTCGAGCAAGTCGCTGGTCGAAGACGAGTGCATACCGAAGATCGCGGCCTGTACTTGCGTGTCGCCGATCAGCGCGTTGTCGGTCAGCGAGTACAAGGCAAAACGGCTGTCCGACGAATTGTTCGGACCGTATCCGCACGGAACGTCGCCCGTATACTGCGTGCACGCAAGGTCGCCGCCTCCCACGTTCTGCAGAAACATCCCCGTCAGGGTCTGCGCGGTGCCCGCCTGGTAACGCAGTTTCACCATCGAGCCGATGGACTGGCGGTCCCCTTGATGCGCGTAATCCAGGCCGCTGGCGTCGAGGTATTGCATGCCGTCGAGCAGGCTCGGCGCCATGCGGTAGGTGTGCATGAGGGCGACGCCCAGCTTTCCGAGCGTGCCGCTCTCGCCCAGCGAGTAGTTGTTCTTCCCGTTAGATCCCGCCGAGAGCGAGAATTCGTTCTGCCACGAGAGCGTCGGCTCGAGCGTCGAAAAATTCACGCCGCCGGCCAACCCGCCGAGCTGCGGACCGAACGAAACCGACGAGCGCGTGAAGAGATCGGTGCCGATGGCCCGCAGATCGCCGGCCGATCCCGGGGCGTTGAGCGGAATGCCGTCCAGCGTCAGCGCGGTCTGGCTGGCATCCTGACCTTCGAGCGAGACCGTTTGCGTCGCGTCGCTGTCGTTGCTCGAGGTCGAAACGGTCACCCCCGAGAGCTTGCCGAGCGCGTCGGCCAGCGTGTCGGAGAGTTTTCGCTGCGCGCTGTTCTGATCGATCGACGTCGTCGATATAGTGGCCGTCGACTTTACGACTTCGGACGCGATCGTCTTGAGGGGTCCCGACGAAGAGAGGGCCAGGGCGACGGTGACCGTCACGACCTTGCCGTTGGTGACCTCGAAGTTCTCGGACGTCACCGCTTGAAAGCCGCGCGCGAAGACGCGCGCCCGGTAGATGCCGTCCGGCACGTCGGTGAACCGGACCTTCCCGTTGTCCCCCGTAAACTCGCTCGCGATAACCGGCCCGTCCAGGAGCACGCGCGCCAGCACGACGGGGGTTTTGTTGTTGCTCTGCGTCACCGCAATGTCGATCTCGCCCGTGTCCGACTGCGCGTAAGCCGCGGACGGCAAGGCGGCCGTTACGAGCACGAGCATGGCAAAACCGGACAGCAGTCGCCGCATCAGCGTAGTCTTACCACGGATTGCCTTTGAGCTTACTGAGAAATCTGCACGGAGCGGTTGGCTCGGCGCTTCCAATAATAGAAGGCGGCGCCGCTTCCGAGTACCAGGGCAGTCAGCAGTATCACTTTGGCCACGGCGAGCGCCTTGTTGGGCTCGTCTTCGGGCGGAAAGACGGCCAGCACGATCGCGGTTGCGGTGGTAAACAGGCCGACGAGCGCGCAGAACGCGACGTTGGAGGGCGACCGCAACTTAATGGCCGAGGCAACGA
>DASRDE010000001.1:0-5855 GCA_035652755.1 Vulcanimicrobiaceae bacterium | reverse complement strand
AGTGCAGTCGCAAAGGTCTGCAGGGCACCATCGGGCAGCACGGGTTCAGTGGTGATAGGGCTCATTCCGCGCGATCTTCGCCGCACGGTAGAGTTGTTCCAGCACGAGAGCGCGCGCCCACTCGTGCAGCAGCGTCAGCTTAGACAACGACCAGACGAAATCGGCGCGGCGCCGCACGCCCTCACTCGCGCCGAACGTTCCGGCCACTGCCAGCGTCAGACGGCGCGCGCCCGAGTGTGCCACGTCGTCGATTGCGCGGCTCAACTCGGGGCTGGAGAGCTGCTTACCGTCGCGGTCGAGCAGCCAAAATCGATCGCCGGTACCGACCGCTTTGAGGATGCGCTCGCCCTCTTCGCGCACCGCGTCCTCCGCGCGCGGATCGCTCGATGCGCGCACCTCGACGATTTCGAGCGGAAAATACGGCGTCAGCCGGGCGGTGAAATCCGCACAAGCGGCCGCGATATATGCTTCCCGGACGCGGCCGACTGCCACGATGCGCACGTGCATCCGGCGCCATTCGCAACACCGGTGCGCCCCTCCGTGTTCAAAACCTGTAGTGGCGCAGCAAATCGGGTTCTTCGGGTCGGCTCCGCGGGTTTTCGTCGACGACGTAACCGGCGGTATCGTCTACTACCCCGCGCTCTTTTCGGTAGAAGAGAGCACCGCGCTCTTCGACTATTTGAGCTCGGCACTGCCGTTCACGCAAGAGACGATGTGGATGTACGACCACACCGTGACGGTTCCGCGCCTGATCGCGCGCACCGAGCCCGGCACGCCCCTGGATCCGCAGCTCGCAGGCGTGAAGGCGCGCGTCGAGTCATTTCTGGGAACCGCGTTCACATCCGTATCGGTGCAATACTATCGGAACGAGCGCGACAGCGTTGCCTGGCATAACGACCATCGGGAAGAGCTGGTTGATCGTCCGGTCGTGGCGCTGCTCAGCCTGGGCGCCACGCGCGAGATGCAGGTGCGCAGCAAAGCCCGCCCGCGCCGCTCCTTTTCGATCGATCTGGAGCCCGGCAGTCTGTTCGTGATGAGCGGCCGCTCGCAGGAGTTTTGGGAGCATCACATCCCCAAACTGCGCCGCCCCACCGGCCCGCGCATCAGCGTCGCGCTGCGTCAGCGCAGAACGTAACGGCGGCCGGCGCGCGGTTCGACCACGTCGCCCATCTCCAGAAACGCAATAGCGGCCAAGATCTGTGCCGGCGGCGCATTCACGCGCGAACAGAGATCGTCCAAGGATTGCTCGCCGCTGCCGAGCGCTTCGACGAGCCTGCGCTGCAGCGGATCGGAAACGGCCGCGGTGGCCTGGTGTTTTGGCCCGCGGCCTTTGCGTCGCGAAGTGAGCCGCAGATCGTCCAACACGTCTTGCGCACTGCGCGCCAAGATCGCGCCGTCGCGTATGAGCGCGTGACAGCCGGCCACGTGCGGACGATCGACGTCGCCGGGTACGGCGAAGACCGGAATGCGGCCCGCGGCCCATCCGGCCGTATTGAGCGCGCCGCTGCGGGCAGGCGCCTCGATCACGACGACGGCATCGGCGAGCGCCGCGACGATGCCGTTGCGCGCCAGGAATTGTCCCGGACGCGCGGGCTCGTCCGGCGCAAACGGCGAGAGTACCAGTCCGCCCTGCTGCAGCATACGCTCGGCGAGCGGCCGGTTTCGCTTTGGGAAGAACGCGCGATGCCCGCCGCCGAGAACGCCCGCCGTTGGGGCGCCTGCGTCAAGCGCGCCCAGATGCGCGGCCGCATCGATTCCCAGCGCTAAGCCCGAGACGATGCAGCAGCCGGCGGCGCCCAGTTCGGCCGCAAACGTCCGTGCCAGCCGCCGTCCGTACTCCGTGGCCGCGCGCGTGCCGACGACCGCAATGGTCGGCAGAGCCAAACATTCGAGCGTCCCGGCGGCCCAGAGGGCGGGGGCCGCCTCCGGCACGTCGCGCCCGCCGCGAGCCTCCGCTACCGCGGCAAAGGGCAGGCAAGCGGCGTTTTCCACGCTGTCTCCCTCACGCGAATCCCCTCGCCAAGCAAGGGGGAAACTAGGGGACGCGTGTGAATACCCCGCGCACAACTAGCCCCGGTGAGCAGTGCCCGCCGCCGGCGATCGAAGGAGTCAACGTGGCAGCAGAAGCTTACTGTGTGAAGTGCAAGACCAAGCGTCAAATCAAAGACGCCGTCCAGATTACGATGAAAAACGGGCGCCCCGCGACCGAGGGCAAGTGCCCCGAGTGCGGCACCAAAATGTTCAAGATCGGAGCGGCCTCGTAGCCGCTCTTTTTCTGCCGGCGTCCCCCGGGGTTGGTCGAAGACTCCCTAGTAGCCTATAATGATGAGACCCACAAGATGTGGGGGCTGCACGGGAGCATGGCTATTTGATCTGTCCCACCTGCCGGAAAAACGAGACTCGCGTCGTTGATTCGCGGGACGACGAAACCGTCGTCCGGCGCCGGCGCGAGTGTCTGGACCCGCGCTGCAAGCACCGGTTCACCACGTACGAGCGCATGGAAGCGCCGCGCCTGTTCGTCGTAAAAAAGGACGGCCGGCGCGAGCAATTCAGCCGCGAGAAGATCCTTGCCGGACTGCGGCGCGCGTGTGAGAAGCGGCCGGTCTCCGAATCGCAGATGGAGGCGGTCGCCGCCGACCTCGAACGCGACCTGTTCGCCCGCGGCGAAAGCGAAGTTCCCTCGACGACGATCGGCGAGAAATTGATGGAAGCGCTGAGGAACCTGGACAAGGTTGCATACATCCGCTTCGCCAGCGTCTACCGGCAGTTCCGCGACGTGGAGAGTTTTCAAGAAGAGCTGGCGACGCTGCTTTCCAAGTAGTCCGGGATGGACGTTCGCACCGGCGCGGTCGAGGTCAAGGTCCTCGACGAACGCATCTACGAGTGGGGGTTACCCCGTTACGAAAGCGAGATGGCCGCCGCCGTGGACTTGCGCGCCTGCATCGACGCGCCCGTCAGCCTTGAAGCGGGCTCGCCCGCACAGCTGCTTCCTTCGGGGATCAGCGTGCACATCGGCGATCCGCACGTGGCTGCCTTGGTGGTTCCCCGTTCGGGCTTGGGACATCGCAGCGGTCTGGTGCTCGGGAACACCCTGGGCGTGATCGACGCCGATTACACCGGGCCCGTGCTCGTGAGCGTGTGGAACCGCAACGCCGCGGGAACGCCTCCAATCGTGATTTCCCCCGGAGATCGGATCGCGCAGATGCTGTTCGTGCCCGTCGCGCGTCCTGTGCTCGTTCGCGTCGACGAATTCACCAAGAGCAGCGAACGCGGTCACGGCGGTTTCGGGTCGACGGGCCTATGAAGACCTATGTGGTCGGCGCGGGCGCCGTCGGCACGTACATCGGCGACTTGCTGCAATCGGTCAACGTCGAAGTGACGTACGCACCGCGCAATCCGGAAGAAATCACGCCCGTCGATGCCGACGTTGCCATCGTCGCGGTAAAAGCCTACGACACGGATTCGGCCATCCAGACGCTGCAAAAAGCCATACCGTATCCCGAAAAATGCGTTTTCGTCAGCCCGCAAAACGGCATCGGGAACGAAGAGAAGCTCGCCGCGGCTTTTGGAGCGGACAACGTCGTTGCCGCCGCGTTGACGACGCCGGTCGACCGCGACGGCGAAAACGGGCGCGGACGCGCGGCGCGCGAGGGCGGCGTCGCGTTCGCTCCGATGGGCGCGAATGCGTACAACTGGTTGAACGCCGCTTTTGCGAGCACGGGGTTGAAAGTCCAGACGGTGAGCGACTGGCGCGCGCTCAAGTGGTCGAAGCTCGCGCTCAACGTCGTAGCCAATGCTTCCTGTGCGATCCTCAACGTGCTGCCGAACCGGCTCGTGCACTTCGAAGAGATCTTCACGCTCGAGATTCGCGCGATCCGCGAAGTGCGCGCGGTCATGCAAGCGATGAATATTACGCCGATCGATCTGCCCCGGTACCCGGTTCGCGCGCTCCAAGGCGTAGCGACGCTGCCCAGCCCGATCGCTCGGCGCCTGCTCGCCGGGCGCGTTGCCGGCGCCCGCGGTACCAAGCCGCCGTCGCTGCTTGCGGATCTGCGCGCGGGCAAAGCCGTCAGCGAAGTCGAGTATCTCAACGGCGCGGTGGCCTGTGCGGGGCGCGATCACGGCGTCCCCGTGCCGGTGAACGCGGTCTATTCGCGCGTGCTCGACGATATCGCGCATATGCCTCAGTTGTGGGCGAAATATCGCGAGCGGCCCGACACGCTCGCTGCGGAAGTCGATGCCGAAGTCAAGCGCGTTCGCGCGCTAAGGAGTACGCTGTAAGTGCGCGATCCCGCAGTCAACGAAACGCTCGAGGGCTGGTGGATCCTCCACCGCATGTTTGGCTTCGAACGCCGCGCGTTCGCCGCGCTGGACGATGGGCAGCGCACCCGTATCTCGCAAGAAGCGGTTCGCGAGCTCGAGGTGCTCAAAGAGCCCGGCCGCAGCGACGTGGGCATCGCTCAGACGGTCGGGCATAGCTCCGATCTCATGCTCACGCATTACGCGCGTTCCTACGACGGCCTGGCGGCAGCGCAAATGCGCTTTGACGCCTGCGAGCTGCGCGACTACTTGGAGCCCCGCGATTCGTACGTCTCGGTGCTCGAGCTGGGCCTGTACGAGGCGACCGGCCGCATTCACGCAGCCCTCGAAGGGCGCAACCTCAAGCGCTTTTCGCCCGACTGGAACGCCGCATTCGACGAGATGCTGGCCGAGCAGGCGGCTCACCCGCGCAACGCCGAGCGGCTGTGGGCGGGCATCCCGCCGCGGCGGTACGTCTGTTTCTACCCCATGGACAAAAAGCGGGAGGGTGCCGACAACTGGTATATGCTTCCATTTGCCGAGCGCGCCCGCCTGATGCTCGATCACGGAAAGATCGGTCGAACCTTTCACGGTCTGGTGACGCAAGTCATCAGCGGCTCGATCGGGTACGACGACTACGAGTGGGGGGTGGATCTGTACGCGGACGATCCGGTCGTCTTCAAGAAACTCGTGTACGAGATGCGCTTTGACGAGGCCAGTGCCCGGTACGGCGCCTTCGGCCCCTTCGTTTCGGGCCTTCAATTCTCGGTCGCAGAGCTGCCCGTGTTCCTAAATGGCATGGGTGTGCCCGAACTGCGGCCGCGCGAGCCCGCCAATGCATAACGATCGCGCGTGCCCGCCGCGGGCGTGTACACACGTCGCGCAGCTGTACGACTATGACGAACGCGCGCTGATCTCGGGAATTGCCGAATATTTGGCCGAAGGTCTGCGCTCGGGCGGTTCGCTAATCGTCGTGACCAACGACGACCGGCGCGCCGCGCTGTTCCGCGATTTGGAAGACTGCGGCGTGGCGCCCGCGTTCTCGATACGCGACGGACGGCTGCGGGTTCTGCCGGCGGCGCAGACGTTAGAACGTTTATACGATGGCGGCCGGCTCAGTTACGCGCGATTCGACCGCGTCGTAGGCGGCCTCGTGCGCGAAATGTATGAAACGTCCGACGGCCGCGGCTTGCGCGCCTACGGCGACATGGTCGACGAGCTCTGGCTGCGCGGCGATCGCGGCGGTGCGATGGAACTCGAGCGCTATTGGAATCGGCTGCAGGCCGCGATCCCGTTCGATCTCTTCTGCGCCTATCCGCGCGAAGGCGACGCTCGAGCGATGCAGGCCATCGCCGAAGCGCATACGCACCTCATCAGCGCTTAGGCGCTTCGATCCGTAAGTACCGATCGAGCCACTGCAGCCACATGCGCGTGAGCGTTTGCGATTGTGCTTCGCTCGATGGTCCGTGCGTCGAACCGGGAAATACGGCGAATTTGACCGGCACCCCGCGCTCGCTCAGCGCGTGAAAGAACTCGTACGACTGCGTAATGGGCAC